>JAZNHE010000024.1:0-4697 GCA_045576795.1 Eubacteriales bacterium | reverse complement strand
CCAAACCCTTGTTACAAACAGAAAGAGATAACAAATCGGTTCGTAGCCGAAATGTTATCTCTTTTTTATAGGTTTAATGAAATCGTTGCACGGCAACGATGAAATCTTCACTTCGTTCAGATGAAATCCAAGACACGCCTTGGATGAAATCAAATCCGTCTAAAATACAACCCTGTGAAGCAGGATTTCATCGCGGAAGCGATTTCATCCATCATAGGTGGATTTCGCCCGTCAAAGACGGATTTGACTGCGTGATACTCCGTTAAGAGTATCACGCTATACTCTGTACCTTTTCTATGATTTTATGAAAATTTATACAGTCCTTCAAGGTTGATAATTCTATTCTTTGAAATAGTTATCTATTGCCTCTGCAGCTGTTTTTCCTGCTCCCATTGCGGATATTACCGTAGCCGCGCCTGTTACCGCATCACCGCCCGCATAGACGCATTTCTTTGTAGTCTCGAGCTTGTCCGTGACGATAATTCCGCCACGCTCGTTCACTTCAAGGCCGGATGTCGTGTCCTTTATAAGCGGATTTGGCGTTGTGCCTATAGCCATAATGACCGCATCTGCCTCGATGATAAACTCACTGTCCGGCACTGCTATGGGACGGCGTCTGCCACGCTCGTCGGGTGCGCCGAGCTCCATGCGTACACATTTAAGAGCTCTGACAAAATGCTCTCTATCGCTGCCGCTGTCGTGACCGAGAATCTCGGTTGGGTTGGTGAGGAGCTTAAACTCAATGCCCTCCTCTTCAGCATGCTCGACCTCCTCGCGACGTGCAGGGAGCTCATCCATGGAGCGTCTGTATACAACGTACACCTTCTCCGCGCCGAGTCGCAATGCGGTACGTGCCGCATCCATAGCAACGTTTCCGCCGCCGACAACTGCAACTTTTCCACCTCTCATAATAGGTGTGGCGGAATCTTCACGATAGGCACCCATAAGGTTGGAGCGTGTCAAAAATTCATTGGCTGAATAGACACCGTTAAGGCTCTCACCGGGTATACCCATAAAGCTCGGCAACCCAGCACCCGTGCCAATAAACACAGCCTCATAGCCTATTGAGAACAGCTCGTCAATGGTGAGTGTCTTGCCTATTATCATATTAGTCATAATCTCGACTCCGCGAGCCTTGAGATTATCAATTTCCTTTTCTACTATACTCTTCGGAAGACGGAACTCCGGAATTCCGTATGTAAGCACGCCTCCCGGTGTATGCAATGCTTCAAACACAGTTACGGAGTAACCTCTCATAGCTAAATCTCCGGCACAGGTAAGGCCTGCCGGTCCGGAGCCTACAACGGCAACTCGGTGACCGTTACGGCTCTCATTAGGAGCTGTGGAGGTAGTGTGAAGATTGTGCCAATCTGCAACAAATCGTTCAAGTCTGCCTATGCCGACAGGCTCTCCCTTTATTCCTCTGACACACCTTTCTTCGCACTGTGTTTCCTGAGGACATACTCTGCCGCATACCGCAGGCAATGAGGACGTCTGATTTATTACACGGTATGCCCCCTCAAAGTCGAGCTCACGTATTTTCATAATAAATTCGGGTATTCTGACCTTGACAGGACAGCCTGATACACACGGCATATTCTTGCAGTTAAGGCATCTTGCCGCCTCATCAATCGCCATCTCTTCGGTATATCCGACTGCAACCTCGGAGAACACCTTTGCACGCTTGTGTGGGTCGAGAGTGGGCATTGGCACCTTTTCCATTCGTAAATCAGCCATTTACACCATCCTCCTTACCTACTTTGTCAAAAAGATTGCACGTTTTCTCATAGGAGTGTCTTTCAAAATCGCGGTACATACGTGAGCGAGCAATCGCCTCGTCAAAATCCACCTCATAGCCGTTAAAGTCGGGGCCGTCTACACATGCAAACCTTGTCACGCGCTCTCCATCCTTAATCAGAGTAAGGCGGCATCCGCCACACATACCCGTACCGTCTATCATTATGGGATTCATAGATACGTCGCAAGGAATACCCGTGGGGCGTGTGGTTTCTACCACGTATTTCATCATCACGAGCGGACCTATGGCAATGACCTTGTCAAAGCGTCTGCCCGACTCAAGCATCTCGCGTATCGGAACGCACACGTTACCGCGTCTTGAATACGAGCCGTCATCAGTCATAACAACCAGCTCATCCGATACGGAAGAAAACTCATCCTCAAGAATAACGAGATCCCTCTCTCTGAATCCTATCACAGACGTAACGCGGCATCCTGCACGGTGCAGTGCCTCTGCTATCGGCAATGCTATTGCACAGCCTACGCCGCCGCCCACGATGAGTACGTCATGAAGTCCCTCAAGCTCTGTAGGTAGTCCGAGCGGCCCTGCAAAATCAGCGAGCCTATCCCCCACATTCATCTCGGAGAGAATCCTCGTGGTTGCCCCTACCGTCTGAAATATTATTGTAACTGTGCCAAGCTCGGCATCATAACCTGCTATGGTCAGCGGAATTCTCTCCCCAGACATATCGGTACGCAGTATGACAAACTGCCCCGGCTTTGCTTTTCTTGCAACAAATGGTGCGGATATATCCATAAGGGTGACTGTTGGATTTAGCACCCTCTTATTAACTATTTTATACATTGTATCCTCCGATACGCGCTAATGCGCCGTTAATAGTACCATTATAACATAAAACAATCAAGAATGGAAGAGTCGGGAAAAGTTTTTTATAATTTATAATAAATAAAACAGGACGGCTCGATTTCTCAAACCGCCCTGTTAGTATTCTTTTTAGGTAAAAATTATCTGCCGCCAAGGAAAAGCATATTGGTTATCTTGTTTTTCTTTAAAAGCCAGGTTATCAAAAGCGATATACCCAGTATGCAGATAGTTTCTACTGTAGTGTATAGATAATTTAAGCCCGAAATCGGGAAATATTTTAATACCTCATCAAAGATGTAATTTGATACCAAATAAATACCCAGCGAGCAGCTGCCGATATAGGCTGTGGCCTTGTTAACACCCTGGGGGAAAGCATCCATAAAGGCATGGACTATGCACATCACCGCTATGCTTCCTACAAGTCCGATTACAAATCTGAAGCAATCGTTATGAAGCTGATAAACTATATTTTTATCGAGTATGTAATAGCCCGAGGTGTAGATAAAGCTGTCAAAATTGTAATGCGGGAGCAGGAGCAGAAATGCGAAAAGTGCGGAAAAGCCAAAGGCTTTGTGTGAATAGATTTTCTTCAGCCTGGTTGTCAGGTCGAATTTGTTAAACAGATATGCCAGTATAAAGAACGGTAGCATAAATTTGTATACCGCGGTGTTGTTATCGTCGGGTATGAAGAACATAGTCATCCATACGGCAAAATAAAAGAGGGGGCTGTCCTTGAAAATTTTTCTACCAATTATGACGATAAGACTGCACCACCATATTGCCCACAAGAACCAAGGGCCACCCCAAAAGCCGGAGAAGATCGTCTGGAAAATCCACACCAGGCTTATCTTATGAGTCGAAACACCTGCAAGGATTTTTATAATATGAACGATCAGCGAAACAAAGCTCCAACAAAATAGCGGTATCAAAATCTGCTTGGCTTTTGCGATTATAAGCTCCTTTGCGGTTTTGTTTCTTGTAGAAAAAAAGAACAAATATCCGCTTATCAACATAAATAGCGGCATATGGAAGCTGTAAATAAAGCTAAAGACAGGGTTGTAAAGACAAGAGCCCCAGCTCAAGTATTCCTTTCCTGACCCGTATTGAATAGCGTGTCCAAAGACAACAAGGACAATGCTTACGGCTTTCAGCACGTCTAAATATAGATTTCTTTCGCTTTTCATAATATCTCCAGATTGGTTTTTATTTATTGTACCACACCAAAGCAAAAAAGTAAATAGGACGGCTCGATTTCTCAAACCGCCCTGTTTTTAATTTATCACCTTCGCGAAAGCGAAGATTTCATCACAGAGTGATTTCATCCGACATTGTCGGATTTCATCTACGAAGGTGGATTTCACTGTGTTCTTTACTCCGTTAAAGAACGCATAGCCTCGGCAAGACAGTCAACATGAAGTATTTTTACAATAGAATATCCGACAAGTTGTATTTTTATCAACCCTCATATAGTTCCTTTGCAATAGCTTCAAGGTCTAAATCGAAGTACTCGCTTATGTAAGCTTCTCTTTCTTCCCATTTTTCAAAGTTTCTGGTATCATACCTTAAGAAGTTATAAACTATTGTCATTTCCTCCTCCGAAATCATAACCAAATCCCAACATATGTCATAGAAGGTTTCGTTATAGAAGGCATGGATATATTTCTGAATACTTTCCTCTCGACCGGTAGAATAGGAACACATAAGAAAAAGACAATCGTATCCATTGACAAGATAATTTTCCATTTGCATGTTATCGTACTTGTCTTTCAACTCATAAATTCGTTCCAGCTCTTTTTCAAAGGTTGATTTATCGTTGAATTTTAATACTAAAAACTCATCTGACGAACGACTCCAGTAATTGTAAGCCGCATCTCCAAAGCTCAAAACCTCGGCACCTTCGACAGACTTTGGAAAGAACTCAAAAGAAGGAGAATATTCCAAAAAATCTCTGGTTTCAGAAAATGCGTAGTGATTATCCTCACACGATGAAAAAACAGTAATTGAAATACAAATCAAAATAATGACTGCAACTAACTTTTTCATTTTTAGTTCTCCTTTTGATAAATGTATGTTT
>JAZNHE010000023.1:0-10473 GCA_045576795.1 Eubacteriales bacterium | reverse complement strand
CTTCCTAAGACCGCTTGGCCTCCGACTTCACCTTCGGTTAAATTACATATCGAGCAGGTCTTGGGGGTCTCGCAGGTTGCATCTGCGTAGTCGTGTCCGAGCACCTCACCCTCGGTTAAATTACATACCGAGCAGGTCTTTGGGGTCTCGCAGGTTGCATCTGCGTAGTCGTGTCCGAGCACCTCACCCTCGGTTAAATTACATACCGAGCAGGTCTTGGGGGTCTCGCAGGTTGCGTCAGTCCAGGAGTGATCAAGCAACTCTCCGTAGCTTCCGCAGATGCGGCAAATCGCCTGTGCCGTACATGTAGCATCGCTTGCCTTGATATGCTCCTCACAGGTGATGCGTCCGTTGACGTAGGTCATCACGAAGCTCTCACCGAGTATAAAGGTATAATCATCATCAACAAGGTTATAAATGTGGCTATAATTCAGTATTTCCGAATTAAATATACCGCCCAAAATAAAACCATTTCGATCAAGCATGCCGTTTTCTGCCAGCACACCGTTGGTTACTTTACCGTTAAACTCACCGTCAAATATCTTACCGCGACTATTGATCACCTCACCGTTAAAGACGCCGCCGAAAATTTCTGAGCAATTGATAACCTCGCCGTTAAACTCACCGCCATAGATATTCGTGAAAGCTGTCAAGTCACAGTCGAATACACCGCCGTTTATTACGACGTAGAAAATTCCAGTATCCATATCCGCGTAGAAATCAATACCGCTACTCTCGGTAAAATGACCGCCGTCTATATTGGCGTGAGCAGCTACAAATATGTTAAATATGCCGCCCGTAATCTTTCCCGAATAGTGCTCAACGTAAATATTGAATGTACCGCCTGTGATTTCGCCGTAATTGCTAACCACAAATCTATTGCCTTCAAACAGACCACCTGTGATTTTGCCGTAATTTATTGCATTTCCCGTATACTTGCCGCCGATAATTTCACCGCGATTCTCTGTCATAGTAGAGAACTCGTATTCACCACCGTTAAAGATCACACCTTGGGGAATTACCAGATTTCCTCCACTCCTACCCGCATATGCAACAACGGTATCGCCAGTGCTTGCCGCTAAAAAGGCAGCTTCAAAGGTCACGTAGGGCGTGTCACCGATTCTCGCTTCAAGTTGATAGCCGCAACTGCAAAGTCCCATTTCAATATCAACCGAGATATGATTATCGGGGTTAAGGTCACCGTAGCTTGCACCGCAGGCTACGCAAACCGCCTGACTCTGACAGGTAGCCGTACCGCCGGTGTGTGCTTCATTATCCACTTCCACGTAATCGCAGACGGAGCAGACCTGATCGTGGGTGCCGTTACCGTTGTCTGTATATTTTACGTTGTCGTGGTCGCACTGATAGCCGCAGACAGTACAGTTGCCTGTTGCATTGAGGGTACAGCCGTCTGCACATCGGGTTCCCATACGGAATGTGTAGCTCTTGCTGCCAACCCAGTTATATGCATTGCCGGGATTCGCATTTGAAAGAGCATCAGCTGCTAACTCAAACGCCATATACTTGCCTTCGGAAGTGGTTACCTCGACATGAATGGTCTTGTCTGTCAGCGCATCGTCAGACTGTAACGGCAGTGCCAGTGCGTAAGCAAGATAGCTTTCGCCAACTTCAAGGGTATAGCTACTTAAATTGGTAGTGATAGAATCGTAGGTCATGTTGGAATATGTAAGCTCCTGGTATCCCACCAGCGCATCCACATAAATCTCACAGTATTGAGATGCAACGGGAACGGAGTTTCCGTCAGCGTCAACCACGCGAAGCGTCACGCTTTCAAGGAACAACGCTTTCCCATGGGTATTGGTAATCACAAAGCGGAAGGTTGCGGGAATGTGCTTAAAGGAAAGAGAAGTCGAACCGTCTGTAATATAGTCTTCTCCGTACATCAGCATATAATTGCTTAAAAAGCGCGGATCGCCGCTTGAGGTCTGCGTGAAGATGTTGGCTACGGAGCCTGTTCCTGTTGTAAAGTCCTCATTATGCATATATTCGTCAAATCCGTGTGTAGCGACGATATAGGTGTCATCGGTGTATGCACCCGACAGCGGGAACTCCATCCAATGAACATCATCGCGCTTTTCCGAGTCACTATGCTCCTGAATTATCACACTTTCGTAAGAGACAACTCCATCGCGATCAATTAAAGTGACGTCAAGGGTATCACCGTAACCCCACTGGAAGTATAAATTGCCCTTACCAATATCATCAATCCACGAAGTGCCGTTATAATAAGTGTCTGAAATGATCTCGTTTCCTGAAACGGTGTCAAATTCGCTATCATCACTGTCAGGGCCGTATCCTTCGATCACGGTGACTGCCGCTATTTCACCATCAGTCGCAAGTGCCGTTACGGCAAACGTGCTAAATGTGGCTACAAGCATCACAAGAGTAATAAGCAACCCTGCGATCTTTAATTTAGTTCTCGTTGCTTTCATTGGTTTTCCTCCAATCAAATCTATAGAATTTTTTTTACTCTTAAATGTGAGCATAAGCGGCTTTGTCTTATGCTCACATTTAAGAGGTCAATGCAGGGCAAGGTTTTCACCCGTCTCGCTGCGGCTCGGTCACGCGAGGGAAAAACAAGAATCAGTTGTTTTCTTACACCCTCGCACCGTTTCGCTTACGCTGCACTACATTGACAAAGATTTACTGATTTGCCTTTTATTAAGGCGTGGTGTAACAGTAACCCACTCTCCTTCAAACTCATTGGTACCCGGATCCTGCGTGATCTTGAACCACTTGCGGAATGTACCGTCGTAGTCGCCCTTGAAGGTGATGACTACCGTCGCTTTTTCGTAAACGAATATATAGTTTACTCTGTGCATAGCGAGGTGTATCACTCGCTATGCACGTTATACAGTTTTCTCATAATTAGTTTTACTTCAGTAAGCTATTCTGCTCTGAATTAAACCCAAATAAACATTTTTATTCCTCTATCGGCATACGGCTCTCAATCTGTTCCTTTACAGTACGATCCGTTACATCATTGCTTATATATCTTAACGTGTGTCTGATATTGTCTGCCTCGTAATAATAGTTATTTTTAAACTGTGGATCACGTGTCCAGACAACACCGTCAATCGAGAATGAGCTCCAGTCCTCAGCCAATCTTTCTATCTTGGGATGGCTAATTATCGTCGAGGTAGGCACCTCCACAGTAGCGTAGCAAACTGTCACGTTGATATTATTCTCTGCTGTATCTATGATACAGAATAAGTGATTATAAGGGCTCTCGTATGGCTCACCTGTTTCTATATTCCAGGAGTTAACAAGTTCGTATGTGCCGCACGCTCCGTATGCGTAATAATCATACTTTTTGAGAGTGCCGAGCTGCTCCTCTGCATATTTGAGATCGGTGTCGTCGCTAACCTTGTTCCACCGTACGGACAGTGCCTCTGTGCGCATCGGTCGCTTTGTAATAAGCTCCTGATAATCTATTGCGTTCTTTGTATAGTTAAGATTACCTCTGGTAACGCCCAATCTGTTGGTGCCGCTATTACTGTTTATACCTGTTGAGTCGTTAAAGATAACGTACTCTACCTCTGATGAATCCTCGCTATTATATTCATACGTCAATGTTACTTCCTTTACGTAAGCGGGATTGCTCGCGTCCTTGTGGACGTAGTAGCCTGTGCCTGTGCCGGTAACAACGAGATAGGTTTCATATTTATATGCCTCATCGTTGATATAATCAATGGTTTTTGGCGTATAACCTTCCTTGCGCTCATGCTTGGGTGTGTAGGTGTAATGTGTGAGTTTGTAGGTACCCTTTACTGTTCTCATCTTCTGACCGGATATGATGTAACAGCTCGCCGCTGTCATGAGAAATGAAAGTATCAGTAGTACCGCAAGTAAGCTTTTAAGTGTTTTCATCTTTTCCTCCTATTTAACTCTTGGTTGATTATTATTTTTTCTTTCGGGGCATCTGCACAGACCAAAGAGCTTCTCCCCCTTTTGCATATATGGGCACAATCCGCAGCTATCTTCGCTCTCCTTACCCGAATAATGCTCACATGCTATCTGCATCTCGGTAACGATAGGATATCCCTCATCGTTGTATACGGGAGCGGATATAAGATCGGGATATATGGGCACAGGATCGTTGTAAACGCTGTCGCGCTCAAATTCTTCGTAATACCCATAGTAAATCTCAAAGGTCTTGCCAAATGCATCTATGACACCGTAGAGGTCGCCCTCGTTGATCTTGGCCATTTGCTACCTCCTCTCATTTTTATTACAATATAATTCTATCACATTTATATCTTCTGCGTCACTATAAAACAGATGTGTTTTTTCACAATTTTTATTGCGATTTCAACCGCTAAAAACGCAAAAAAACAATTGAATAACGGCAATATCTTTTCATGGGAAAACAAAAAAACGCGAAAAAATCTTAAAAAAATGAGATTTTCTCGCGTTTTTATCCTTTTGTTCTATATTTATTATGTAAATGAGCGAAAAGCACAAATGTTCGCAATAGCGAACTTTAAACATTGATTAGTTGTTCGCAATGGCGAATAGCAACTATAATATCTCCGCAAATCTATCCTCGGGACAGCTTGTTTTATTGGCTATTTGCGTGATAAGGTATCTTACCATAGATTCCGATATATAAAGCATTTCTCCGATTTGCTTCGGACGATATCCAAAAGCCTTCAGCTTGGCAACCTCGTGCTCTCTCGGAGTAAGATTGGTAGCGATGTTTCTGTTTCTCACCTGTCCCGATAGCTTTGCCCAGCCGAAACGATACTTCTCATTAAGTGTCTTAACATCTTCTACGGCATCGGGATATAAAGCATTAAGACGCTCCTCAAGCAAACCGTCAAAATGGCGAATATACTCCGTCAAAATTCCGTAAAGCCTATCGGATACGGCAAGGGATATTGCCTTATCAAGATGCTTGAGTGCCTTTTGCTTCTCTCCCGAATTGTGATATGCAACAGCACAGGACATACGTAGGTATATTTCCGGTATTATCGTACCGTCGACCACTGCCTGTGTAATCAGAGGCTCTATTGTGTTGGGAATCATCTTCATAAAGGCAAGACCGCGTATACCGTCATGCTGTATCGTACCTGATGCTATGGCATAAGCACACATATAAAGGTATTTTACGTAAAAGACCTTTGCTGCCGGGTGCGCATCTGCAGGCAACGGCTCAAAGCTGCCGGAGGTGAACCACTCCGGATAATCCTTATTATCATAAACAGAGCTATCTATAATGGCAAGGGAGAGCGAGATTATTTCACGGTCCTCTTTAGTAGTACAGGGCGCCTCGCAAATATGCTTCTTTGCCTCAAACCACAGCTCCGTATCTCCTCGCCAAATCGCACACTGTGCGAGCAGCATACCGCCACCGAGTATGGCATAAAATCCCGAATGTGCGCTAAGGAAGAATCTCGCGCGATCGTACACCTTTTCTATCTCTCCGCGTCTGTAAGCAATCTGCGCCTCAAAGAGCGCGTGCGCCTCGGGACGGTTAATGAGCATCTCGGCACACTCCTCTGCCCCACCCGCCTTGTTATACAGGTCTGTCATATCGAGAAACGGACTGCGCCTCGGCATAGGCAGCTTTTCTTCCTCTGTTCTCCTTGCGTTTGGTAATACGGCATTGCTCGGTATCATCCAGGACTTGCCGAAACGGTAAGCACCCTTTATTCTATCCTGTGCGCATAGAATCTGTACTCGTCTTGTACTTATTCCCCATTTTTCCGCCGCATCTTTTACCGTAATAAAGTAGTTCATAGCTTCTCCTGTTCGCAAAAGCGAATATATTCACTTATATTATATCTCTTTATTTACGGTTTGTCAAATAAAATTTTGATAATTCAGCCAAACGGTGTGGATGTTATCCTATTACTGTAACTCATCCTCTATTATGTACGGAAGATTAAGCGGAGTGACGAGATTGTCAATCATCTTATGATAAAAAACTATCGCCTTACCTACGTCGGCAAAGAGGTCGCCCGTCTGTGCGCGCGTTTCGTTGCCGTCTATGTCTATCATTTCTACGCCTATGGAGTAAAGCGGTATTTTATAGCTCGCTACCTTTTTGCTCTCGCTCATAATCAAGGCGTAGCTGTATATTGCTCCTTCAGACTCGCGCACCTCACGCTTGATAACTGTTTCCTTAACTGCGGTTTTTCTCATATTATATCCTCTTTATATACATTATTATACCGATGTGATTATAGCATAACTGCGATTTTGATGTCGCTAAAAAATATGGGGATAAATTAACACCGATTTTTATTGCACCGAGTATACATTGTAAATCTTAACAAATACTACATACAGCTATGAAAAAAATCAAAAGCTCAACATATTGTGCCAATGAAGTGCAATCCTTCTTATCGCGTCTTTTCGGCTTAGTTGCGAAATATGCAAAAATTAGTCGACAGATACGGAAATAAGAAGATTATTGAGCAATATATGCAATATCTTTCAGCATATTGCCGATATTGATTTTTTATGAATTGTTTGATATGCTATACCCAACAGATGCACTTGGAGATATGGTAAAGGAGGGCGCGACCACAGCCATTGAGGCCTGGGGCAAGGATAAAAATGGAACACCAGTCTTTGCGGCCTGGGATAAGGATAAAAATGGAACACCGGCCTTTTCCACCTTGGTCTGTGTCACCGTTTATCGTTTTTAACCTGTGCCACGAGATTTACCGAAAAAGCATTTTAATAAAAATCCACTGATTTTTTTCAAAAAGGTATTGCAAATACTTTTGTTTTAGGGTAATATTATTATGAAATTTAAAAAAAGGAGAATATCTTATGTACAACATAAAGCTTGACAAAAAAACCTACCGCGATAAGGTATACGCTTGCTGGATAGGAAAAAACATTGGCGGAACTATGGGAACTCCCTTTGAGGGCCTGCGCGAGATAAACAATATCACAGGATTTACCACTCCTCCGAGTGTTGTCCTCCCCAACGACGACCTTGACCTTCAGCTCATATGGCTCTACGCTCTTGAGCAGAACGGCCCTAACGCTATCAATACCGCTATGCTCGGTGAGCATTGGGTATCATACATAACACCTCATTGGAACGAGTACGGTATCGGAAAGTCCAATATGAAGAGAGGCCTTCCCCCTCCTATGGCGGGCGACTATGACAATGACTGGCGCAACTCAAACGGCGCGTGGATCAGAAGCGAGGTATGGGCAACCGTAGCTCCCGGTATGCCTCACGTAGCGGCTAAGTACTCTATGGAGGATGCGATGGTTGACCACGGTGCAGGCGAAGGCACATTTGCCGCTGCATTTGTTGCTGCCCTTCAGTCCGCGGCATTTGTAGTATCAGATCTGCGCAAGTGTATCGAGGTAGGTCTTGCCGCTATTCCCGAGAACTCAAGAATGGCAAAGAGCATAGTTTTCGTACTCGAGTGCTATGACAAGGGTATGAGCTGGATTGATGCAAGAAACGCCGTTCAGCAGCTCAACGCTGATATAGGTAACGGCTGGTTTGAGGCTCCCTCAAACGTAACATATGCAGCTATAGGTCTGCTTTGGGGCGAGGGTGACTTCAAGAAGTCTATGACTACTGCAATTAACTGCGGCGATGATACAGACTGTACAGGTGCAACAGTAGGTGCAACCATGGGTATTCTCTACGGAACCGCAGGAATCCCCGATGACTGGAGAACACATATCGGTGACGATATAGTAACCGTATCAATTGCTAAGGGCAACAACGGTAAGTGCATTCCCAAGAATTGCACAGAGCTCACCGACAGAATAGTAAAGGTTGCTCCCGTTGTGCTTACCTCCAACAGCATCAAGCACACAAACTGGACAAATAACGGCGCATTCGCTGACTTTGAGGTTGAGCTTGCTGACGAGGACGTGATCCCGAGTGATGCACACGAGATGCTCGTTGCTTTCGCAAAGCAGAAGATAAGACCCGTAGCGGAAAACCTTGTGCCCTACACCGTATATGCTGAGAACGTATTTATGAAAGCGCAGGTTTCACTCGCCTCTGCTCCCGATATTACCCCCGGTGCCGAGCTCGGAGTACACGTTATACTTCAGTCCAAGTGCTGCTTTGAGGATGAGCCCAGAAACGTTGCTATGCGTTGGATTCTTCCCGAGGGCTTCACTGCAACCGGTAAGAAAAGCATTATGGTACACGGCTTCAATCCTCACAGCTCCGGACTTGCGGAATGCGATTTCGTTATCAAAGCCGGTGACGTGGTTGAGGCAAGCAACAGAGTTATCCTTGAAATCGATACTCTCGGCAGATGCACTCCCATCTACGTTTCATTCCCCATCTTTGGTTAATACAATATTTGTCTTACAAGAAAAAAGCGAGGATACCGGGTCGGTATCCTCGTTTTAAATATACTAATTATTAAGCACAATCAAAAGTCATCAAGCGGCAGATCAACGTCATCATCCGGAACTGTGCTACCGCCACAGGTATCGCACACACCGTCATTGTTATCATCAATATGCCCTACATCCTCGCGAACCTCGTCGCAGGACTCTCTGTTGCAATCGCTGTCGCAATCATTATCAAAGAGATGCCCAAGCTTCTCTCCGTTTGTGTTACCGCAACGGATACACTTCATAGGCTCGGTACAGGTGGCATTACTCCAAGTGTGTCCAAGAGGATCACCCGTTGTCGCTCCGCATGAAGAACAGGTCTTGGGAGATGTGCATTTAGCTCCTATCCACGTATGGTCTCCGAGGGGATAGGTCACGTCGGACATCTTTATTTCCTTGGTACAACGGAAATCGGAAAATACCTTTCCGCATATATTACAAATATAGTGTTCCTTATTTCCCTGCTGTATGCACGTAGATTGTTTTTCCCTACACTGTACAGGCGAGTGAGTATGCTTGTCATTCTCTGTGAAAAACTCGCATGATGCAAGTGAAAAAGCAAGCGCGACTACAGTAATTAATGCAAAAATTCTTTTCATTTTAATCACCCTTCCTCATTATTGCAGAATATTATTACGCTATTAACTACATTATACAATATCAAAAACACATTTACAAGAGGAATTTTCAAAAATTGTTTTTTTTAATGTTTTTGTGTCAAAATCTGCGTATTAAATCCTAACATTTTGTTAAAAACTAGAATGAACACTTGACCTCGAAAGAAAAAAATGATAGAATGGACACATAAAACAATAGCGAATAGGTATAGTTAACGTGAAAAAAATCAATGCGCTACATATATACGATTACGTGAAATTCGTACTTCGAACCGCTGCGTTTATAATAGCATTAATATCGTACGTGCTTGGGAGACTGAAAAAAAGCCCCAAGCTTTTTAACGGACTTGAGAAGCACTCTCTTTTCTGGGCGGCTATATGGATTGTCCTATTTATCGAGATGCTGATACGCTTCTTCCCATCAAGACTCCATTACATCGGCTCACAAAAGCAGCTGAAAAAGAACTACTTACCAAAATCAGACGCGCCCACCCCAAAAAGAAAATATCGCGGTGTCGTCGCCTTTGGAATAGTTTGGGTGTCGGTAAACCTAATATTCGGCATACTTTATCTTATGGAAATATTAGATGCGGGACTGATGACACTGTTGGTTCTTGCCTATTCCGTATGTGATATGATATGCATTGTATTCTTCTGTCCCATACGCGACATTTTTATGAAAAACAGATGCTGTACGGACTGCAGAATATACAACTGGGATTATGCAATGATGTTTACCCCGTTCATATTCCTGCCGCACATATACACCTGGAGCTTATTATCAGTGTCGTTGGCACTGCTCGCCGTGTGGGAAATTACAGCCGCACGCCACCCCGAGAGATTTGACGAGGCTTGCAACGCCTCGCTTGAATGTAGAAATTGTACCAATAAGCCCTGCAGACACAAGCGACGCCTGCAAAGAACCGCAAGAAGAGGCGCAAAAGCAAAAGAATTGTTGCATAAATAAATAATATTTTGTAGCAGAAATGCTTATATCATTCAATAACAATATAATAATAAGCAGCGTAAAATAAAGAAATCCGCAAGACTTCAACATCAATTCTTCTTAATTGCATCAAAAAATATAACCGAGGTATCGTCTGAAATACCTCGGTTTTTTATTGACTTTTGGTCTGTCTGAATGGTAGGTAAGAAGATTATCAATTATCCTCTTCCCAGACATTCTCGGGAACGTCTTTATATTTCTTTCTGAATATTCTCCTACGGAACAGGAATATCGTGTAGACAACCCACAGAACGAAGAATATTGCGCAAGTGATAACCGCATTCATCAGTGACTTTCCGGCAAATCCAAGAAGTAATAACAGCGGTGCTATCATAACCATACCCGGGAAGTTAGAGAGAATATAAAGGCTTGAGGTAGGTGTACGTAAACCGGGGTCAACCTCTTTCATAAGGATCATACCGTTTGATGCGGTGCCCGTAAGCGTACCAAAGCTCATAAGGAAGAATTCATGCTCAAAGCCCTTGAAGCATT
>JAZNHE010000022.1:0-7484 GCA_045576795.1 Eubacteriales bacterium | reverse complement strand
AGCTGATAATTTATCCTGTATGTGCATAAATGTTAATGACGAGTATATTACATCAAACTGTGCCTCAAATTCACAAGACATAAAATCATCGCAAATAAGCTTTATATTTTGATACATTGATAGATTTTCAGCAGCTCTCCCAATTGTCTTTTCGGAAATATCTATTCCACACAAGCTTTTACAATTTGGTGCAACTTTTACGGCAAGTCGCCCTGTACCAACACCTATTTCTAAAACGGATTTATTTTTATCAAGCTGCATACCCCCAATAAACTTCTCCCCGTCCCACTTATCCATATAATCTCTTAAAGGTTTGGGATCACGAGCAGGGTCGTTGTTTTCGTCAATTAGCTTGTTATAATGTTCAATCACATCTCTCATAAGCATCTTCCTTATCCTCTTCAAGATTATTGTTTTTATTATAACACAGAAACCGCAGATTGATTTTCTGCGGTTTCTGTATTTTTCTGTCGGTAGGTAATGTCCTCTCAAAACTGTCCTTAAGAGTATCGCCCATTAACCGATCGTTTTTTTATCATGTTAATAATTAT
This sequence comes from Eubacteriales bacterium, assembly GCA_045576795.1. Taxonomy (GTDB): domain Bacteria; phylum Bacillota; class Clostridia; order Oscillospirales; family CAG-272; genus UBA1740. The sequence goes on along the minus strand of JAZNHE010000022.1, from coordinate 6,933 downwards.
TTTTTTATTCTGCTTAATTATATCGCATGAATTCCTTTTTCTGCATCTGCATTAGCATCAAGGTTATACTTCTGCTGTTTTCTCCAGTTGAAGAACTTGATAGCAACCTGCTCGAAGAGTGCGAGTGAAAGAAGATCCTCGGGTTGTTCTGAATATGATGCAACTCTTGAGCGGAGAGAGTCGATTTCGGGAGCAATCTTATCTGCAGGTCTGTAATCTATGATCTGGTCGTCGCCAATTATCCTTCTCTTGAAATCTTCCTTTATAGGAGCAGGGCATCTGCCGTATTCACCGCGAACCAGTCCCTTAAACTCCTTTGTTACTCTTGCATATCTGCCCTCATTTGCAAAAATTACGTTATTAACCGCCTGAGTACCTACGATCTGTGATGTGGGAGTAACAAGCGGAGGATATCCTGCATCCTCACGAACTCTTGCAACCTCTTCAAGAACCTCATCAAGCTTATCTGATTTTCCTGCAAGCTTGAGCTGTGATATAAGGTTGGAAAGCATACCGCCGGGAACTTGATAACGAAGCGCATTAACGTCAACCTTAAGCACCTTGGGATCAATAAGACCGCTTGCGAGATACTTTTCACGTATAGTGTTGAAGTGCTTTGCCACAACGTCGAGCTTTTCAAGACTAAGCCCCGTATCATAGGGTGTACCCTGAAGCGTTGCAACAAGTGACTCCGTGGGAGTATGTGAAGTACCCATGGCAAGAGGAGATATAGAAGTATCCACTGCATCAACACCGGCCTCTATTGCTTTGAGAAGCGTCATAGAGCCAAGACCCGCTGTATAGTGTGTGTGAAGCTGAACGGGAATCTTTACATTGCTCTTGATAGTCTTAACGAGCTGGAATGCTTCATAAGGCTTCAATAAGCCTGACATATCCTTAATACAAATCGAATGAGCACCCATTTCCTCAAGCTGCTTTGCATACGCGGCAAAGCCATCGTTTGTGTGGAATGGGGAAGTAGTGTATGAAATAGCAGCCTGAACGTGACCGCCCTCTTTAATGGTAGCACGAATTGCTGTTTCAAGATTTCTTGCATCGTTAAGTGCATCAAAAATACGGATAATATCGATACCGTTTGCTATAGACTTCTGAACAAAATATTCAACTACGTCATCAGCGTAATGACGGTATCCAAGTATATTCTGACCTCTGAAAAGCATCTGGAGCTTTGTTTTCTTAACGTGAGATCTTATTGTGCGCAGTCTATTCCACGGATCTTCATTAAGGAAGCGAAGGCAGGCATCAAATGTAGCACCGCCCCATGCTTCAAGCGAATGATATCCGACCTTATCCATATCCTCAAGGATAGGAAGCATCTCGTCTGTGGTCATTCTTGTAGCCGCCAAGGACTGATGCGAATCACGAAGGACCGTTTCTGTTATTAGAACCTTTGACATTTTAATATCCTTTCATTGATTTATTTTATGCAAAGAAGTTAAGGAACACACCTGCGGCTACCGCAGAGCCTATAACTCCGGCAACATTAGGACCCATAGCATGCATAAGTAGGAAGTTGGAAGGATCTTCTTTTCTGCCTACGTCTTGAGCCACGCGAGCCGCCATAGGAACAGCAGATACACCTGCCGCACCGATAAGCGGGTTAATCTTACCGCCTGTAATCTTACACATAATCTTTCCTACGATCAAACCGCCGCATGTGGAAAGTATAAATGCGCAAAGTCCAAGCAAAATTATAAATACCGTCTCCTTTTTGAGGAAGTCTTCCGCATTAGCGGTAGCACCAACGGAAACTCCGAGACATATGGTTACAATATTACACAGCTCATTCTGTGCAGTCTTTGAAAGCCTGTCGGTAACTCCGGAAACATTAAATAAGTTACCAAGCATAAGGAAACCGACAAGAGCAGTCGCATCAGGTACAAGAAGACAAACTATCGCCGCTACAACGATAGGGAAGACAACCTTCTCAACACGAGAAACGCTGCGGAGGTTAGTCATCTTAATAGCTCTTTCCTTCTTTGTAGTAAGAAGCTTCATAAAAGGCGGCTGTATTATAGGAATAAGCGCCATATAAGAATATGCGGCTATTGCTATAGCTCCAAGGAGATGAGGAGCGAGAATCTTTGTAACAAGTATTGCCGTCGGGCCGTCTGCTCCGCCTATAATTCCTATTGCGCCTGCTTCTGTCGGAGAAAATCCGAGGAAGAGTGCGAAGAAGAACGCTGCAAATACGCCAAGCTGAGCACCTGCGCCCATAAACAGCGACTTAGGATTTGCAATAAGGGGAGTGAAATCAGTCATAGCACCAACGCCAAGGAAAATAAGGGAGGGATATATTCCAAGCTTAACGCCAAGGTATAATATATCAAGGAGTCCACCATAGTTTATAACCTCTTCAATGATCATAAACATAGATGCATGTTCACCCTCACTAATCAAGCCTTGTGCTATATAATATTCATCAAAGAAGAAATCTAAGTGTATGAGATTAGCGCCGGGAAGATTGGCAAGCAACATACCAAAGGCAATAGGCAATAAGAGCAGCGGTTCGAATTTCTTAACAACCGCAAGGTAGAACAGAACGCCTATTATTACATACATTGCCAGATACTGCCACCAATTTTCCATCTGAGTCAGGCGGTATATTCCCGTACTTTTCAGGAAATCGATAAATGATTGTATCATGGTTTACACCTTACCTTTGTAGTAATTAATTGATGGTTGCGAGTATGTCGCCTGCGTTTACAGATGCGCCTTTCTGGATATTAATCGATCCGATTACACCATCCTCGGGAGCAGGAATGTCATTTTCCATTTTCATTGCTTCAAGAACGCATATAACGTCGCCCTTCTTTACAGCTTGACCTGAGGTCACCTTAACCGCAAGTATGGTACCGGGCATAGGAGCAGTAACCTTTGTGCCTGTAACATTAGCGGATGCAGCGGGCTTGGGTGCTGCCTTGGGTGCCGCTTTGGGAGCAGCGGGTGCAGCTGTATATGTAGAATTCTGTGTATAAACAGGGGCAGAAGCATCAACTTCTTCAACTACTACCTCATATGTTGTTCCATTAACGGTTATATTGTACTTTTTCATTTTAGAAACCTCTCATAAATATTACTTTCTTTTGAATGAAACTACGCGGAACTTGGTGTCCGGAGCACTTTCTGATTCAGCCATTGCAATTGCCGCAGCGAATACAGCAATCAATTCCTCATCACTAACACCGGAAGAACTTGTTACCGGGCTCGCGTCTTCCTTAACAGCTTTTACCTTTTTCTTGCTCTTGGAAGGGATATCATGAAAGAAAATCTTGAAGATGAACAGAGCAAACCAGAGGGTGAATAAGACCGCAAACACAGTCATCATTCCCTGGAGAAGCATCTTTCCACCAAAGGCAAGCTTGTCGGTAATATCTGTAATAGGAGCTTTATAATCTACAACTTCAAGTAAAAAACTCATAATTTCTCCTCCGATCAAAAGGGAGCAGACTTACGCTTGAAGGGAACAGTTCTGCTTTTCTTGGTGAGCATAAGCAGTGCTGAACAAATTCTTGCTCTCAACTCATTTACTGAAATTATATCATCAATTTCACCGCTTGCTGCAGCTCTTAAGGGAGAGGAAACGTTGAGCTTCCACTCGGATACAAGCTCTGCTCGTGTCTTTTCCTCGGATATATACTTATCCCACGCGAAAGCAACTCCGCTTTCAGCAGAAAGAGCACCGATCTGAGCATCATCAAGCGAATATACAAGGTCGGCACCGAGTGATTTCGAACCAAGAAGTACAAAGGAAGCGCCAATTGCATGTCCCATAATTACAGTAATCTTAGGAACCTCAGCTGATGCGTAAGCCATAGCAAGCTTGGCAAGCTGAGATGCAAAGGTATCCTCATTTTCCTTATCTATGGCAAGACCGAGTGAATCCACCAAAGTAACAACAGGAATAGAGTAGGTATCACAAAGATTTACAAATCTTGATATTTTCTTTGCGGCATTAGCATCGATCTTTCCTTCGTTATCGCAATATGAATTAGCCACAACGCCACACTTAACACCGCCTATACTTATAAACGCGGTTGAAACATCAGTTACAAAATCTGCGCCAACCTCTGTATACACGCCGTTATCGGCGATAGAAGCGATAGCGGTAATAGCAGAGCTACAAAAATCTACATCACCAAGCATGCGGTTAAGATTGTCAGAGGTGTCGGAAACCTGAATTCCAACATCCTTATTATCCGGAAGAAAAGCAATCAACCTCTTGACATATTCCGCACATGCGGTCAGATCCTCCGACTTGTATGCAAGAATTGAGTCCTGGGCTGAGTCAGCGCCTGTAAGAGCAGGGGAGGAAACATAGAACTCAGCGGAATTAAGCTTTACAGCAAAATCAAACATCGCTGCAATAGTAGCAGCGGTTCCAATGCATTTTCCGGTAATAAGAGCAATCTGAGGAACAAGTCCCGAAGCTCGATTTACTGCGGAAATGATTTTACCGTATGCTGCAAGTCCTGCAGTGCCCTCAAAAATGTCTACACCGTTTGAATTAAAAATTCCGATAACGGGAGCTCCATTGCTTAAAGCTAAATTGTAAAGATCACAGATCTTTTTTGCATGGCGCTCATCAATTGCTCCACCCATTCTTGCAGCATCCTCTGCAAATACAAAAACGAGTTTACCATCGATGGCTCCATATCCGGTTATAACGCCCTCAAATTCGTTGGATTTCTCAGTAGAGATGAAATCCGAAAATGCGCGCTGCGTAAATGCACTCGTCTCAACGAATGTGTTGTAGTCGAAGAGAAGGGCGACCTGATCTCTTACTTCAGAGCTATGGCTCGCAATAAGAGCTGTTCTCAAATCTGATGCCTTAGGTAGACTGCAGATTTTAGAATTTGTGTACTTGTTCAAATCTATATCTCCTTCCAAAAATATTAAACAATTTAGTCGATAAAAGCACTTGTCGCAACTTTCACCAAATATAATATATCACCAAATAATGAGTTAGTCAATACTTTTTGAGGAATTTGTTATTTATTTATCAATAAATAATTAATAGGAAAGCGGTATTAGCTTTATCGATGTTTTTTCTGATACATCGGGCTAATACCGCCTATCAATTATGAATTAAATCCGTCAAGCATCGACATGCGTTTAGTTGCATATCTGTATGCATTTTCAAAATCGCATAATTGTCTATAGCAATAATCTAAATCCGCATATACGCTGAATATTAAGTAAACATTGCGGTCATATTGCGTTTTTGTTTCTTCGAGTTTCTGGAGCAATTCGATTGCTTCGGGGTACCTTCTTTCCTTTATATACGTTTTTGCCTGCATATGGAGCCTGTATTGTTGATTGGTGTATTCATACTGCGTGTCACCATTCATATATTTATAGAGCTCGTACTCTACGGTATCCTTAAATGATACAGAATATCTTTGTTCATCAAATTCAAGCAGAGGTGAGTTTATATTAGTAGCAATTGCCGAATATATTGGTAGTAGTGTCCTTATTTTTGAAGTATCATAAATAGTATTTTCGGCATATTTTTCAGAAAGCTCAATATGCTTTATGGCAGTCTTCAACGCTCCGCATCTGACAGAAGCTCTCGCCAGTTCAAAATAACACGTTGCCAACAAATAAGATACTTCGTCGTCTTTAGTTGTTATTTTTGACAAAAGAGCTGCACATTCATCATATTTTTCATTGACAAAAGAGCTCTTTATTTCCGGCATTAGCTCCTTCTTTTGATAGAATGATATATCTTCTTCATCGGATAAAAGATATGCTACCGGCAGGCCAAGTTTTGCTGCAAGAAATTGTATTGTCTCGTAAGATGGTCTGGCTTTACCGCTTTCTATAGCGCTAAGCATATTTCTTGTTATTTTGTTTTCAACCAGCTCAGACTGTGTCATTGATTTAGAAATTCTTGCCTTACGTATCTTCTCACCTATCGTCATATTTCCTCCAAATCAAATAATTATAGCAGGGCAGAATATTATTTTATAATCACATCGCCGAGCGGATTTTGTTCCACCGCGTTTTCAAGATTTCTGTCGACAACATGAGTATATATTTGAGTTGTATTAAGCTGCTCGTGCCCCAATATATCCTTAAGAACCCTGATGTCTACTTTTCCTGACTGATACATAAGTGTTGCAGCAGTATGTCTTAATTTATGCACCGATAACCCCATGGAACCATATCCTGCAAGCTTAAGATATTTTTGTACCATCCATTGTACCGTTTTATTTGATATGCGATTTTCACGTCCACTCAGGAAGAGTGCACTATCCGAGGTTTTTACATACTTGGGATCTAATCTCAATTTCAGATAATCGATAAGAGCGGATCTCGCTGCTTTGTTTAGGTAAATAACTCGCTCCTTACTTCCTTTACCCATTACCTTTACAAAATTCAATTCGCTATCACAGCTTTCGAGGTTTAGACCAACAAGTTCAGAAAGACGCATGCCGGTATTCAGGAACAAAACAACTATCGCATAGTCTCTAGTTCTCGTTTTAGATTGCTTATCTTCTCTTATTGTTTCAAGAAGATGTACCGCTTCCTCTACTGTCAAATATTTCGGCAGTGTTCTTGCTTTTTTTGGTGCGTCTATATCTACAGTAGGATCTTTTTCAATAATTCGTTCTTTGTTACATGCATAATGAAAATACGAACGCAGAGCACTAAGCTTTCTCATTCTCGTTGTAGGAGAATTATCTCTCTCAAATCCCACAAACATAAGATACTCAATTATATTTTTTTGAGTAACACGTTTTACATCAAGTTCAGTTAGCTGTTTTATACTGATTTTTTCATATTCATTTGCGGGAATGTCAAGATCCTCCCACCTCGTTCTCATAAACCTGAAAAACGTTCTTAAATCAAGCAGGTATTCGCAAATAGTTTTTTCGCTATTTCCTTTTATGGTAACCATATATGCTG
>JAZNHE010000021.1:0-14640 GCA_045576795.1 Eubacteriales bacterium | reverse complement strand
ATATGGCGTGCCTTGAGGGATTCGAACCCCCGACCTACTGCTTAGAAGGCAGTTGCTCTATCCTGCTGAGCTAAAGGCACATAGCTTTTGCAACGACAATAATTATAGCAGAATTTTTATTTTTTGTCAATAGTTTTTATATTTTTTTTGCAAAATTTGTTTTTGTTTTATATACAAATCACTTTTAATAAAACCGAAGCAAAGTTTTGGACATTTCTGCCTCATCTTTACTTCGGTTTTTTGCTTTATTCCTGGGTTTTCGAGACTTCGGTTAATGCAGATGCAAGTCCTGCAATCCCCTGAATTTGTGACGGAATGATTATTTTCGTTGCCTTTCCGTCCGCCGCTTTTTCAAACGCCTCAAGACTGCGCAAGGTAATAACTTCCTGACTGGGATCGACTTTTTTAATCATTTCAAGACCACGGGCTGTTGCCTCCTGGATCTTCAAAATAGCTTCGGATTCACCCTCCGCTTCTCTTATCTTTGCCTCCTTGAGAGCCTCTGCTCTAAGAATGGCTGATTCCTTCTCAGCTTCTGCCGCCAATATTATCTCTTGCTTTCTTCCTTCAGCAACAAGAATCGTTGAGTTTTTCTCTCCCTCCGCTTTAAGGATCAATTCACGACGCTCACGCTCAGCCTTCATCTGCTTTTCCATAGCATCCTGAATTTCCTTTGGAGGAATAATGTTTTTGAGCTCTACTCTGTTGACCTTTATTCCCCATGGGTCAGTGGCTTCATCAAGTATAGCCCTCATCTTGGTATTTATAATATCTCTTGACGTGAGCGTCTGGTCTAAATCGAGCTCACCTATGATATTTCTAAGTGTCGTAGCGGTAAGGCTCTCAATAGCAAGTATCGGATTTGTTACACCATAGGTGTAAAGCTTGCAGTCTGTAATCTGATAAAAGACTACTGTGTCGATCTGCATCCTTACGTTGTCCTTTGTGATAACCGGTTGCGGTGGGAAATCAGCCACCTGTTCCATAAGTGTAAGCTTTTTAGCCACTTTTTCGATAAACGGAACCTTAAAGTGCATTCCGGTATGCCAAGTAGTCTTATATGCGCCAAGACGCTCTATAACCTGTGCTGTCGCTTGCGGTACAATTCTGATATTCGCAATAAAAATTACAACCAGAAGTACAAGTACAATTATTAACGGTGCAATTGGCATAATTCTTTCTCCTTTTTAATATTATTTCTTACAAATGATTTTTACGCCCTCAATAGCAACTATGTGTAAAACTTCTCCAACCTCAAAGACGTCATCATCTTCAATTCCTCTTGCAGACCATATCTGTCCCTTAACCTTAGCTTGACCGCATCCCGCAAAATTATCAATTCTTTCCGTTACTACACATTTCTCGCCCACGATAGCTTCTATATTTGTTTTTGAAGCTCTGTCATCCTTTGCTTTTGCGCATATTTTTCTGAGAAAAATTATTCCAAGCGCTGAAATAACAACAAAGGTAACAACTTGAATGATTGGCAAGACCTTTACACAGTCAAGAACCATCGCAACAACGGCAGCAGGAACAAACCATATTGATATGAGCTGCTCAGTCAAAGCCTCGACTATAACAGCAATCACTATGACGGCCAACCATATCCAGCTATAATCCATAGATACCTCCCAAAATACTTTCAAAATGTTTACAATACAATTATATATTATTATGCTGTAATTGTCAATATAATATTGAATTAACTGTCGACAAAATATAAGACAAATCTACGAAAATGTCAATTATATTGTTGATTTTCAACAATTAAAATAATTTTATATATTTTCATTTTAGTGCAAAATGTGGTATTTTTTAAAAAACTATTGACAAACCGAATGCGATATAGTATGATTAACCAGTACGCAAAACTTGTAAGTACAAACTAAAAAGGAGGATGTTTTATGTTTGAGAGTTTCAAGAATTTCTTGATTGAAGACCTCGGCATTGATGCAGACAGCATTACAATGGATGCAGAGCTTACAGGCGATCTCGGTATCAATTCACTCGAACTTGCTGATTTGGTTTACTCTTGCGAAGAAAAGTTTGATATTACCATCGACGATGAAGAATTACACAAGTTCAGAACCGTTGGTGACGTAGTAAAGTATCTCGAAGAAAACAAGGGGTAATATACTCTATATATTTTAAGGGTGCCGCACCCTGCGGCACCCATAATAAAAGTAATAGACTTACGTATATATAATTATTTTTTTCCTCTGTGGCAATATACTGCGAAAACTTATTGAGAAGGTAGCTCGCTTCGGTTGAATTCAGAGCAAATCCTTCCCTATTCACATAAAATTGAATGATGCCTTCCCTTTTGACCGTGCGCATAACCTTTATAACACAGCAAACAATTCGGCTGTTTTCTTTTTCATTTGCGCTCGTAGGAAAGCTAAATTTAACAAGCTCGACTCCGTCAACCTTGGCGGTGGCAAGTAAAAATCTTATTTCAGTATTCAAATCCGTCTGACAAGATCCAGTCAGGCTATACTCTGTGAACATATAATCAAACCTCATACGCGTTATTACATTAATTATATCATATTTTTCGGTTTTGTAAATACATTTTTCAAATTTAAGAGGTAGTTATGACAAACTTACTAATAAGATTGTTTGTAAAAAACAGCAATTCTCCCGAGAATCCCGAAGTAAGAGAAAGATTTGGTGTATTCTCAAGCGTAGTAGGAGTAATAGTTAACCTTATCTTAGCCGCTATTAAGCTACTGGCCGGTCTGCTGTCCGCCTCAATTGCAATTACAGCAGATGCGTTGAATAACCTGGCAGATGCCGGAAGCTCTATTGTTTCGTTTGTCAGCTTCAAAATCGCGGCAAAGCCGGCAGATAAAGATCATCCATTCGGTCATGCGCGAATAGAATACGTTTCTTCTCTCATAGTATCATTCCTAATATTATTAGTGGGATTTGAGCTATTTACAAGCTCAGTCAGTGGGCTCTTCTCAAAAGAAGCTACAGCACTTAATCTATCCACACTCACATTTGTTATTTTAGGCATTTCTATTTTGCTGAAGCTATGGCTTGGATTTTTCTACAGAAAGATTTCAAAGCGCATAAACTCCTCTGTTGTTGCCGCCGCTTCCGCCGACTCATTCTCCGACTGTGCCTCTACTGCGGCAGTTCTCATATCAAGCATAGTAATCGAGGCAACAGACCTATGGTACATAGATTCGATAGTCGGTATAGGCGTTTCGGTAATGATATTTATTGCCGGTATAAAAATACTCAACGAAACAAAAAATTCGCTCCTTGGAGAGCCACCTGTCGATGAGGTTGTCGAAAGCATAAAGGAAATGGTTTCACATTATCCCGAGATCGTCGGAATACACGATATGCTGGTACACAATTACGGCCCCAATCACTATATTGTTTCATTCCATGCAGAAGTTGATGGAAGCAAAGATATTTATATGCTTCACGATGTTATAGATAACATAGAGCGAGCAATAAACGACGATTTAAGAATACTTTGCACAATTCATATGGACCCGATAGTTACCCACGACGAAACGGTGAATGAGCTACGAGAATTCACCCTTAGCACCGTAAAAGAAATCTGTCCCGAAGCCTCAATACACGACTTCAGGACAGTTGTAGGTCAAACACACACAAATCTTATATTTGATTTGGTATTACCGTTTGATATCAAGGGGAAACCCGACGACATTGCAGCAGAAATAGATTCGGCAATAAAGAGCAAACGAAGCTATTGCTACACTGTAATAACTATAGATAGGTGCTGATGGTTAAACAACACGGTTTTTATGTTCTCCACTTAAAAACGCACTTATATTATCGCAAATAATATTAATGCATTTTGTGCGCGCCTCATAGCTGCCCCACGCCGCGTGAGGAGTAAATAAAACATTGGGATAATCTTTAATACTATAAAACGGATGATCGGTTGAAAACGGCTCGGTTGTATATACATCTGCGCCAAAAGCACCGATCATTCCTTTTTTTATCGCCTCGGTAATATCCTCATCATTAACAACTGCACCGCGCGCGACATTTACAATTACCACATCCTTTTTCATAAGAGCGATTTTTTGCATATTAATCATATTTCGGCTATCCTCATTCAACGGACAGTGAATTGTTATAATATCGCTTTCCTTACACAACGTATCGAGATCCACACATTCAAAATCGTCTACCGGTGTCCGCTTATTTGCTATCACTTTCGCACCAAGGGCGACTGCGACGTTTGCAACAGCGCGTCCGATATTGCCGAGTCCTATAATTCCCCACGTTTTGCCACTCATATCGTGATATACGGGAACAAGTCTGTTTGGGGCTCCGGAGACAGAATATTCTCCTGAATTCACGTATGAATTATATTCTCTGAGATGTGTATAGAGGGCAAGAACATTCGCAACAGTAAATACAGTGACGCTATCGGTAGAGTATCCGGGAACATTACATACGGCTATTCCCCTTCTCTGTGCTTCTTGAACGTCAATATTATCGTATCCTGTAGCAAATACGCATATAAGCCTTAGGTGATTAGCAGCAGAGAGTATTTCTTTTGTTATCTTTACCTTATTGAGTATAAAAACGTCTGCATCCGAGACACGAGATATTGCCTCCTGATGAGAAGTTGAGTTGTATATAACAACCTCACCGAATACATTAAGTCCGTTAAGAGGTGTGTCCTGTCCTATTGTATCTCTGTCCAAAACTACGATTTTCATATAATTACCGCCTTTCCAAAAGCATTATACCATTCTTTATTATAAATTACAATATTAATAAAATAAATATTTTTGAAAAACATATTGACAATTATGTGAAAATGTGTTACAATACAGGTACCTCTGTCGGAGGGCTTTTTTTGTGTGCAATTTTCTGGGACATGCCACACTTCGACATTGAGGGAGGTATTTTACGGGTTGTACCCGAATTCTATTAGGAGGTGCCGAAATACATGAGAGTCAAAATTACATTGGTTTGTACAGAATGCAAACAGAGAAATTATGACACAGAAAAAAACAAGAAGAATGATCCTGACAGAATCGAGCTTAAGAAATTCTGCCGTTTCTGCCGCAAACACACTTTGCACAAAGAAAGCAAGTAATTACGAGAGGATAACACGATGAAAGAAAAGTTTTCAAAAGCTTGGCATAAAGTTACGAAATTCTTCAAGGATACCGTAAGCGAGCTTAAAAAGGTTTCCTGGACTTCAAAGACTGAACTTCGTAAGAGCACTAAGCTTGTAGTTGTTACTGTTATTGCAGTATGTATCGCAATTGCGCTTGTTGACCTTGGTGCATCTTGGGTTGTCAACTCATTAGCAGGCCTTGTTGGCTAAAGAGGTTAACCTAAAATGAGTAATATTGATGAGAAGAATCTTGGTCCCAGATGGTATGTTGCTCACACCTATACAGGTTACGAAAACAAGGTAAAGCTCAGCATTGAGAAAATAGTTGAAAATCGCGGACTGGGTCATCTTATTTATGACGTACAGGTTCCCGTTAACACCGAGGTGGTTGTTAACGATAAGGGCGAAGAAAAGATCGTTGAGACGAAGGTATTCCCCGGCTATGTTCTCGTAAAAATGACTATGACTGATGAAAGCTGGCACGTTGTCAGAAACATCACAGGAGTCACCGGATTTGTAGGTCCCGGATCTGAACCTACTCCTCTTACCGATGAAGAGGTTGAATTCGCACAGGTTGAACGCCGCAAGGAATTCAAGTTCAAGCTCGGTGACAGAGTTAAAGTTGTTTCCGGAATATTCGAAGGATATGAAGGTATACTTCAAGAAATCAGCGAAGATGAGAAATCTCTCGTTGTCCTCGCTAATACCGGAAAACGTGACATTCCTATTATGGTTGAAACCAAGGATGTCGATACTGTTGAATAAGTTGCCACTTATTCTCAGTGCTTCGTTTGCGAAGCGTTCGTGGGAGGAAGAAAAATTCTTTTAAATTCTTCCGTTTAAATTACCACATTTGGAGGTGTAAATATTATGGCAAAGAAAATTACCGGTTACATTAAGTTACAGCTTCCTGCAGGTAAGGCTACTCCCCAGCCTCCCGTAGGTCCCGCTCTCGGTCAGTATGGTGTATCCATTCCTAACTTCACAAAGGAATTCAACGAGAGAACCAAGAACGATATCGGACTTATCATTCCCGTTATCATTACTGTTTACGCAGACCGTTCATTCACATTCATTACTAAGACTCCCCCTGCAGCAGTTCTCATCAAGAAGGCTGTAGGTATTGAGACCGCTTCTGCAACCCCCAACAAGACCAAGGTTGCTAAGCTCACAAAAGATCAGGTTCGTAAGATCGCTGAACAGAAGATGCCCGACCTCAACGCTGCTTCCATCGAGGCTGCTATGAGCATGGTTGCTGGTACTGCCCGCAGCATGGGTGTTACTGTGGAAGACTAATAGGAGGATTAGAAAATGGCTAAAATGGGTAAAAAATATACTGCAAGCGCAGAGCTTATCGATAAGTCAAAGCTCTACGATACCAATGAGGCTATAAGCCTTGTATGTCAGACTGCTAAGGCAAAGTTTGACGAGACTGTTGAAATTCATATTCGTTTGGGTGTTGACTCTCGTCACGCTGACCAGCAGGTTAGAGGCGCTATAGTTCTTCCTAACGGAACCGGAAAGACTGTAAGAACACTCGTTTTCGCTCGTGGCGATAAGGCAGAGGCTGCTCTCGCTGCAGGCGCAGATTACGCAGGTGCTGAAGAGTACGTTCAGAAGATTCAGACCGAGAACTGGTTTGACTTCGACGTAGTTATCGCAACTCCTGATATGATGGGTGTTATCGGACGTCTTGGTAAGGTGCTTGGTCCTAAGGGCCTTATGCCTAACCCCAAGGCAGGTACAGTTACTCCCGACGTTGCTCGTGCTGTTACTGAAGCTAAGGCAGGTAAGATCGAGTACCGTCTTGACAAGACCAACATCATTCACTGCCCCATCGGTAAGGCATCCTTTGGTCCCGAGAAGCTCATCGAGAACTTCAACACTCTCGTTGGTGCTGTTATCAAGGCTAAGCCCGCTGCTGCTAAGGGTCAGTACATTAAGAGCTGTGTAGTTGCTACAACCATGGGCCCCGGTGTCAAGGTTAACTACGCGAAGCTTTCTTAATTAATAGAATATATAAAAAACGGAGAACATCAAGTTCTCCGTTTTTTTGTTTTTCACCGATATTTCACAGCAGACTATATAAATGGTGTATATGAATCCTTATATGCAATGGCAAGAGATGCCGACACTACTCGCTTACACCCAAGACCTTTAAGCAGCATAGCGCCCGCCGACATTGAGGCGCCGGTGGTAACTATATCATCAATCAAGATAACAGTCTTTCCCTTCAAAGACATTTCCCTGTTTTTCTTATAATCAAAATCAGCGTTATGTATTCGTTCCTCTCGCATTATGCTCTTTTGCGACTTTTTAGAATGTGATACCAAAATATCAGCATAGGAAATTCCAAGCTTCCTTGCTACACTAATGGCTAAATCCTTTGCATGGTCGTATCCGAATTTGACAATAGCATTACGCCTGCGAGGAACATTAGTAATTATATAATCGCCGTGCGAAAGATCAATATTACTGATTATAGCTTCCGATAGCTCATCTGTAAGAAACGATAATACGTCTTCACGGTTATCCTTTTTAAGACTGTAAATCAAAGCATTAGATGGTTTCGCCTGCTCCGTATTGCTATATCTGAAAAGCTTTATTACGGTCTTTATACCATGGGCTTCAAGATGCTGATTTGAACATTTGCATCGGCTAAGCACCCTTGAGCATTTTGAACAATTACGTTGCTTGTGCTCGTTGTATTTTACCATACAACTGCTGCACAGCGCCTTCTCACTATAGTCCAAATGCTCATCACAGCAAACACATTTAGGAACAGATACATAAAAGCGCAGCTTACCAAAGAATTCTTTCAAGGTCATAATTATCCTATAAAACAAACGGACATTATTGCTGTAATTTATTTCTGTGTTTTCGGGAAGCTATCCTTAAGACCCACTATTCTGTTAAATACATTTTCTCTCTTGGTATCCTTAACAAAATAGCCTGTCCTTACAAACTGGAATCTTTCAGACGGTTTCGCATCCTTCAATGATGCCTCTATCTTACAATTTTCAAGCTTAACAACAGAGTTGGTATTAAGATAGTCATCATAGGTCTTATCCTCGGGTATATCGGCAGTGTTCTCTATATCAAAGAGGAAATCGTACAGCATAACTGTAGTGTCAAGGGAATGGGCGGCTGAAAGCCAATGAATAGTTCCCTTCACCTTTCTGCCATCTGTGGGCATGCCGTTGGAAGTCTCAATATCAGCAGTACATCTGATCTCAACAACCTCTCCGTTTTCATCCTTGATAATCTCGTTACACTTAACGATATAGGCACCCATAAGTCTTACTTCGCCATCAGGCTTCATTCTGAAGAACTTTGGCGGAGGAACCTCTGCAAAATCATCACGATCTATATAGAGCTCACGTGTGAACGGCAATTTTCTCACGCCGGCCTCAGGGTGATTCGGGTTATTGGAAACCTCAAAATATTCAACCTTATCCTCGGGGTAATTGGTGATTACAACCTTGACGGGATGAAGAATTGCTATCCTTCTCTCCGCGGTATCGTTAAGCTCCTCTCTGATGCAATGTTCAAGAAGCTCATAATCAACGATGCTGTACGCCTTTGCAATGCCTGCTCTTGAAACAAAGTCGAATATGGATGATGGTGTATAACCACGTCTTCTTAATCCGCAAAGTGTAGGCATTCTCGGATCGTCCCAACCATCTACCAGGCCCGTTTCAACAAGCTTGCGTAAGTATCTCTTCGACATTACCGTGTGAGTCACATTAAGGCGTGCAAACTCTCTCTGCTTTGGATTAGGTGCAGGAAAACCAATATTTTCAATAACCCAATTGTAAAGAGGTCTATGGTTTTCAAATTCTATTGAGCAAAGCGAATGTGTGATTCCTTCGAGCGCATCCTGAATCGGATGTGCATAATCGTATAAGGGATAAATGCACCACTTATCTCCTTGACGATGGTGGCTTGTGTGTACTATACGATAAATAGCCGGATCGCGCATATTGATATTCGGGGACGCCATATCAATCTTTGCTCTGAGAGTCTTGGCGCCGTCCTGGAATTCACCGTTCTTCATTCTTTCAAATAAATCAAGGTTTTCCTCTACGCTTCTGTCACGGTACGGACTGTTTTTTCCTGGTGCGGTGAGCGTACCACGATATTCTCGCATTTCTTCAGCATTAAGATCGCAAACGTATGCCTTGCCGTCTTTTATAAGCTTAACTGCATATTCGTAGCACTTTTCAAAGTAATCAGAGCCATAGAATACTCCACCGGTAGGCTCACAACCGAGCCACTTGAGATCTTCATATATGCTCTCTACATATTCGTTATCTTCTTTTGAGGGGTTTGTATCGTCGTACCTGAGATTAAAGAGTCCCCCATACTTTTTAGCAGTCATCGCATTGATCCATATTGCCTTCGCTGATCCTATATGAAGGTATCCGTTAGGCTCGGGAGGAAAGCGAGTATGCACTTTCAATTCCGGATTTTCAGCTATATCCGCATCAATAATGTCATGTATAAAGTTGCTTTTTAATTCTTCCATTTTTCTGCCTCTTACATAAAGTGATATATAAGTTCTCGGAGACCGGTTGTACCACCGTGACCGGGATAAAACTCAACATCTCCATAATGAGTAATCAATTTTATTATACTTTTTTCAAGCTTTTCAATATCTCCGCCGGGAAGATCGCATCTGCCGTATCCGCCACCGGCAAAAACAGTATCTCCGCAAAAGATCTTGTCACATATTTTATAGGAGACACCGCCGGGAGTATGACCGGGACAAGATATGACTTGAATACTGTAGCTTCCAACCTGTAAGGTGTCTCCGTCGTTTACAGATGTATATTCTCCGTAATATCCGTCGTCCACTCCCAAAAAGCCAAGATAGCAATTAAGATGCGAGTCGGAAAGCGCAGCAGCATCATCAACTCCTATAATAACTTTTTTGCACACGTCTGCCCATCCCTTAATAGCGAGAAAATGATCAAAATGCGCATGTGTAATCAATACGTATTCAATTTTGTTTTCTATATCAGGAAACCTTTTTACTGCCTCGGAATAATCAGCTGAAGGATCGATTATAACGTATTTATCATCAAGCGATATCAGATAACAATTAGATCCGTAAGGCACTATAGGCTGAAGATTACAAATCTGCATTTCAAGTTCCCCTGTTCAACCATAGATATTAACGCTATAATTATAACATATATTCTATCAAAAGTCTATTACTATTTTAAACTTTTTTTATTTTTTTCATAGACTATATTATGAGTTGTGCAAAAAGGAGGAAATAGCTTTGAAACACAGTATATTCACAGTTCCAACTCTAACAATTGGAATTAAAGCTAAAAAAGCACTTGCAAAGCAAGGTATAAAATCAAAAGTGATAAAGAACGAGGGAAACAAGGGCAAGAATGGATGTGCATATGCACTGGAATTTAACACCAGAGATTATTATAGCGTAATCGCCGTATTAAGGAATAACGACATTACCTATTCTGTCATCGGAGGCTAACACCATGATTTATTTTGATAATGCTGCAACAAGTTTTCCTAAACCCAACAGCGTTATCAAGGAGGTAGAACGATGTTTAAGAAAATATTGCGGCAATCCCGGAAGAGGCTCACACAAGCTTGCTTTACAATCTGCGTACGAAATATACAAGGCACGTGAAATTATCGCGGAGTTTATTGGTGTAGATAATCCGGAAAGAATCGTATTCTGCCACAATTCAACGACCGCTCTCAATATAGCAATCAAGGGATTATATATCCCAAACTGCCACGTTATAACATCGGATATTGAGCACAACTCTGTTTTAAGACCAATATATAACTGTATAACTAAATACGGAGGGGAGATATCATTATTTAATAGTGATATTTCACCCGAAATATCAATACCTCCTCTTATCAAGGCAAATACAAATCTTCTCGTAAGCACGTTAGCATCCAACGTTTACGGAAAAATAATAGATGCAGAAAAGCTTTGCCGAGTTGCCGAAAAATACAAGCTGCCATTGATTATTGATGCCACACAGTATATAGGCCATCGTCCTCTGAATCTTAAGGAATCATATTATTCCGTATTATGCTCCGCCGGCCATAAATCACTCTTTGGAATACAAGGCTCTGCCTTTATGGCAATATCGGATAATACACAAATAGAGCCGCTGATCGAGGGTGGGAGTGGCGTTGATACATTCTCAACTGTAATGCCCGTCCTTACCCCTGAAAGATTTGAAGCCGGAACATTGTCCACTCCGGCGATAGTAAGTCTCGCCAAAGGAATTGAATTTATAAACTCTGTAGGAGTCAACGATATTCTCGATAAAATCAACACTTTGGATATCAGACTCGCAGAAACACTTTCAAATCTGCCAAAAATAGAGTTATACGGTATAGAGAACGGTACGGCCGCCTTTAATATGTACGGTCACACATCTTCGGAAATATCAAACATTCTTGATAACTGCGGAATAGCAACACGCCCCGGATATCACTGTGCCCCAACGGTGCACAAAAAACTCGGAACTGTTGAAAGGGGTGCGGTAAGAGTTTCTTTTTCCTATTTCAATCAAAAGAAAGAAATCGACACTCTTTATAAAGCCTTGAAAAATGTATAAAAGAGAGAACGAACAGATAAATCCATCGCGTTCTCTCTTTATAATTAATTGTTTTTATTATGATGTTTTCTTGGAGGTTTCCTATTTAGAAGCCTTGATGCGGCGCGTAAAGCATCTCCCTGATACTGAGGAAATGCATTTCCGTCACAGAATATGGTTACGTCTGCATACTTGCGATATAATAAAGTTCTTTCATTAAAGAGATCTTCTAGTGTCTGTCCTTCGTGAAGCACAACGCCCCTTTTTGAAAAATCACCCAAACGTTTCTTGAGAGTGTCTAAGCCACAATAGAGATAGATAACCTTCCCTTTGCTTTTAAGATGCTGCATAGCTGCATCGTAGTAGACTGCGCTACCTCCTGTAGAAAGGATAATGTCATCCTCTTCAATGGATAGCAAGGTCTCCTCCTCAATCTTTGAAAAGCCGTCAACTCCATGCTCATCGATGAGCTCCTGAAGCTTTTTTCCATGTGTTTTTTCAATCAGTCGATCAGAATCTATAAGCCTCATCTTAAGCTTACTTGCAAGTGATCGTCCCATGCAGGACTTTCCACATCCCGGCATACCAATTAGTGTAATTATCATAATCTGCCTCTAAATATCATTGAAATATCTTAAAAAGTAATTTCTATATTCCTGTTGGCCTTAAATATCTGTGCTGAATACGCCTCAACATCAAACTGCTTTCTCAACGCGCTATTATCGGTTAGGATTGATACGTCATCACCAAACTCAACTCTTACAATATGCTTTGTGTTATTCACAAATGTTATGTAAGCATCCTCTCCCTCAGAGCGAGAAAAAACGAGCGCGTCACTTGATAAATGAAGAAGAGAAAACGCACCGCGTTTATAAACCGAGGTATCCCTGCGTATCTTTCCTATCTTCTTGTAAAAAGCAATAAGCTTCTTATCCTCATATCCCCACGGATATGGCATACGGTTAAAGGGATCATGATATCCCTCCATACCAGCTTCATCACCGTAAAATATTGTAGGAATTCCCGGTAGCGTTGCAAGTATTGTATATGCCATTCTTAGCCTACGCTTTGCCATTCCGCGCTCGAGATCATCCATTTTCTTCCTTGAAAGATATTCGTTGCTTCTTCCACTCGCTTTTTCGCCACCGAGAACGGTTAAAATTCGCTCCGTATCGTGTGTTCCGAGCAAATTCATCTGCATATCGGTAATTCTTTTGGGTGCATTGTTTATTATATCTGTTAAAGCATAGCGCAAGGATGAAGTATCTGCGGTAGTAAGGTAGTCGATAATTCCCTTTCTCAAAGGATAATTCATTACTCCGTCAAGCTCTTCGCCAAGATAGTACTTTTTTCTTTTGTCGTATGCAATCTTATTCGATGCATCCTCCCATACCTCACCGTAAAGTACTGATCTGTCATTAGATGCATCAAGCTTTGCCTTTATACACGCAACAAAATTATCGGAAAGCTCGTCGACAACATCCAATCTGAATCCGTCTATACCAAGCTCTGCATATTTTTCAATTACGCCACCCTCACCAACGAAGAAATCGCCGCATTTAGGTCTATCAGGATGAATTCTTGGCAAAATATCTATATCCCACCAGCACGTATACTTATCCGGATAGCTCTTAAAATCGTACCATGAGTAATAATCTGATTTTGTAGATTGGTATGCACCGACAGAGTCATAATTGCCGTAGCGATTAAAATATATACTGTCAGAGCCTGTATGATTAAACACTCCGTCAAGAATAATTCCTATTCCAAGTTTTTTAGCCTCTTTTATGAGATTTACAAGTGCTTCTTCCCCGCCAAACATACTGTCAACGGTCATATAGTCAGCAGTATCGTATTTGTGATTTGAAGCTGCTTCAAAAATAGGACTTAGATATATCGTGTTGACTCCCAAGGATTTTAAGTAATCAAGCTTTTCGGCAATTCCCCATAGTGTGCCGCCATAAAAGTGATTATTTAATAACGGAGCTCCGGGGTATGCCGGATATTCCGGAATCACGCGCCAATCATCGTCTATTATAGCATCTTTTTTCAGTTTTACCGGACCACCGCGATTGAAGCGATCCACAAATATATGATAAATTACACCGCCAAGCTTATCTTCACATTCAGCATAATGAAAATCCGATATGCTGAATTGAAAAGGTGCTGCTATACTCTTGTCCGCTGAAAAGGTTATACGGTCGCCATCCTTTGTAAGAAATAGCCTTCCAAGATGAGAATTTAGCTCAATCTCGAAGAAGTAAAGCCCTACACCAATTTTTTCAGAATCAACTAACAAGTCATATATATCATATTCCGCCTCACTTCCACACCACGAGGCAGGTTTACAATTAAGAGTGCGAGTCATACTCTCGTCGTAAAGATAAGCATAAACAGAAACCACTCCCAAAGCTCTTGGGAGCAGTATTCTGATTAAAGCCACCTCGTTAGACTCAAATGCAGAGACAGAAGTTTCTTCGTCATTATGAATAAAGATGATTTTGCCTTCCAGACCGAGAGCCCTCGTGTTTGAAAATTGAAGCGACCTCACTTTGAATTCCTCTAAAATTATTTTATCTTGTTAATAGGTGAAATATGCCATATCTCATCAGCATATTTTCTTATACTGTTATCCGATGCAAATACACCACTGGTCGCGGTATTCATAAGCGACTTTCTTGCCCAATCATGCTTATTCTGATAATCGCTTATAGCACACTTGTAAGAATGCATATAAGATTCAAAATCAGCAAGGCACATGAACGGATCCGCAATTCCGTATCCGCCATTTATGAGATAATCTGCGATATGAGAGAAGTCCTGTCCTGCAATCGGGCGGTAGAGTCTGTCAATTACCCCCTTCAGCACAGGTGAGCTATGGTAATAATCTCTGGATGTGTATCCGTTTCTCCAAAGCTCTTC
>JAZNHE010000020.1:0-6179 GCA_045576795.1 Eubacteriales bacterium | reverse complement strand
ATAATAACCATAGCAAAGTTGTGGAACTTGATGCATACGATAGCAAGGATAACTGCTACGATAATGCCAGCAAGATGCTTGGGGTTAATTACGGATGAAACGGAAGGAACCATAGTACCTATGGTAGCACCGAGAAGATTTGCTCCGAGATATCCTCCGGCAACCGCTGCTGCGAATGGGAGAGAAACTCTGAAGAGCTTGTAACTGTTGAATGAGAAGAGTGCGAGTGCAATAACTACTGCAAGCATTGTGGGAATGGCGAAATCGCCGAGCTTCTGACCAAAGCTGAGTATGGTGTTGCACACGAGTTCTACATATGGCATACTGACCTCCATGGTAATGAAAAATATTTTTACGTAATCATTATATCACTATTATTTTGAAAAATCAATAGTAAATCCAAAAAAACTTCAAAAAAAATTCATATTTTTTTCGACATTTGAACAGTTATGCCGACGTGAGGGCGAATTAAATTATTTTGCTTTGGAATGCGACCGCTTTTCCTATTATCTTAACAGAGTTAAGCTCACTCCTGACGTATACGAAGGGGGCGTACCTCGGATTCTCGGGAGAGAGGACCAGCTTGCCCTCCTCGGGATAGTAATACACTCGCTTTAAGGTTGCCTCGTCGTTTATGACTACTGCGGCAATCTCTCCGTTTTCCACAGAACTCTGTGAGCGGATAAACACGATATCACCGTCATATATTCTTGCGCCGATCATGGAATCTCCTTGGGCAGTAAGGCAAAAATCGGCATCAAGGTCCGAGGACGTCATAATGTAGCTCTCGCGTCTTTCTTCCGCATATATAGGCATTCCGCACGCTATGTCTCCGAGCATTGGGAGATGCTTTTTAGTCGGGTACGTGACGTTTTTATACGACACGTCCTGCTCCTCGTCCCATCCCATAAGCTCTGACGGGGTAGTGCCGAGTGCTGAAGCTAAGCTCTCGACTCTTTCCGGAGGGACGTTGGTTATAGTACCGTTTTCATAGCGGTGTATGGTCTGCTTGCTGGTGCCTACAAGGTCTGCCAGCTCGTCAAGTGTAAGTCCTTTTGATTTTCTCAGCTCCTTGAGCTTTACTGATTTCATATTTATTTCTCCTTAAATGAATTGCTCCGCCGCCGATTGACGTTGTATACTCGGGCGGTATTTGTTAGAAATTAAAAGCCTTGATGTTAAGATTTTGACACGTATGAACGAATAAATGTATTTTGTTGCATAAAGCGTTACGCTTCGACAAAATTATTGTAGCACAAAGTCACCTAAAATGCAATATATTCGGAGAAAAATATTAAAAATCACTTGACAAGTGACAAAGCACATGTTAAAATAGTCACGTAACAGGTTACTTTTCGTTGTGATTATGCGAGAAGTGATGTCGCACTTCCACTTTGGTATAGCCCAGCCAAGCGTTCGACCACGTCGTTCGTCAGCGCGGTGTCGCCTGTTAGTATGAGCTCACACGGAGCTCGCGCTCAGCCCCGGGCGCAAGGATGTCAAAAAAAAGGGAAGGAGAGGATACTGTGTTTTTTGCAAACTGCAGTGTATACGAAGGGGAGCGTGCGA
Organism: Eubacteriales bacterium; assembly: GCA_045576795.1. Taxonomy (GTDB): domain Bacteria; phylum Bacillota; class Clostridia; order Oscillospirales; family CAG-272; genus UBA1740. Next base: position 4,610 of record JAZNHE010000020.1, on the reverse strand, counting down.
GATTATACCGCTCACCCGAGAGTATAAAAAGAGACATCTTTGATATAAAGACTAAAATTGAGTCTGTTGATTCTATGCTTAATATAAGGAATATTGTGACGGAGATGATGTCAAGATGCGCAGGCGGTGACCCTGAAAATTGGGTGCCTGTCTTGTCGTGTATCGTATCCGATGCGGAGGAGTCGCTTGAAAAGCTGAAAAGCCTTAAATGCACTCTGGATATTCTTACCGAGGAGCTGGAGGATACAAAATGGATTCTCGGTATTTAATTGAAAAAGGTTACACGGATACCCTCGATTCCATAATTGTCGCGCTGTGCAAGGATTTTGAAAGGCGGAGCGAGGCGGTAAAGGCAGGCAAGTGCTCTGTAAGGACCGCTATGGAATATAAGTACATAAACGCTGTAATATATGATGCGGCGAGTGAGATAGTCGGTGTCCGTGACGCTATTACATATATAGGTGAAATAGGAGAGAGGATAGGATATGCCGCAAGCGGTATTGATTACGTCTCGGAATCTACGTATAAGCAACAGAAAAAGGAGGTAAAGCTCAACATTGCAAGACGACTGCACCTTGTGGACTGATGTGCGGTAAAAATATTTTTTTCTTCCCCAATTAGCGACATTTTTCTCATTTTCCATTTGTTATAATGCTAAACGTAAGTCATTATTTGATGTTTGGGAGAGTAAAATGGAAAAAGAAATCATTGCCTTTTCCCGTGTGAATACGACGCTCAGAGCGAGAATAAGCTGCGAGATAGATCATCATACTGCGGGCAGGCTCAGGACAAGAATAGACAAGGAGATGTTCATAATGAGACCGAGCGTGCTGTGTCTTGACTTCAGCGACGTCTGCTTTATGGACAGCTCGGGCATCGCCCTCATACTCGGAAGGGTAGAAACAGCGAATGCAGTTGGCGCACGTGTACACCTTGACGGATTGAGCTCATCGCTCTTTAAGCTTGTCAGGCTTTCAGGCATAGAGAGGATAAAAAATCTCACGGTTACCCCCGTAACCTGATTTTAGAGGGAAGAAATCAATGAAAAAGATAGTAAATGAGATGAAATTGCGTCTGCCTGCCAACAGCATGAATGAGGCGGTTGCCAGAGCCTGCATATCCGCGTTTATTGCTGATGCAAACCCCACGCTTGAGGAAATATGCGACATCAGATGCGCACTCAGCGAGGCAGTAACAAACTGTATTGTCCACGCATATAAGGGATATAAGGAGGGGGAACCCCACTACGTATACATATCGGTAAGACTCTATGATAACCGTGAGGTGACGGTGGAGGTGTCGGATAACGGCTGCGGTATTGAGGATATTGAACGTGCCCGCGCCCCGATGTTTACCACGGGAGATACTACCGAGAGGTGCGGCATGGGATTCCTCGTTATGGACAATTTCACAGACTCCCTGACGGTAAAGTCAAGGGTAGGTAGGGGAACGAGTGTTCTTATGAGGAAAATTCTGAAACCTTGACCGCTGGGGGAAAATGAATAATTTATACGTTAAATCGGTATCTTACGATCAGAATCCCGAGCTGATACGGAGGTATATGAGTGGTGACGACAGGGCAGGAGAACGCCTCATTGATATGAATATGCCACTCGTGTTCAGTATTGCGGCAAGATTCAGAGAAAGATGCGAGGACACAAGCGACCTCATCGAGTGCGGAACGCTCGGACTTGTAAAGGCGATAAAGACGTTTGACAGCTCCCGCGGATGCGCATTTTCCACTTACGCAGTGCCGCTTATACTTGGTGAAATGCGCAGATTTTTACGTGATGACGGCATCATAAAGGTATCGCGCGAGGAGAAGCGTATATGCGTGATGATAAACAAGGAAAGGGAGAAACGCCAGAACCGTGGTGAAAAAACCGATGTTTTATCAATCGCAGCAGCCCTAGGAATGACGGTGCAGGACGTTGCGAGTGCGATGTTCTCGGATGTACCGCCTCGCTCACTTGAGGAGAATGTCTACAGCGATGACGATGCAACGACTCTCGGCAGTATGATATATGATGAGAACGAGGAGAGGGAAACCTTTGATAAGCTGGCGTTGAAAATGGCTATTGAAACTCTTGATGATCTACCGCGGCGCCTTGTGTTCCTGCGTTATTTCAAGGATTGCTCTCAGGCGGAGACGGCAAAAATCCTCGGACTTTCTCAGGTTAAGGTATCTCGCGAAGAAAAGAAAATTATGAAAATACTGCGCGAAAGACTTGGAGATGGATGATAACCCAAAATGTTAACAAATTGTGAAATTTTGTAAAATCTATTGATTTTACTATTAGTTTAGTATATGTTATAACTGATTAAAATACAGCACACGTGTGCTAACTCTTGATTGGAGGAAAGAAAGATGAAACTCAGACCTTTGCTTGATAAGGTTGTTTTGAAAAAGGTTGAAGCGGTTGAAACCACCAAGGCCGGAATACTTCTTCCGGGCTCTGCGCAGGAAAAACCGCAGGTGTCCGTTATCGTGGCGGTTGGCCCCGGCGGTCTTGTTGACGGTAAGGAGGTCGTTATGACACTCAAGGAGGGCGACAAGGTTATTACCGGCAAGTATACCGGCACCGAGGTTAAGCTCGACGGAGTTGATTACACCATTGTCAGTCAGTCGGATATTCTCGCAGTTGTAGAGGACTGATCCCTATAAAAAATACACACGGTCGCATAGATGCGGCAGAATGGAGATAATATGTCAAAGGAAATTATTTACGGTATGGAAGCAAGAGCGGCACTTCTCCGCGGAGTGGATCAGCTTGCGGATACCGTTAAGATAACACTTGGTCCTAAGGGAAGAAACGTAGTGCTTGATAAGAAATTCGGCGCTCCCCTTATTACCAATGACGGTGTTACGATAGCTAAGGAGATAGAGCTTGAGAACGTGGCTGAGAACATGGGCGCGCAGCTCGTGCGCGAGGTTGCCACCAAGACTAACGACGCGGCAGGTGACGGTACTACCACCGCCACACTTCTTGCACAGGCTCTTATTCACGAGGGAATGAAGAACGTTACGGCAGGTGCCAATCCCATGGTTCTGCGCAAGGGTATCTTCAAGGCGGTTGATGCCGCGGTAGAGGAACTTGCAAAGCAGGCTAAGGCGGTTTCCGGTAACGAGGATATTGCAAGAGTAGGCGCAGTTTCCGCAGGTGACGAGGAGATAGGCGCGCTTATTGCCGATGCTATGAAGAAGGTTACGGCAGACGGTGTTATCACCGTCGAGGAGTCAAAGAGTGCGGAGACGTATTCAGAGGTTGTTGAGGGTATGCAGTTTGACCGCGGATACCTCTCACCTTATATGGTTACGGATTCCGATAAAATGGAGGCGGTGCTTGATGATTGCCTCATACTTATAACAGACAAGAAGATTTCTTCAATACAGGACCTTCTCCCTCTGCTTGAGCAGATAGTACAGTCAGGAAGAAGACTTCTCATAGTTGCGGAGGACGTTGAGGGCGAGGCTCTTACCACTCTCGTGCTTAATAAGCTCCGCGGTACGTTTACAGTTGTTGCGGTTAAGGCACCAGGCTTTGGTGACAGACGTAAGGAGATGCTCCGTGATATAGCTACTCTCACGGGCGGTCAGGTTATCACAGATGAGCTTGGTCTTGACCTTAAGGATACTACTCTTGCAGAGCTTGGAAGAGCAAGACAGGTTAAGGTTACCAAGGAGAACACCATCATTGTTGACGGTGCCGGTGACAAGACTGCTATCGCGGACAGAGTAAATCAGATCCGTGTGGCTCTTGAGAATACCACGAGCGAGTTTGATAAGGAAAAGCTTATGGAAAGACTCGCAAAGCTTGCAGGCGGTGTTGCCGTTATTAAGGTTGGCGCGGCTACCGAGGTCGAGATGAAGGAGAAAAAGCTCCGTATCGAGGATGCTCTCAATGCTACGAAGGCGGCAGTTGAGGAGGGCATTGTAGCCGGCGGTGGAACTGCTCTTATAAACGTTATTCCTGCAGTTGAGACTGTTGTTGCAACACTCGAGGGCGATGAAAAGACAGGCGCGGCAATAGTTGCTAAGGCGCTCACAGCTCCTATGAAGCAGATTGCGGACAACGCAGGCCTTGACGGTGCCGTTATCATCGCAAAGATACGCGAGAGCGGTAAGTGCGGATATGGCTTTGATGCTTATAACGAGAAGTACTGTGATATGCTTGAGTGCGGAATAGTAGACCCTGCCAAGGTTACAAGATGCGCTCTTCAGAATGCGGCATCCATCGCTTCGACAGTTCTTACAACAGAGGCGGTCGTTGCGGAGAAAAAGGAGCCCCAGCCTCCCGTGGCACAGCCCGGTGGAATGGACGGAATGTATTAATCTTATAAGTTGCTTCCCGTGGTGCTTAATTGCGCCACGGGTTCTTTTTTGCTATGGTGCTTAATTGCGCCGTCGGTACAGTGCCGCAGGCGGCAGATCCTTGTGCCGGTGAGATTTCACGGCTTGGTGAGTTTTTGTATACAAAAACAATAAACAAGTTTGTGTACTTTGCCTATTAGATTTTTGCGCAAAAATATGTTATAATATATGTGTAAAAACCATAGAGGAGGTATAGATGATGTACGCTGTCGGTGATAAGCTTTTATACGGCACGATG
>JAZNHE010000019.1:0-61140 GCA_045576795.1 Eubacteriales bacterium | reverse complement strand
CTCTTTGATTGGTGCGGACGACGGGACTTGAACCCACATGAATTGCTTCACTGGAACCTGAAACCAGCGCGTCTGCCAATTCCGCCACGTCCGCTTATTCAGTTGAAAATTGAAAGTGGAAAGTTGAAAGTTATTTAGAAGATTTTATAATACTCACTAAAATCTTTTCAATCTCAACACAATCGTTTAATATAGAAACAGTCTCGGCTTCTGTCAGGTAACTCGTTGAAGCCAAAAGTCTGATCCAATATTTTGTTTCTGATGCCTCTTTTAAGGCAATGCTCATTTTGGATACAAAGTCCGGAGTGCTTTGAGCCTGTTCTGCTTCTGCCACGTTTGCACCGATGCTTGTTCCACTTCTTAAAAGTTGCTTGGACAAAACGAATTCTTTTTTTACTTCATTTAAATGCTTATAAAGATTGACGATCCTTATAGCAAACGCAAAAGATTTTTCTTCGATTATGTTTGCCATATCCGTTTCTCCTCATTTTCAATTTTCCATTTTCAACTTTCAATTGCTTTCGTCACCAAGGTGTCGAAAGCTGAAACCAGCGCGTCTGCCAATTCCGCCACGTCCGCATATTAGTTGCGTTTTTCACGCTAAATAATAATAACACACTTAAGACGTTTTGTCAAGACGTTTTAAAGAAGGATTTTCCATTGAGATAAAAAGTTGTAACCGTAGGGAAGTCTACTGTATTTACTTGACGAATAATGTCGGCAGGATTTGTGTGCCTTCCGTTAAGGAGAACACGCTTATCCTGCCGAAATTATTATCTTTTAATTACGTTAAATCAGAAATTGTAGTTGGGGTTTACTACCTTACCGGTCTTTGAAGACTCGATGATAGCAAGGCAAGCCGCAACGGTCTTAGCACCCTCAAGAACAGTTGTCTCAATAGCAATGTCGCCTGTAAGACGGTCTGCGAAATCCTTGAATTCAGCTGCCGCGTTGTGGTTGTTAACCTGGATAGGAATTTCCTTAGCTACGTCTGCGCCGTGTCCGTTCTCATCAGCAAGGAAAGCTGTGATAGAAGGAGAGGTGTTGTCGAAGATAAGAGTACCCTTGGTACCGTAGATGCATGTACGCATGGTGTAGTTGCGCTTGCATCCGGTTGATACGAATACCTTACCCATAACGTTGCCGGGGAACTTCAAAATTGCAAGATTTGCATCGTCGTAGGAAACTGCGGGAAGGAGCTTGTGTGTTCCGTGAGCATATACCTCACAGGGATCTGCGCCAACAAGCCATCTGAGAAGGTCAACTGCGTGGCATCCGCCGCCTACAACGCCGTTACGCTGAGGATCGCTACGCCAATTGGTGGGATTAGCCTCAAACATATGCATATAGTCGTGAGCATACTCGGATTCTACAAAATAAAGCTCACCGAGATCACCGTTATCAATCATCTCCTTAGCCTTAACGAAAGAGGGGGTGAAACGGCAGATCTGACCGATCATAAACTTGCACTCGGGATGTGCATTAACTGCGTTAACCATAGTAACGAGATCATCTCTTGTAAGCGCAAGGGGCTTCTCGCACATGATGTGCTTGCCTGCAGCAAGGCACTCCTCAACCTGAGTTCTATGCTGCTGGTCGGGGGTAGCAATAAGAACAACGTTTATGTCCTTATTATTGACTATATCGTGATAATCTGTAGTGCGCTTTTCCTCGGGTATGTTGTTTTCATCACCAATCTTTGCAAGCTGCTCTGGGTTGGTGTCACAGATCATACCGATCTCGGCGCCATATTCTATGGCACCCTTGAGGTGATGTGCGCCCATTCCAAGGCCGATAACGCCGACAACTAACTTTTCAACTTTCATTTTGAAATACCTTCCTTTATTTGTATTTTACAATGGTATTATAACAAATTCAAACGCTTTTTCAAATGAGTAATTGATAACAATATAATGAAAAATCGATAAAAAAACGACAAAACAAAGGATTTTTTTTTGAATTTTTCATAAAATAGCTTGTCATATCCATTGTACTATGCTATAATCTTGTTATGAATACCAAGGAGGTCGGTATGGACAACGAGAACATAAGTCAGCTTTTATGTGATTTTTATAACGTGTCGGGTATGGAAATATCCCTGCTTAACGAGAATTTCCATACTGTAGCATCATCCAGATGCCCTCACGAAAATATATGCTCCTTGATTCATTCGTCACAGCGTCTGCTTGAGGTGTGCAAGGCATCGGATATAGAGCATCTGAACAGTGTATCGGAGAGTGGGGAAGGGGAGTTATACACCTGTCCGTTTGGAATAACCGAGGCAATAGTGCCGATATTCAAGGATGATAGGATAGCCTCATATCTCATAACTACGCTCGGTATATCCGACGGGGACTATGACTTCGAGCGTGTATGCGCTGCCTTGGGTAATGAGCAGGACATACGTAGAGTGTCCGAGGCATATTCCTTGATGAGGCGCGTGAGTGATAAGGAAAAGCAGTCATATTTCAATATTCTCGGAGTGATTGCAAAGCATATCTCAGCTAATATGACACCGGGATATAACGATGACAGCATAGGTGTGCTTATTAAGCGATACGTTAAGGATAATTTAGATAAGAAGATAACGCTCTCCGATATTGCGCTCAATCTTCATTGCAGCACAGTTACTCTTACCGAGCATTTCAAGGCTGAATTCGGCTATACAATAATGGAGTACGTAACGCACAAGCGTATGGAGCTTGCCAAAAAGCTGCTCCTATCTACCAATGAGCCACTGCGTGTAATCGCTTCTATGCTCGGCTATCCCGACGTTGAGTATTTCTCACGCACATTTAAGCACAAGTTCGGACTGCCGCCCGGAACTTGGCGAGAGGAAAATAAAAGACACTAATCATGGAAGTGCGAGGGCGTGTATGCTTTTTGTACATAAAAGTGTGCAAAATGGCGGAAAATAATAGTTTTTTAACATATGAAAAAGCAATATTAAAAGGGTTCTTACCACAAAGTTTATGCATGGGGTAAGAACCCTTTTTCGTGATAATAGTCTTTTCTCGGACTATGTTAATCGATAAATTTTCCGACAATTCCCTCTATAAATGAGGAAAGAGCGTTAAGCGCAGCGTCACTTTCGGCAGATGACGGGCAGGATGCAGAGGTGTAGAATTTTATCTTTGGCTCTGTTCCGGAGGGACGGGCGCAAAGCCAGCCGTTGTTAAAGAATATCTTCACTACGTTTGACGGAGGCAAGCCGTCAATTCCTTGTGAATAATCGACTCTTTTCACTTCGCCTGCGAGAGGGGGAAGCGCACGAATCTGCGCCATGATTTTATCGATTTTTATTGTGCCGTCTATTCCCTTGAGCGTGTAGCTCAGTAGCTTTTCTTTGTGGTATCCGTGCTTTTCATAAAGTGAGCAAAGACGCTCGGGGATAGTTGTGCCAAGACGTTTGCATTCCGATGCCAGCTCTGCGATGAGCATAGATGCAACTACGGCATCCTTATCCCTTGCATACGTGCCTTTCAGATATCCGTAGCTCTCTTCAAGACCGAAAATAAAGTGCTCGCCACTTGTTTCATATTCCTTGATCTTATCTCCGATATATTTGAAGCCTGTGAGCACGTCTATGCAAGTGACACCGTATGACTCTGCAATTTTGCGTGCGAGCTCCGTCGTTACGATGGTTTTTATGAGCCTTGGATTTTCGGGCATTCCTGCCTTTTCCATTTTCTCAAATATGAGATCCGCAAGCAGAGCGCCTGTCTGATTTCCGTTAAGAGCGATGTAACTGCCGTCACTATCCCGAGCCATAATTCCAACCCTGTCGGAATCGGGATCGGTTGCTATTATAAGGTCAGCGCCGAGCATTTCTGCTTGTCGCTTTGCTATATCAAACGCCGAGATGTTTTCGGGGTTGGGGCTTATCACGGTGGGGAAGTTGCCATCGGGAGCCTCTTGCTCCTTTACTATGTACAGTTCCTTGACTCCGATTTCACCAAGCACCCGTCTTACGGGTAAATTTCCTGTTCCGTGGAGGGGCGTGTAAACTATTTTGAGGTCTTTTTCGATAGGAATACCGAGAGATTGCGCTAATACGGCAGCGATATACTTGTCCTCGAGCTCCTTGCCAAGCAGTACCGTGTCGGGATTTTCACAAACCTTAACGTCCTCAAAAATATCGGTTGCAAGGATGAAGTCGAGCACTTGTTTGGCATCAAAGGGTGGGAGCTGACCACCGTCCTTGCCGTATACCTTATATCCGTTATATTCCTTTGGGTTGTGACTTGCCGTGATTACTATGCCCGCAAAGCAGCCAAGCTCTCTGACAGCGAATGATAACTCGGGAGTCGGAGAGAGCGAATCAAACATATAGCTTTTGATCTTGTTTGCGCTTAAAACCGAGGCGCACTCCTTGGCAAATTTGCTTGAGTTGTTGCGAGAATCATATGCTATCACAACGCCTGCGTTGATCGCAGTGTCGCCATTGCTCCTTACGTATTCCGAAAGCCCCTGCGTTGCGCGGCGGACTGTATATACGTTCATTCTGTTTGTGCCTGCGCCCATAATTCCACGCAGGCCACCGGTGCCGAATTCAAGGTCACGGTAAAATCTGTCCTCAATCTCACCGTCGGTAAGATTCATAAGCTCATCTTTAGTGCTTTCATCTACAACCGGCTCGGACAGCCAACGGTTAAATTCTTGTTTGTAATTCATACGTTTATTTTCCATATGGGTACTCTTTTACTTTGTTTACAAGATTGTTGTAATCAAGCTCCATAACTGCGGCAAATTCGTCGGCTGCACCGTAGCTTATCAGCAGTCGGTTGTCAAGCTTTATCATTCCGGTGAAGAATACGCAGGGGATGCCGAATTTGCGTGGTTTCTCAAAGTCAGCCTCTGCAGTGATCATTCTCTCGGGGCAGAGATGAGTTATAATCGGGAGGTCATTTTCCTGCTCCTTCAGTACCATGAAGGACTGAGTGTATCCTGTTAAGTCATCCTTCTTACCGTGGAAGCTCATTAGCCATTCACCGTCACCCATATCTACAAGTTGTGTGCTCGCACCTACGCGATTTCCTTGCCAATCGAGGGTGGGCGTGTAAAATAATTCACGGCGTGTTGCGCATTTTGCGAATGAATACAGGTCCTTTGCGGTAGATATTACAATCGAGGGACGCTTAATGCTGAACTCATCGTATTTATCGGGAGTTACGGGGCGGTGTATCATAACGTATTGCAGATCGCCGTCTATCATCATCTTCTTCGGGAAAAGTATTACGTCACGGTCTTCGCCATATATCGGGTCTGTAAGATTGGTAACGTATCTGAAGGCGCGATCATAGTCCATCATCCCGAGAGCATCGAGGTCTACTCGGTAGATCAGGCTGACCGTGGGATTTTTCTGCGTGACAAAGGGCGAGGAATCCTCAAGAGCCCACTCCGGCATACATTGCACAGGATCATCATGCTCCCAATAAGGTCCGGGAGGGAACATACGACATGCAAGAGTCAGGAAGCACTCATCGCCGATATAGAAAAATCTCGGGTCCTCAAGACAGCCGTTGTAATATGCAGGCACTTTTTCTCCTCTATCGTCTATACACCATATTTTATCGGGGTCATATTCGAGAGTCGGTGCTATGGCTGGCCTTGAAAAATCAAAGTTAAAGGTTTCTCCACCGTCATCAGAGTATGCATAAGCCATAAAGATAGGAAACGGCATAGGCATACCGTCCTGCTTTTTTTCGGGATATGGGCCCGATGTGCGCACAAGCATATGGATTCTGCCCGTCTTTCGGTCATCTATTATTGCGGGGTTCAGAACCATTTCGCTTGCCCAAGTACAGTCTTTGACGGGCTTGAGTATGCATTTCCTGTTAAGTATGATATTTCTCATGTTTTTACCTCCTTTCGAGATTCTTTTATAATTCTACCATACGTAAAATCTGATGTCAATATCAAATGCGATGTGTGTCTTTATTCATTCCTCGTCTACGCTCTTACAACTATAAAGTATAGATATTTCACAACTTTTCCAAATATTCTAAAATATTTTCCAATATTATACTTGAAAAATGTAATATGTTGTGATATTATATGTAGTAATTGTTTGCGCGCTCGCACGAGCGGAAAGGAGAACGATATGATATTTGGTAAGCACGTCAATCGCTATTATTTCAAATATGCACACTTGATTATATTCGGCGTATTGGCGTTGTTGCTGGTAGATTTCTTCCAGCTTGAAATTCCCGAGCTGTATCGTATGGTATTAGAGGGAATAGAGCGGGGACAGGTGGAGGTATCGGCAGGCGTCTTTAAGCCTTTTGATCTTGACTTCCTCCTTGATGAGATATGCGCCCCTATGCTCTGGATAGTGTTGGCACTTGTGTTTGGAAGATTTTTATGGCGAGTTTGCCTTTTCGGTGCCGGAATCAAGGTAGAGACCGATCTTCGTTACAGGATGTTTGACCGAGCGAAGAATCTTTCACAGCAGTACTACCACAAGAACAAGGTCGGAAATATGATGTCGCTCTTCACCAATGACCTTGAGACCATACAGGAGTGTTTTGGCGACGGTATACTTATGTTTGCCGATGCGGTTCTTCTCGGTGTTCTTGCTCTTGTAAAGATGGCGAGAATGAACTGGCTACTCACTCTCTTTACTCTCATACCTATGATTCTTCTGCTTGCGGTGAGCACCATAGTAGGAAAGTATATGATGAAGAAGTGGGAGGCACGGCAAGAGGCGTTTTCCGCACTTTCCGACTTTGCACAGGAGAATTTCTCCGGCATTGCAGTAATCAAGGCGTTTGTCAAGGAGTTTAAGGAGCTGTGGGCATTCCGCAAGCTCAACAAGCAGAATGAGGAGGCCAATATCGCCTTTACGAGAAGCTCTGTTCTTCTGCATATATTCGTAACACTTTTCGTTGAGTCCGTAATATGCATTATTCTTGGATACGGTGGATATCTTGTAAACATAGGCCGCTTTTCTGCGGCTCAGCTGATAGAGTTTATAAGCTATTTCAGCTCAATCGTATGGCCGATAATGGCTGTATCTCAGCTTATAGATATGTCCTCCAGGGGCAAGGCTTCTCTTAAGAGAGTAAGCGAGCTTCTTGATGCCACGCCCGACGTGATTGACAGAAATGACGTCACCGAGGTCGATAACATCCGCGGAGATATAGAATTCAAAAATCTCACATTCAGATATCCCGAGGCGGATTATGATGCTCTTGTGGACGTGTCGTTCAAAATCAACGCCGGTGAGAACGTTGGAATTATAGGAAAGACGGGATCGGGCAAGACCACTATTGTCGATCTTATACTCAGGACCTACAACGTTCCCGACGGAACGCTCTTTGTCGACGGATATGACGTAAATTCTATTCCGATACATACCGTGCGCAAGTTTTCGGCATACGTGCCGCAGGACAATTTCCTCTTCAGCGACACCATTGAGAACAACATTGCCTTTGCGACCGATGGCGGTAACCGTGATGACGTAATAACCGCCGCCGAGCTTTCAGGCGTGCACGATAACATAGTAGATTTCACGGAAGGATACAATACCGTTCTCGGTGAGCGCGGTGTTACCGTTTCCGGCGGACAAAAGCAGAGAATATCAATCGCGAGAGCTCTTATGAAGGATGCGTCTATACTCGTGCTTGACGATTCTGTGTCTGCCGTTGACACCGAAACCGAGAGAATAATAATCTCCAATCTCCGTAAGAACAGATACGGCAAGACAACCATTCTTATTGCTCACCGTATATCAACCGTTGAGAAGATGGACAAGATAGTATTTATCGATGACGGCAGGATTGTGGACGTCGGCTCTCACGACGAGCTCGTCGGTCGCTGCCGGGAGTACAGAACAATGGTTGAGCTCCAAAAGCTTGAAGAAGAGAAGGAGGGCGTGTAAAATGCATGAGTATTATCCTCTTTTAATTCTTGGTGCTATAATTGGTGTGTTCTCGCTTATCTTCATAATTGCGTATGCTGCTATGAAGAATAAGAAGGAGGCTATCGGATTTGACAGAAACGTAAAGGACAGCGAAATTATACGCCGCCTTTTAGTCTATGCAAAGCCGCACGTCAAGAGCTTCATTCTCGTAGGACTTATAATGCTTATCTCTATATCCTACGACATCATCTCTCCGTTGCTTATAGGTAAGATTGAGAGAGTCTTGAGCCGCAGATTTGAAATGAGCGAGCTGCTTGCATACGTGGCAGTGTATGCGGGTATTCTTATCGTTTCACTCGTTTCAACCTACGTTCAGTCAATACTTCTTCAGAAAATAGGACAGAGAATACTTTCCAAGCTGCGCGAGGACACCTTTATGCATATTGAGAGCCTTTCACACGCTCAGCTGCATAAGATGCCCGTAGGTAAGCTTGTAACGAGAGTTGCCAACGATACCAACGCTATATCTATGATGTTTACCAATCTGCTTGTAAACCTCATCAAGAATTGCTTTATTATCGTCGGTGTTCTTGTGGCGATGCTGTGCCTGAACTATCAGCTCACGCTTATGGTGCTTTGCTTCGTGCCGTTCATCGCTCTGTTTACTATAATTTTCAGAAAATTCTCACGCCGTGCCTTCCGTAAGGTAAAGGACGGTACAACAGACATAAATACATTCCTCTCGGAGAATCTCTCGGGAATTAAGATCACGCAGATTTTTAACAGAGAGAATCGCAAGAGAGAGGAGTTTGCAGAGAAGAACAAGCGTCTTGGAACGTCAAAGCATCAGCAGATACTCGTGTTCGGTATATTCAGACCTATGGTATATATGCTTTACGTTTCATCGGTTATCGCGCTCCTCTATTTTTCCGGTAAGGGAGTAATCAATGATACGACCTTCCTCGGTCAGAGGATTACCGCAGACGTGCTTGTTTCATTCTATATGTACACGTCTAAATTCTACAACCCGATACAGAACCTTGCAGAGCAGTTCAACAGACTTCAGTCAGCCTTTGCATCTGCGGAGAAGATATTCACCATTCTTGATATGGCGCCCGAGATAGTTGATGCTCCGGATGCCATAGAGCTGGACCGTGTAGAGGGAAATATAGAATTTAAGAACGTTTGGTTCGCTTATAACGAGGGTGAGTGGGTACTCAAGGACGTATCCTTCAAGATAGATGCTCGCCAGACAGTTGCCTTTGTCGGTTCTACCGGCTCGGGAAAAACAACCATTCTTTCTCTTATCTGCAGAAACTACGATATACAGAAGGGCGAGATACTTATAGATGGCGTAGACGTAAGAAAGATCAAGCTTTCCTCACTCCGACGTCACTTTGGTCAGATGCTTCAGGATGTATTCCTGTTCTCCGGTACTATCCGCTCGAATATTATTCTCAGAGAGGATACCATAACGGATGAGGAGGTCAATGAGACCTGCAAGTACGTAAATGCGGATCACTTCATAAACAAGCTCAGCGGAGGACTTGACGAGGAGGTCCGTGAGAGAGGAAACAACTTCTCTGCAGGACAGCGTCAGCTGCTCTCGTTTGCGAGAACCATAGTTCATAAGCCGTCCGTAATAATTCTTGATGAGGCTACCGCAAATATCGATACGGAAACCGAGCTGCTCATCCAGGATTCGCTTGAAAAGATCAAGAGCATAGGCACTATGCTCATAGTTGCTCACAGGCTTTCCACCATTCAGCACGCGGACAAGATTATCGTGCTTTCTCACGGTGAGATAGTTGAGTCGGGCAATCACTTTGAGCTCCTTGCGAAGAAGGGAAGATATTACGGTCTTTATATGCTTCAGTTTAAGAAGCAGCAGCTTGAAGCCAAATAATTTATATGCTTTGAAGGCACACGATCGTCCGTGTGCCTTCTTTATTTTTTTGCTGATAATCGAAGCATATTTTAAAATATTTATGTGTTAACTTTTTCTATATCTCTTTACAAATCAATAAATATGTGCTAAAATATATGATGGCGATAAATCGGTCGGAGGTTAATATGCGTATAGACAAGCTTTTATCGGATATGGGCCTTGCGACTAGAAGCGAGGCAAGAGCGGCATGTAAGGCAGGGCAGCTTATCGTTGACGGTGTTGCAATCAAGGACTCGTCTTGCCACGTTGATCCCACGCGGCAAAGTATCATCTTCCGCGCCAAAGAGATCGCATATCGCAAATATACATACGTCATGCTTAATAAGCCCGAGGGGTACGTAAGCGCGACAGAGGATTCGAGATTTCCCGTCGTTACGGAGCTGCTCTCGGACGAGCTCAGACGGCTCGATCTTTTTCCGGTGGGCAGACTCGATAAGGATACGACAGGCCTTATGATACTGACTAATAACGGGCCATTGGCACACAGGGTTTTATCTCCGCGTCACCACGTTAAGAAGATCTATCGCTTTACCGCGGCAGAGCCTATGCGCGAGGGCGTAGAGGAGTATTTTAAGGACGGAGTTACGCTTGCTGACGGCTATGAGTGCAAGAGTGCCGAGATTGTTCTCGACGAGGACAGAATGGGCGGACTTATCACACTCACCGAGGGGAAATACCATCAGATAAAGCGTATGGTGGCATCCGTATCAAACAGAGTAGTCACTCTTGAGCGAGTAAGTTTTGGCGGAATTACTCTTGACCCGGCACTTGCACGGTCGGAATACAGGCTTCTCGCAGACAACGAGATCCAACTGCTTGAGTCAGCGGAATAATACAGATTAATTTTATTAAGGAGAATATAAATGGACATTTTAAAGACATTGGCGCAGGAGTTCAGCGTTAAGGAAGAACAGGTTGAGGCTACCGTTGCGCTTATTGACGAGGGTAATACAATCCCCTTTATTTCCAGATACCGTAAGGAGGTTACGGGCGGTCTTGACGATACTACTCTTCGTGAGCTTAACGACAGACTCTCATACCTTCGCAACCTTGAGGAGAGAAGAGCGACTATCTCCGCGCTTATCGAGGCACAGGAAAAGCTTACTCCCGAGATCACGTTTGCACTTAACAATGCCAAGACTCTTGTAGAACTCGAGGATATATACAGACCCTTCAAGCCCAAGAGATCTACACGTGGCTCTGTTGCAAGAGCCAAGGGACTTGAGCCTCTCGCACAGTACATTATGGAGCAGAGGGACAGCTATGATCCCGCGATTGACGTATATGCCGAGGAGTTTATTTCCACAGAGGAGGGCAAAGAGGTGCCCGACGCTCAGGCGGCATTACAGGGAGCATCCGACATTATTGCAGAGGACGTTTCCAACGATGCGGAGATTCGTAAGATGCTCAGATCCTTCACAATGGATCACGGTTCTATCACAACAAAGGGTACTACCGAGGAGTCGTCCGTTTATGATAACTATTATGCGTTCTCCGAGCCTATCAAGAAGCTCAAGGGCCACAGAGTTCTTGCTATTAACCGCGGTGAGAAAGAGGAATTCCTCAAGGTAGCGGTTACACTTGCCGAGGACGAGGGAATGGCACAGCTTGTATCAAGAGTTGTCACCAATAAGCAGTCCCCCGCGCTTCCTTATCTTATGGCAACTCTTCAGGATGCCTATGACAGACTCCTGTTCCCCGCAATAGAGCGTGAGGTTCGTACAGCACTCTTTGACGACGCCTGCGAGGGTGCGCTCAAGGTGTTCTCCGAGAACCTTCGTAACCTTCTTCTTGTTTCTCCTATCAAGGGTAAGGTAGTTCTCGGATATGATCCCGGCTACGGTCACGGATGTAAGCTTGCAGTAGTAGACAAGACCGGAAAGGTTCTTGATACCGCTGTTATATATCCCTTCCGCTCCAAGGGCAGAGATAACGAGGATGATCTCGAGAGATCAAAGACTGTAGTTCTCCGCCTTGTAAAAAGACACAACGTCGATATTATCTCAATCGGTAACGGTACTGCTTCCAGAGAGTCCGAGAGATTTATTGCAGAGAGAGTTCTCCGCGATCCCGTATGTCCCAAGGGCGTAAAGTATACTATCGTATCCGAGGCGGGTGCATCTGTATATTCCGCATCCAAGCTTGCGGCAGAGGAATTCCCCGAGTTTGACGTAATGCAGAGATCTGCTGTTTCTATAGCGCGCAGACTTCAGGATCCCCTTGCAGAGCTTGTTAAGATCGAGCCCAAGGCTATCGGTGTAGGTCAGTATCAGCACGATATGAAGCAGAACAGACTTACCGAGATGCTCGGCGGCGTAGTTGAGGACTGTGTAAACGGAGTAGGTGTAGACATCAACACCGCATCTCATTCTCTTCTTTCCTACGTTTCCGGTATCAACGCTACCGCGGCAAAGAATATTGTTAAGTATAGAGAAGAGAACGGCGAGTTCAAGAATAGAAAGCAGCTGCTCAAGGTTCCCAAGATCGGTGACAAGGCGTTCCTGCAGTGCGCAGGCTTCCTTCGTATACCCGGTGGTACAGAGGTTCTTGATAATACGGGTGTGCATCCCGAGTCCTACGCTATTGCAGAGGATCTGCTCAAGAGATTCGGCTTCTCAACACAGGATGTAGGAACATCCAATCTCTCCCTGCTGAAGTTCAAGGCAGAGCAGTACGGCACCGCGAAGCTTGCTAAGGAGCTTGGCTGCGGTGAGCCCACTCTTCTTGACATAATCGGCGAGCTTGAAAAGCCCGGACGTGACATCCGTGAGGATGCTCCTGCTCCTATCCTATCCACAGAGGTTCTCGAGATTACAGATCTCAAGCCCGGTATGAAGCTCAACGGTACCGTGCGTAACGTTATCGACTTCGGTTGCTTTGTAGATATCGGAGTTCATCACGACGGACTTCTTCACATTTCGGAAATGTCGGATAAGTATATCAAGCATCCCTCGGAGCTCTTCTCCGTAGGTGACGTTATCGAGGTGCTTATCAAGGATGTTGATCTTAAGAAGAACCGTATCGCACTGACAAGAAAAGGTATGAATAAATAAATTTGGGCACAACCGAATAAAAACACCGAGGTATTGTTTTTTCAGTACCTCGGTTATTTTTTGATATGTTTAGTGAGTATTAAGCTTGAAAAACTGCGGTTTTATATCATCACTCGGGGGCTTTTAATTGCGCGACATTTTTATGTTTTTACTGGTAAAACAAAATATTTATGAAAAATTTTATAAAAGTTAACACAAACGGGGAAAAATATGTTATACTGTCTATGTATAAATTAAAATGTATAACTATGCCATTTTGAAAGGAGAGGGAAATGTTCGGTTACGTAAAGCCTGTAGGCGAAGAGCTGCTTGTTAAAGAGCACGAGTTTTATAAGGCTACATACTGTGGCATTTGCCGCTCTATGAAGGAGCATACCGGAGGGTTGTCCATAGCAACCATTACTTACGACAGCGTCTTTCTTGCACTTGTGCGAATGGCATATATTCCCGACGAGGAGCTCGGGTCATCAATGCGAAGATGTATTGCGCATCCACTTAAAAAACGGTGTATGCTTAACGACAACTCCGCGATTGAGTATACGGCACGTGCATTTGCCATTCTGTCATATTATAAGATGCACGATGACCTTACCGACGAGAAACTTGCAAAGCGGATGCTTGTCAATCTGACACGCCCTGTATTTTCAGGGGCAAAGCGTCGCGCCGGACTCTCCGACCTTGCCGTGATTGTCAAGGATAGGCTTGATAAAATAACCGAGATTGAGAGGGAAAGACGGCAGGGAATTGATGAGCCGGCAGGACTTTTTGGAGAATTGCTCGGGGAGATATTCGCATACGGATTTGACGGCGCGGACAGACTCGTCACCTATGAGTGCGGATACAGACTCGGCAAGTTTGTATATCTTGTGGATGCCATTGATGACTATGACAAGGACTTAAAGGATGGGAAATACAATCCGTATGTTATAGCATATAATGGGGCAAAATTGACTTATGAGAATAAGCAAATTGTAAAGTCTGCTTTACTTATTGAGTGTAAAAAGCTTGAAAGCGCAATTAATCTTATTCCGTTTGAAAACAAGATAACGATAGAGAACATTGTGAGAAATATTATATATCTCGGACTTGTCAAGAGAATAGAGTTCCTTGATAAGAAGGATGAAGAGGAGGAGAAGAAATGAAGGATCCTTATTCAATACTCGGCGTATCGCGAGATGCGACTGATGAAGAAGTAAAGAACGCATACAGAAATCTTGCAAGAAAATATCATCCCGACAACTTTGATGATAACAATCCGCTCAAGGATCTTGCTAAAGAGAAAATGCAGGAAATAAATGCCGCATACGATGAGATACAGAGGGGACGCACCTCATCGGGACATTCCTCAGGGGGTGACTCGTACAAGTATTCCTCGTCTGCAAAGGGCATTTACGTTACTATACGTCAAAAGATAAACGAGAGAAAATATCACGAGGCGGAAAAGCTGCTTGAAACCGTATCAACTTACGACCGCACCGCTGACTGGCATTTCCTTAACTCAATCTGTCTTATGCAGAGAGGCAAGAGCGCAGATGCTATGCGAGAGCTTGAGCTTGCCTGCACGATGGATCCGTCAAATCTTGAATATCAGAGAGCAAAGGAGATGTTCAACACTGCGGGCTCAAGATATGGCAGCACTTATTACGGTGACGGCTCACGCCAATACCGTCGCTCATCAACCGTAGATGCTTGTGATTGCTGTACAAAGCTGATTTGTCTTGACTGCCTTTGCGAGTGTATGGGCGGCGACTGTATAAGGTGCATCTGATATGAAGCAGACCAAAAAGATTACGATGAGTGCAATGATAGTCGCGCTTGGCACAGTATTTATGGTGCTGGGAGCGTTTATTGAGATGCTTGATATTACAGCTGTTGCACTTGCATCGGTACTCATAGCGTTTGTGTATATTGAGCTTGGCTCACCGTACACCTGGCTTGTATGGATTTGCACAACACTCTGTACCTTTCTTTTGTATCAACACAGCCCGATGTGGTTTATATACCTCGTTTTATTCGGAATATACCCGATACTCAAGGGGTATTTCGAGAGATTGCCGAGAGGCATCTGGTGGGTTATGAAAATTCTATTTGCCAATCTGTCCTTTTTCCTTATGCTTCTCGGTGTAAGTCTTATCACGGGTATGCCGTTTATAGACACAAGCGAGAGCTTCTTCGGAGTTACGGGCAAGGCAATGTATTTTCTCACGTGGGCGCTGTTCAATCTTGCATTTGTGGCTTATGACTTCTTCCTTCTCGTTATGATAAGGTTTTATCAGGAGCGCATCCGCCCGAAAATTAAAAAACTACTGAAATAAAGGATAATTATGACAAAGGTTGCTTTTATCTCCCTCGGATGCTCTAAAAATTTGGTAGATACCGAGGTAATGCTTCATAATTTGCACAAGGCGGGATTTGAGGTTACTTTTCAGCCCGAGGAGGCGGAGATTGTAATAATCAATACATGCGGATTTATAGAGAGTGCAAAGCGTGAGGCGATTGACAATATTCTTGATGCCGCAGAGCTTAAAAAATGGGGCAAGTGCAAGCATATAATTGCCACGGGATGTCTTGTAGAAAGATATCGCGAGGAGGTTATGAACGAGATGCCCGAGGTAGAGGCGCTCGTAGGAGTCGGTAGCCTCGCGGATATAGCGGAGGCGTGTCGTGCGGTTATGCGCGGTGAAAAATATACGTCATTCGGTGACAAGAACACCTCGCCTCTCGGGGGAGGAAGAATACTTACTACCGCACCGCATACAGCGTACTTAAAGATAGCTGAGGGCTGTGACAACCGCTGTACATATTGCGCGATACCCCTTATCCGTGGTAAATTAAGGAGCCGTACAATAGAGGATATAGTATTTGAGGCACAGGAGCTTGACAGAGCGGGTGTCAAGGAGCTTAACCTCATAGCACAGGATACTACAAGATATGGACTTGACATCTACGGAGAGTACAGCCTTACAAGGCTGGTAAAGGAAATAACGGCAAAGACGAGTATTCCGTGGATAAGACTCCTTTACTGCTATCCCGACAAGATTACCGATGAGCTGATAGAGGAATTCCGAACCAATCCAAGACTTGTTAAGTATATGGACATCCCTGTTCAGCACATTTCCGATACCGTTCTCAAGCGTATGAACAGACACGGCGGCAAGGAGCTCATAATTGACGCCATAAGAAGATTGAGGGCGAGTGTCCACGACATCACCCTGCGCACGACCGCGATGGTAGGATTTCCCGGTGAGAGCGAGGAGGACTTCGTAGAGCTGTGCGAATTTGTAAAGCAGACGAGGTTTGACCGCTTTGGTGCATTCACGTTTTCTCCCGAGGAGGACACAGAGGCGGCACTTATGCCCGATCAGATAGACGAGCAGGTGAAGCAGGACAGATATGATATTCTTATGCAGACACAGCTCACTGTGGCGGAGGAGCTTAACAGCGCCAAGATAGGACAGGAGCTCACTGTTATAACAGACGGCTACGATACGGTGGCGGAAATATACTACGGTCGCTCCGAGGCAGATGCACCGGATGTTGACGGCAGTGTATATTTCAATGCTCCTAAGGGTAAATAC
The DNA here is from genome assembly GCA_045576795.1 of Eubacteriales bacterium. Taxonomy (GTDB): domain Bacteria; phylum Bacillota; class Clostridia; order Oscillospirales; family CAG-272; genus UBA1740. Next base: position 44,697 of record JAZNHE010000019.1, on the reverse strand, counting down.
ACCTTCGGAGATTTTGTCAAGATACACATAACGGAATCTCTTGACTACGATCTTATAGGTGAAGAGGTTGTCTGATTGCCTATACCCGTGTAGAAAAAGGAGGCTTTATGAAGAAAAAAACAATGAATTTACCAAACACTCTATCGCTGATAAGGGCGATACTTGTACCGGTGTTTGTAGTTGCGCTCCTCTTTATGAGGGATATGCCGATATGGGGATGTATAGTCCCTGCAATCATATATGCTGTAACCGGATTTACAGATATGCTCGACGGTAAAATAGCAAGAAAGTATAATCTCGTTACGGATTTTGGTAAGTTTATAGATCCTTTGGCTGATAAGTTTATGGTCATAGGTTCTATGATAGCTATACTTGTTTGGATGCTTTTGCGCGGAGAGGTTACACTTGCGCTCGTCTTTGTTTGGCTTGTGCTTATCATCCTTTTGCGCGAGCTTGGTGTCACGTCGTTAAGACTCGTTGTGGCGGGCAAGAGCGGAATTGTAGTTGCTGCAAGCATGCTTGGAAAGATTAAGACGGTTTCTCAGATGGCAGGCACAATTATTATATTGCTCGAGCCTATGATTCCGTATTTCTCGGAGAATCACATTCTCTCATACGTGGCTATGGCTATCATGGCGTTTACGACTCTGTTTTCCGGACTCGACTATCTTAAGGCTTATATGCCCCATATAGATACAAATAATTAAATACAAGGAGCTTCATTATTGAGAAGCAATGCACGAATGAAGAATTCACAGTTTTTCGCCATATGCTTCTTAAATGACTTAATGCTCCTTACATATATTAAAAAAATAACCGAGGTACTGTAAAAGCAATACCTCGGTATTTTTATTTTTGTATTCGGTTTTATAGTTAATCTTTATTCGGTTATGCCTAAATGGTTAGTCGTCATCAACTATCAGCGTTGTCGTTTTTTTCTTTTTCAACTTATCGATCGCATCGGCAATTGAATAATATATCGGAATAAACAGGAAAATAAGCCAACCGGGGTGCCAATATCCCCTCAGCATACCAAGGAGTAAAAAAACAAATGCGCACAGACTTGAAACGTCAAACGAGGAGAGTCTTCTCTTGCGTATCGCTCTTATAAGTGAGTAATATACGGGGACTGTTACGTAGAGAGTCCAGCCCCAGGCCCAACCGCCGTGCAAAAATCCGATGAGGAGATATACAAGCGTTATCACTATGGGGTAAGGCAGAGATGCAAAGATGCGATATGTACGGCGATTGCCTTGCGAGGTGCCGCCGTTGTCATCATCATCGTCATCATCGTCGTCATCGTCATCGTCATCATCGTCATCACAGCCAAAACCGAATGAGATGTTGACGGATGTAGGCGACCGAGAGCTATTTTCGAGATCGTCTGATTTATCCTTGTCGGTATCCGTGTCAATGCCTCGATCTTTTTTCAAATCAATGAGCTCATCCACGGATACGTTGTAGGTCTCGGCAATTACTATCAGATTTTCCGTATCGGGATAAGCTTCACCGCGTTCCCACTTTGATACCGCCTGACGGGACACACCTATCTTCTCTGCAAATTCTTCTTGTGACAGACCGTGCTGCTGTCTTAATTTGTATAAATTATCCTTCAAATTATTCTTTTGCATGATATACCGCCTTTCTGTAAGGATATATTACTATTAAAGCGTAGTAAAGTCTATACATTTACGTTTACATTTTTCACATTTTCCGTGCAACTTTAGGTTGCGAGGGAGAGTTGTTCGATATTTGTAACTATAAGTTTACAATTTTCATACTTAAAGCTCACTTCCTTGCCGTTAAATCTCATTCCGTACGAGCGGCAATCCTCACTCTTATACGACGGTCTTGGGTCGTGGGCTAGGACCTTGGTGAGCTTATTCATCTCATCTTCAGTGAGCTTCTCTCTTACTCCGTCGGCATATTCAACCTCAATACTGTAATCAAGCACCTCGTCGGAAAATCCGCCCTTTGCCTCGGGGTGACTGTCGGTGTAGGGGAGATATGGCTTGATGTCGTATATCGGTGTTCCCGAAAGAATATCAGCGCCGCATACTATGAGGCACGTGCCCTCGTTATCCGTTTTTCTGACTTCAAGCAGACGTACGGAGGAGAGTGCTATGGGGTTAGGTCTATAAGGTGAGCGGGTGGCAAAAACTCCCATTCTCTTGTTGCCTCCGAGTCTTGGAGGTCTTACCGTAGGTGACCAGTCCTCGCGCACGCTCTCGGAGAATTGCCATATCAGCCACAGATGTGAGTATCCGTCAATTCCGCGCAATGCCTCGGGATTTCTGTATTCCGGCTCAAAGACTATCCTGCCTATCGTTTCATTAACTATTCCGCTCTGTCGCGGAATACCGAATTTCTCGTCAAATTCGGTATATATTTTAGCAATTATTTTCACACTTATCTCCGGATAAAATTATTTGAATTTATTTTATCACATTATGCCGCAAAAGTCCAGCATCTATTGAAAAATGTCGAGAAATATGCTAAAATAATATAAAACTATATGTATATGAGGTGTTTATGAAATTCATATCCTGGAATGTAAACGGCTTCAGAGCGGTGCTCGGAAAGGGCTTTGCCGATGTTTTTGATGAGCTTGATGCGGACTTTTTCTGCTTGCAGGAAACTAAAATGCAGCCGGGACAGGCTGACTTTGCTCCCGAGGGGTATTATTCCTATTGGTTCAGCGCAGATAAGAAGGGATATTCCGGCACGGCTGTATTTACAAAGCACGAGCCGTTATCCGTAGCCTACGGTATAGATGGCAAGCATATTGACGAGGGTAGAGTAATAACTCTTGAATACGGTGATTTTTATTTGGTAGCCGCCTACGTACCGAATGCGCAGGACGGCCTCAAAAGGATAGACTACCGTATGCAATTCGAGGATGATATGAGAGAGTATCTCACCGCCCTTGCCAAGAGCAAGAGCGTTGTGTACTGCGGAGACCTCAACGTCGCATTTTGCGAAATAGACATTAAGAATGCAAAGAGTAATATAGGCAATCCGGGTTATTCATACGAGGAGAGAGGCAAGCTTGGCGAATTGTTCGGCGCCGGCTTTACCGATACGTTCAGATATATGCACCCCGACCTCGTTAAATATTCCTGGTGGTCTTATAGGTTTAAGGCTCGAGAAAACAACACGGGCTGGCGCATAGACTATTTTCTTGTATCTGATGATATTGTGGGAAGAGTTAAGTCAGCTGACATTCTGACGGATATCATGGGGAGCGACCACTGTCCCGTTATGCTCGAGATATAAAACTCAAAAAAACGGTTGCATTATTATATAAAATATGATAAAATAATGTAAGTAACATCCTCTATAAAATGTTTTTATTCCGTGATGAAAGGATATTATATGAAAAGAGTATATAATTTCGCTTCGGGACCGTCTATGCTGCCAATTGAGGTGCTTAATAAGGCGAAGGCAGAGCTTCTTGACTACAATGGCACCGGAATGTCGGTTATGGAGCTGCCAAAGGATGCCCCTGAGCTTGACGAGCTTATCACCTCTTGTGAGAAGACACTCCGCAAGCTCCTTGAAATACCAAACAACTATAAGGTATTATTCTTGCAGGGTGGCTCTACGATGCAGTATTCCGCAGTGCCCTTGAACCTGCTATCTGACAGAAAGTGTGCGGATTATATCATTACCGGACCACGCTCCCGTAACGCATATTTTGAGGCAAAGAAGTACGGAGATATAGTTGTTGCCGCATCATCAGGAGGCGCAGGCCCTGTTTATCACACAATTCCGGAAACGGCAAAGAATAGCTTCCGTCCCGATGCCGATTACGTTTATATGTGCTACACCAACCCCGTGTGCGGAACAAAGTTTAATTACGTGCCCGATACAGGTAATATTCCGCTTGTTGCGGATATGACAGGATTTCTCCTCTCGGAGCCCGTCAACGTGTCAAAGTTCGGTCTTATTTTTGCGTCCGCGCAGACCAACTTTGGTATAGCAGGTCTTACGGTTGTAATAGTGCGTGATGACTTGCTGCGCAGAGTGGATCCCTCGACACCCTCACTGCTTAACTACAAGCTGCTCGTGGACAATGTATCCAGACTTAACACGCCACCCGTGTTCAGTATTTATATGACAAAGCTTATGCTGGATTGGATAGAGTCTATCGGCGGTCTTGATGAATTGAAGAGAAGAAATGAGCGCAAGGCAAGCAGACTCTATGACTTCCTTGACGGAACGTCGTATTATACGACACCCGTAGATAGCCACTGCCGTTCAATTACCAATATCAAGTTCTTCATTGGTGACTCCGAACTTGATGAAAAGTTCCTCAGGGAAGCAGAGGAGGCAGGTCTTATAAATCTTCGCGGAGAGAGTAATGCAGGAGGAATGCTTGCATCGTTATACAACTCTATGCCGTATGAGGGTGTAGAGGAGCTTGTAAGCTTTATGGATAAATTTGAGAGCGCAAATCCAAAGATTAATTTTTAGTTTTGCTTAATAGAAAAGTTAATCCTATTTTGGTTTTATACAAGGATTAATCAGATTTTAGTTTGATACAAGAATTAATCGGATTTTAACTTAAAGATTAATCCCACTTTAATTAAATACAAAAACAAAAGAGAGCTAACACTGTCGGTTAGCTCTCTTTTGTATGCCGATATCGGCTATTTTAATTAGTTTGCAGCTTCTTCCTTGATTACAACCTGCTCACCCTTGTACTGACCGCAAGCCTTGCATACGCGATAAGCAAGATTGTACTCGCCGCAGTTGGGGCACTTAACAAGGTTGGTAGGAGTGTCAAGCTTCCAAACGCTGGATCTTCTCTTCATCTTTCTTGCATGAGAAGTTTTTCTTTTAGGAACTGCCATTGTTGATTACCTCCTGTATGAGTATGCGACACACGCATTCTCGGTATATTATTTATTATTATTTTCTTCTTTTTTCATCTGCTCAAGTATCTTCTGCAGTGGTGCTAAGCGTGGGTCAATTTCTTTCTTGACACAGTTGCAATCACCGTGGTTAAGATTCTTGCCGCATTTTCCGCACAGGCCCTTGCAATCTTCCTTGCAAAGTATTCTGAACGGGAATTCGATCTCTATCTGCTCTCTGAGGGGCTCGTCTATATCGAGAAATCCGTCAGTGATTATGCAGTAGTCGTCTACTATCTTTTCTTCAAGATTCTCTGCTTGCTTTTTTGTTGCGACGGTTTTCTCAAGGTCTAAGGAAAAGCACCCGGTAACTTCATCAAGACATCTGGCGCATGCGGCTTGGTAGTCGACCGATACGTTGATTGTCATGGTCATATAACCCGAGGTGTTGGTAATCTCCCCCTTAACCTTCATGGGAGAAGGAAAACTAACGCCGTAAAGAAAGCTTGAGGTATCTTCGGGATCAATATCAAGTGGTAACTCGTAATCAAATGTCAGCAGTTCATTGCCTGCCAACAAAGGTCTTAAGTCAAGCTTCACCGTATCCTCCCTGTGTGTTTTTGACAAATGGGGGTAGTTTAGGCTACTTTGTCCCATAGTCGTACACCATATTATATAACCTTTTTAGTTTTTTGTCAAGTCTTTTTTGTGTTTTTTTATAAACTTTTTTGGCGTTTTTGAAAAGTTTATGTGCTGTTTTAAGAGGGGCGGTTGCCACTGCTTACACCGAGTCCTTTTTTTGTTAATTTGATTGACTTTTTATGCAATATGTTATATAATTTATGTTACAGTGAAAGATATATTAAAGCTAAAATGGAGGTGTTATGTGATGATGACCGATATTGAAATTGCTCAGTCAGTAAAGCCGAGGCACATTCTCGATGTTGCAAAAGCGGTTGGAATTGACGAAAAGTATATAGAGCTTTACGGTAACGATAAGGCTAAAATTGATTTATCTCTTCTTAAGGACAAGGCAAATGACTCGGACGGTAAGCTGATACTCGTCACGGCAATTACGCCAACTCCCGCAGGTGAGGGGAAAACCACGACGACGATAGGACTCGCAGACGGACTCCGCAGAATAGGTGAGAGTGTTGCAGTTGCACTGAGAGAGCCATCGCTTGGCCCTGTATTCGGTGTTAAAGGCGGCGCGGCAGGAGGCGGCTGGGCGCAGGTTATTCCCATGGAGGATATAAATCTGCACTTCACAGGCGATTTTCACGCAATAGGAGCTGCCAACAATTTGCTCGCGGCTATGCTTGATAACCATATATACCAGGGTAACGCGCTCGGTATTGATCCGCGTAAGATAACCTGGAAGAGATGCGTTGATATGAACGACCGTCAGCTCAGATTTGTTACAGACGGTCTTGGCGGCAAGGTTAACGGTGTGCCGCGTGAGGATGGGTATGACATCACCGTAGCATCGGAAATTATGGCGGTGCTGTGTCTTGCAAGCTGCATAAGTGACCTTAAGGCAAGACTTGCACGGATCACGGTCGGATATACCTATGACGACCGCCCCGTTACTGCCGGAGATCTTAAGGCAGAAGGCGCGATGACGGCATTGCTCAAGGATGCCTTGAAGCCTAATCTCGTTCAGACTCTTGAGGGCACACCCGCGTTTGTACACGGCGGCCCATTTGCCAATATTGCCCACGGCTGTAACTCTGTTATCGCTACACGTACCGCTATGAAGATGGCTGATTACGCTGTAACGGAGGCAGGCTTCGGAGCGGATCTGGGTGCTGAAAAGTTTCTTGATATTAAGTGCCGCATTGCAGGACTTGTACCATCTGCGGTTGTTATAGTGGCTACCGTTAGAGCGTTAAAGATGCACGGAGGATTGCCAAAGACTGCTCTCGGTGAAGAAAACCTTGATGCACTTGAGGGCGGTATACCTAACTTACTGCGCCACTTATCGAACATTAAGAATGTATACAAGCTTCCCGCTGTTGTTGCGATTAACAGATTCCCGACGGATACCGATGCCGAGATTGATTTCATTATTAAAAAATGCCGCGCTCTCGGAGTTAACGTTGTACTCTCTACCGTATGGGCGGACGGTGGACGTGGCGGTGAGGAGCTGGCACGCGAAGTAGTAAGGCTCTGCAATGAGGAGAAGGGAGATTTCACCTTCTCATATGAGCTTGACGGTACAATCGAGGATAAAATATCCTCTGTGGTTAAGAAGGTGTACGGAGGAAACGGAATAACCGTTCTTCCCCAAGCGAAGAAGCAGATTGATGCACTCACGTCACTCGGATATGACAGACTCCCGATATGTATTGCAAAGACGCAGTATTCCTTCTCGGATGATGCAACCAAGCTCGGCGCGCCCGAGGATTTTACGGTAACGGTAAAGTCAGTTAAGATATCCAGCGGAGCAGGATTTATAGTTGTTCTGACGGGTGATATTATGACGATGCCCGGACTTCCAAAGGTGCCTGCGGCAGAGAAGATTGACGTTGATGATAACGGCAGAATAACCGGATTATTCTGACGGCACTTTGTAAAAAGGCGTGGCATCTGCCACGCTTTTTGACCATAAATCAAACAAAAGTTTACAAAAACCACGTAAGAGGACGTTATGAAGCTGATAATAGCATCAAATAACAAGCATAAAATTTACGAGATTAAGCAAATCCTTTCAGGTAAGTTTGAAGAGGTACTCTCATTAGGTGAGGCAGGCATATCTCACGAGACTGTTGAGGACGGCTCAACCTTTATGGAGAATGCTGTCAAGAAAGCACGGGAAATATCGGATATATCGGGATGCGCGGCACTTGCCGACGATAGCGGAATATGCGCTCACGCACTTAACGGAGCACCCGGTATTTTCAGTGCCAGATTTTCAGGTGGTACGGATAAGGATAACAACGCTCTGCTGCTTGATAAGCTTAAGGACAAGGACGACAGGGGTGCGCACTATACCTGTGCTATGGCGGTTGCCTTTCCTGACGGAAGCCTCGTCACTGCGGAGGGATATATGTACGGCACTATCATAGATGACGCGCGAGGCGAGGGCGGTTTTGGTTATGACCCTATTTTTGTTCCGGAGGGAGATTTCCGCACAGTTGCAGAATTGACCGACAAAGAGAAAAACGAGATAAGTCACAGGGGCAGGGCACTTCTGGCTCTGCTTGAAAAGCTTTAAGCAAGGAAGTCTTCATTTTTATCGTTAATATCAATAAAAAATACAAACAATAACACAAAAATGAGTAAAAAATCAATAAATTTAACTCAAATAATATTAAATATAAAAAAAGACTTTACAAATATAAAAAAATATGTTATACTACTTGTTGGCCTAATGCTGAGTGTTGCGTATGGCACTGCTCCGTTTGAGAAATACTCTTGCGTAGCTTTTGCATTTCACCCGCGCATAGCTCGGTTTTACGGAGAAAAATATTATGAAAGGTGAAGTATCATGATCGCAAAGGAAACAAAGACTGCTCTTATCGAAGAGTTCAAGATCAATGAGAGAGATACCGGTTCTCCCGAGGTTCAGATCGCTATTCTTACTGCAAGAATCAAGGAGCTTACTGAGCATATGAAGAAGAATCCTAAGGATTTCCACTCTCAGAGAGGTCTTTCTAAGATGGTTGGACACAGAAAGCAGCTTCTCAGCTACCTTATGAAGAAGGACATCGAAAGATACAGAGAAGTTATCAAGAGACTCGGTCTCAGAAAGTAATCGTTACTTTCCCGCCGGGACACAAGACGGGGACGAATGCGCTATTTGCTTTTTCGTTCCCGTTTTTTAAGAATTAAAACACATCGGCCGAGGTGCGGAAGTAGCATTTAAATATGTGTTTAAGACGTGCTTAAGCACATATTTAAGTGTTATGTTCGCCCTCGTGTTGAAAAAACAAGGAGGAAAACAAAATGGTAGAAAACTTCAAAACATTTGATGAAAAGGTCTTTACTTATGACCTTGCAGGCCGCCCCCTCGTCGTAAAGACAGGTAAGATTGCAGGCCTTGCTAACGGTGCGGCTCTTGTTCAGTACGGTGAGACAACCGTGCTTGCAACCGCTACTGCATCCGCAGCACCCCGTGAGGGCATTGATTTCTTGCCCCTTTCGGTTGATTACGATGAGAAGATGTACGCTGTGGGCAAGATCCCCGGCGGCTTCCTCAAGAGAGAGGGTAAGCCCTCCGAGAAGGCTGTACTCGCAGGACGTGTTATAGACCGTCCCGTAAGACCCCTCTTCCCGAAGGATCTTCGCAATGACATCTCACTTCTTCTCACTATTATGTCGGTTGATCCTGATTGCTCACCCGAAATAACCGCTATGATCGGTGCGTCCATCGCGCTCTCTATTTCGGATATTCCGTGGAATGGACCTATCGGTGGCGTATTTATGGGACTTGTTGACGGCGAGATCGTTGTTAACCCCACCTACGAGCAGAGAAAGGTTTCTGATCTTGAGCTTACAGTAGCTGCTTCCAAGGAGAAGGTAGTTATGATCGAGGCCGGAGCTAATGAGGTTGCCGATGACGTGATGTATGTCGCTATCATGAAGGCTCACGAGGAGATCAAGGGCCTTGTAGACTTCATTAACGGTATAGTTAGCGAGATTGGTAAGCCCAAGTTTGAGTATGCATCCGGAGAGCTTGATCACGATATGTTTGACGAGATCTTCGCATACTGTGAGGCTGCTGTTATGGAGGCACTCGACACCGATGACAAGAACGTGCGCGATGCCAAGATGCAGCCCATTATGGATGATATCGTAGCAACCTTTGAGGAGAAGTACGAGGATATCAAGACTATTCTCCCCGAGCTTATCTACAAGATACAGAAGAAGATAGTTCGCCGTTGGCTTCTCGTTGATAAGAAGCGTGTTGACGGAAGAAGAATGGATGAGATCAGACCTCTTGCAGCAGAGGTTGGTGTTATTCCGAGAGTTCACGGATCAGGTCTTTTCACCAGAGGTCAGACTCAGGTTCTTACTATTGCTACTCTCGGCACTCTTTCCGAGGGACAGAAGCTTGAGGGACTTGATGATGAGACAGGCAAGAGATATATGCATCACTACAATATGCCCGGCTATTCCACCGGTGAGGCAAAGGCACTTCGTTCTCCCGGACGTCGTGAGATAGGCCACGGTGCTCTTGCAGAGCGTTCACTCGTTCCCGTTCTTCCCAGTGAGGAGGAATTCCCCTACGCTATCCGTCTTGTATCCGAGGTTGTAAGCTCTAACGGTTCTACATCACAGGGATCTGTATGCGGATCTACTCTTGCTCTTATGGATGCGGGTGTTCCGATTAAGGCTCCCGTTGCAGGTATATCTTGCGGTCTTATCACTGCAGAGGACGGCTCTTGGGATACAATGATAGATATTCAGGGACTTGAGGACTTCTATGGCGACATGGACTTCAAGGTTGCAGGTACACACAAGGGTATCACATCTATTCAGATGGACCTTAAGGTTGACGGACTTACCCCCGAGATTATAAAGAGAGCTCTTGAGACCACTCACCAGGGCAGAGATGAGATTATTGACAAGATTCTCCTTGCGGCAATCCCCGCTCCCAGAGCTGACGTTTCCGAGTATGCTCCCAAGATGATTTCCATGAAGATTAACCCCGACAAGATTCGTGAAGTTATCGGTACGGGCGGAAAGGTTATCCAGAAGATCGTTGCAGATACCGGCGCGAAGATTGATATCCAGGATGACGGTTCTGTATTTATCGCCGCTGTTGATAAGGCAAGCGCAGAGGCTGCAAAGGCAATTATCGACGCTATCGTATTCGAGCCTGTTGTAGGCGAGACCTATGAGGGCACTGTTACAAGAATTATTCCTATCGGCGCATTTGTAGAATATGCTCCCGGCAAGGAAGGTATGGTACACATTTCCAAGCTTCAGAAGCAGAGAACAGAGAACGTAGAGGACGTTGTTGCTCTTGGCGACACTGTTCGCGTTAAGTATCTCGGCAAGGACGAGAAGGGCAGAGAAAACCTTTCTATGAAGGATGCTGACTAATTTCGTTCTTATATATATTAAAAGGAAGATGCTCGGTTTATTCCGTGCATCTTCCTTTTTTTGATTTTTGCTTATTCATTGATTATATTTTAGCTGTGCATCAATTACATTTAGCATGTGCATTGATTATATTTAGCCTATGCATTGATTATATTAGTCTATGCATTAACCATGTTTTGACCGATCATTGATTGTGCTTTAGTCTGTGCATTAATATAGTGTTAATCTGTTAATTGTAGTTTTTGCATCAATTAAAAATGGGTACAGAGCGATCCGTACCCATTTTGTTATATTTGTATCAGCTTGACGCTGAGCGTCGCGCTATTACTTTATGAGCTTCTTCTTGAATACAAACCAGTATACAAGGAATCCGCCGCCGCCTGCAGTTGCGAGGCAGAGAAGCACGATACCAATCTTCTGACCGGGTGTGCGAGGCTCACGAGGCATCTTCTGGTTGCAGTTGTCACAAATATCGTCTGTGTTGTCATCGATGTGGATAGCAGATGCTCTTACAGCAGAGCAGATGTTACATGCATCATCACAAGCATAGTCGTAGCTGTGGCCGAGAGCTGTGCCGTAGTTTGTGTTACAGCTCGAGCAGAATGCAGGAGAAGTACAAGAAGCCTTTACACCGGCGCAATCAGCGGTTTCGGTGTGAGTAACGTTGTTAGCGCAGATTCTTGTGTGAGTGCCGTTGCCGTTGGATGTCCAGTCGCCCCATCTGTGACCGAGCGCACGTGTCATAACGGTAGAGCATACTTCACAAACCTGTGCATCCTCGCATGTAGCGGGTGCACCGTGGCAGCTGCCACTCTCAACGTGTGTTTCATCATTCTGGCATACTCTTGTGTGAGTGCCCTTAACAACCTCCCACTCGCTCCAGTTGTGACCGAGAGCAGGTGTCATAACATTGTTACATACGCTACAGATCTGGGCATTTTCACAATCTGCAGTGGTGTCGGATACACACTTGCCGGTCTCTACGTGAGTCTGGTCATTCTGACATACTCTTGTATGAGTGCCGTCTGCAACTGTCCATTCGCCATAGTTGTGTCCGAGAGCATCAACCTCATCGGATACGTAGGAGTGACCGCAATCCTCACGCTGACATGTATGAGTGGTATATCCACCTGCAAGACAGGTAGGATCGGTAACTGTTGTAAGATAGTCGTGTCCAAGAGCATCAACCTCATCACCAACGTATGAGTGACCGCAGCCCTCACGCTGACAAGTGTAAGTGGTGTAACCGCCTACAAGACAGGTGGGATCGGTAACTACTACGAGATAGTCGTGATCGGGAGCTTCCTCAATTACATATCCGCAATCGTTACATACTACGTCAACACCGCACTTAACTGTCTCGGTGCTTGCGCAGTGGAGAGTGATTACATGAGTAGGATCGTTTGAACAGGTCTTTGTATGAGTTCCGTTGTTGTTGCTTACCCAAGCACTCCATACGTGATCGAGAGCGTTGCCCTCTGTGTAATCACAGCCCTCGCGAGTACACTTCACAGGCTCTGTGCAGGTAGCGCCAACGAGAGCGTGGCCGAGTCTGTCAGCGAGAACCTCACCGCAGGTGAGACAGATCTGATCCTCTGTACATGTGGGAGCATCACCGGGAGTATGACCGGTAGCTACATTCATAACTCTTGCACATGCATTGCATACCTGATCGGTAGTACATGTAGCTGTAGGACCGTTACAGTCAGCGTTTTCTACACAATCGTCACAGGTGTTATTTGAGCATACTCTTGTATGAGTTGTTCCATCATCGTTGGGAGTCCATGCGCTCCACACATGTCCGAATTTTGGAACGAGAACTGTGTTACATACGGTACAGATCTGATCGGAGATACAAGTAGCTGCATCGCCGGCGGTATGTCCGAGCGCGTCGCCCTCGGTGTGACCACAACCGTAACGGCTACATGTGCTGGGAAGCGTACAGGTAGCAGGGAGCATATTGTGACCGTATGCCGGGATAGCCTTAAAGGTGGTGTAACCACAGTCATCGCGCGTACATTCAACGTAAGCGTTGTGGCCGTCCTCGGTACAGGTTGCATACTTGTATGGATGAGATACAAGCTCGTGACCGAGCTTGGTATTGTTATCCATGCCGTAATCCACTCTTACAAAGTCGCAACGTACACATTCTCTTACAACGTAACCGTCCTCGGTACATGTAGGAGCAACGGAGCTAACGTCTACGCAGAAGTGGTTAAGTGCCTCACCCTCTGTTGCATGACAGGTATTACAGGTCTTGGGAGCGGTACAAGTAGCATCTGCCCAATCGTGACCGAGTGCTGCGCCCTCTGTTGCGCGACATACATTACAGGTCTTGGGAGTAGTACAAGTAGCATCTGCCCAATCGTGACCGAGAGGATTGCCCTCTGTATGATCGCAGCGACTACAGGTAGCAGGCTCCGTACAGGTAGGATTCTTCATATTGTGGCCAAGGGGATCACCTACAGTATGACCACAGCCTACGCGTGTGCACGTGCTGGGAGCAGTACAAGTAGCCTCACCCATTATGTGACCGGGTATGTAGTTCTTGTTACAACGGTCACACTTGGTGTACTCGTTACAGGATTTGATAACCTCGGAGTAATGACCGAGCTTATATCCGTTTTCCATATCACATACGGAGCAGTAAGCCGCGTCGGTACAGGTAGCCTCTACCCATACGTGGTCAGCCAGCTCTCCATACGGCTGTTGACATAAAACACATACTGCCTTTCCCTTACAAGTTGCCTTGCCGCCGGTATGTGTAAGGGGAGTACCCTCGGTAGCTTGACAAAGCTTACAGGTCTTGGGTTCTGTGCAGGTGGCGGGTGCCCAGTCGTGCTCGCATTCATCAACGAGATTACAGCTTGTTACACCAAGTGCAACGACGAGCATCACCATAAGAGAAATCATAAGTACTATAATTCTCTTGTTCATCATGAGAAACCTCCTAAAAGATTATATTATTTAATAAAATTATCTATTCAGTATTATACACCTAAATCCGCGCAAAGTCAACATATTATTTAAAAATATTTCATAATTATTTAGCAAGTCTTACCCGTGTTGAGTTATTTAGTGCGAAAGGCTCGAATTTACAGTTATGGTATAATCTGTAAGATGATAGTCGGGAAATGATATAAAAGATAGAAAAACAGCCCGTAGCACCACAAATGTAAAATACAGTTTACTAAAAACAGGCATTTTTCATAAAATATGAGCGAATTTCCCGAGCGTTACGGGATAGAACTCGGGGGCTCGATAAATCGCAAAGTAAAAAAGCGTGTCATCCACTGGTGGAAAACACGCTGAAAAATAACGGTATTTATAGAGGTCATTAATCGTAGGTCGCTGATTTATCGAGAGATTTCCTACTCATTGTGCCGAGGAAGGATGCATCGTCGTGGATGGTATATTCCCATAGCTTTTCGGATTGAGACAATCTTTTGCGTTTTATTCCGTCGGTGACAAAGACGTGCTTTGGACTCGGAAGTACTATAAGTATCTTCTTACCATCGCCTCGGGGGAACAGATCCACGTTACGCTTCATTGAGAGGTTGTGTCCGTCTGTACCAAGCCTGTGTTCAAAATGCGCGTTTGTCGGTGACTCAAATACAAGAGGCACACCGCGCCTTGACGTACTGATAACTATACAGTTGTACGTTGCATCTCCCAGTGCAAGATCAAATGAACAAGTCCTGCCCGATTTCTTGAAGTATGCGTATGCGTCTTTGAGGTTGCTTACCGTGTATCCCTCGGTATTTGCTATCCTCTTCATCTTTTTGAAAAATCTTCTTCTTCTGCTGATGAATTTTAAGTATGGAATAAGAACGAAAATTATCGGTATAAGTATAAGCACGATTATTATTCCCACAATCGTCAGTGTTTTGAATAGGGTGAAAAGGATAGCAAAAGCGCTGTATACTGCAGCTGCCATAATCGGCGCAAGTGGGAATAGGAGAGGATACATAAAGAGAATGATAATCATCCTTAATACTAAAGCATAGGGGCGTGTAACCTTTTCGAGGTTATTTTCTCTATTTAACTTTATCCAATAGCGTCTTGCTTCATATTTTGCGAATATTGAGATTGCAAAGCAAATCGGGAGCAGGATAACCGTCGGAAACCAACCACCGCGGTGTGTGCTATCAAAGAAAATTCCACCGATTTCGTAGAAACCGCCAATAAGCGCCGTGATAGCGGTGAATACGAGAGATACTGCAATTTCAATAATCAGATGAGGCGTTTTCAGAATGTTTGCTATTTCTTTTGTGAGGTGGATTTGCGTTTCTTCTCTTTCCAGGAAGTTTTTCATTTCATTCCTGTCAAACGTTGCAAAGGCGAGAGAAACCGAATTGAATATAAAGATTGCAGCAACGGAGCATATGATATATACTACGGGGTTAGGGAGTGTTCCATATATAGGAGAAGTTTCTCCACCGTATGGCAGGGAGAATAGTGTAGTGCTGAGTGTTGTCAGCTTTGATATTACGAAAAAGGAAACAAATATCAGAAAGCCTCTTATACAATAGAAGCTCTTTGAATTTTTCGCTTTGATTTGCTCGATCATAGTTACTCCTTAACGAATGGTTGTAAACTTTCTTAATAATCGTTATATTCAAAGTCTACCATAATTTGATCTCAGTGTCAATCCTTGATAGGAAAGAGTGGAAAAAGTGAAATAAAGTAAAACAAGATCTACTTGAGGTAGACCTTGTTTTTATGGCACCCGCAACGGGAATCGAACCCATAACTAACCCTTAGGAGGGGTTTATTATATCCATTTAACTATGCAGGCGTGATGTTTAGTTGTATTGGCACTCGGGTGTAGAAATGACGTACAAAACTTCGTTTGGCAGATTTAGGACACAAAATCCTTGTGGTGTTGAGCCTATCCCAATGGCGTTTCGGGCTATCCTGTAGAATAGACCTATTATTTATGAGGGGCTTATTATATTACGCCACCGTCGCATAGTTTGCTATTCGTCGGTCGTACACGACGAATAACGCAATATACCGCAAGCGGTATGCGTCGGATAAAAACAAATTCAGCTTTGCCTGATCTTTGCTTTGGGTGGTTTCGCTACGCCAAAAACAACACTCAGTTGTTTTTAGCTTGCTACATTTAACTATGCAGGCGTTATGCTCGGCTGTGATTTGCACTTTTTGGAGCGGTTGCGAGATTTATGCCGTTGCGCTCATATATTCTATCACATAGCTGTGAAAATGTCAACATATTAGAAGAGAAATGTGTAAGAAAACTATTTGTAAGGGGGTTGAAAAAAGACGAAATATCGGTCTTTTATGATTTGAAAATGCTTTTGAAATCATTGACAAATTCTTGAATTTGCTTTATAATTATAAGATGGAATAGTCCCAAGGAGTTAAAAAGATGAAGCAATATACAAAATATGCCGGAAAATACTGGTATAGCTTTTTGCTCGGACCTCTGTTCATGATTTTGGAGGCATGCGGAGAATTTATACTGCCGTACATAAATGCCAATATCATAGATAAGGGCGCGGCAAACGGAGATGTTGATTACATACTGATAAACGGTCTGTATATGGTTTTGCTGGCTGTTTTCATGATGATTACGGGTATTCTCGGAGCAAATTTTGCTATCCGTGGTGCAGCAAGACTTGCCGCAGGGGTAAGGCTTGATGTGTTCAAGAGAATACAGAAGTTTTCATTTTCCAACATAGATGATTTTACCACGGGTTCCTTGATAACCCGTATAACAAACGACGTAACACAGATACAGAACTTTACAGGAACGCTCCTTCGCGGTATGTTCCGCAGTCCTATAATGCTTATAGGCGCACTGATTATGTCGTTTACCCTCAAGCGCGAGCTGGCGTGGGTTATATTTGCTATAATTCCGTTTATGGCACTCGGAATATTCATTATTATAAAGATAGCGAGTCCGCGCTATACTAAAATGCAAGCGGCACTCGACGGTCTTAATAGCAATATAGGAGAAACGGTAACAAATCAGCGAGTCATTAAGTCCTTTGTAAGAGAGGACTACGAGATAGAGCGATTTGAGGAGAAAAACGGTGACCTCGTTAATAAGAGCACGTCGGCTCTGAAGATAATGCTGTTTATGATGCCCGTTTCCACTCTTGCGATAAATATCACCACTTTGCTTGTGGTTTGGATTTCCGGCAAGCAGATAATGGTTGGCGATATGACCGTCGGAACTCTCACCGCCTTTATCACCTATCTTACACAGATACTTATGGCACTTACGTTCCTTGCAAATATCATTTTGCAGGGCACGAGAGCTGCGGCATCGCACAGAAGAATAAAAGAGGTCATGGAGGCAGATATAAATCTGCACGACAAGGACGCAAAGGAGAAGGACAAGCTTGTCACCCGTGGCGAAATAGAGTTCAGAAACGTATCGTTCCGCTATTATGAGAATAATACAGATAACGTGTTAAGTGATATAAATCTTAAGATAGAATCGGGAGAGCTTGTTGGCATTATAGGCTCTACCGGATCGGGCAAAACCACGCTCATCTCAATGATACCAAGACTCTACGATGTTACAGAGGGAGAGGTGCTTGTTGACGGTATTTCTGTAAAGGATTACTCGCTATACAATCTCAGAGAGGGCATCTCCTGCGTGCTTCAGAAGAACACGCTTTTTGCCGGAACCATTGCCGAGAATTTGAGATGGGGAAATGAGCATGCAACGGATGAAGACCTCACCCGTGTAGCAAAAATAGCACAGGCTCACGACTTTATCACCTCGTTTGAGGACGGATATAATACAGAAATAGGCAGAGAGGGATCAAGACTTTCCGGAGGTCAGAAGCAGAGGGTCTGTATTGCAAGAGCACTGCTGAAGCGTCCGTCGATAATTATTCTTGATGACTCCACCAGCGCGGTTGATACCGCGACCGACGCCTCCATAAGACGCGCATTCCGAGAGGAGCTTGTCGGTGTAACAAAGATAATTATAGCACAGAGAATACAGTCCGTTATGGATGCCGATAAGATAATCGTAATGGACGAGGGCAGAGTAGTTGGCATAGGCAAGCACCGCGAGCTTATGAAATCTTGCGAGGAATACCGTGAGATCTACCTCTCGCAAAAGGATGAGGAGGTCGATGAGTGATGAATTCCGTAACAAGAAGCGAAAGATTTGCCGCGAAGTATTCGCAAACTGCAGAGGGCGGCAAAAAAGAAATGAACGTTATGGGCAGACGCGGTCCCGGTGGTCACGCCGGCATGGGCGGAAAACCCAAAAATGCTCTCAAATCTCTCGGAAGATTGCTTTCATATCTCGCGCATGAGAAGGGACTGCTTATTACGGCTCTGATTTTCTCCATGCTTTATACCGCGGCGTCACTTGTGTCGTCGTATATGCTGCGTCCTGTTGTAAACTCACTGACAGATGCCACACGTACTCCTAAGGAGCGACTCTTAAGACTTACTGTCGGTATAGGTGTGATGGCACTTGTCTATGCCGTATCCATAATTTCACAATGGGCACAGCAGAGATTGATGCTGGCTGTTTCGCAACGCTCTCTCAAGCGTATGAGGAGCGAGCTTTACAGGAAAATACAAACCCTGCCGGTAAGATATTTTGATACGCATCGTGCAGGCGATATTATGAGTAGATTCACTAACGACGTGGATACCGTCGGTGAGATGCTCAATACAACTCTGATACAGATAATCTCCGGAGTTATAACCCTTATAGGCACTGTTGTGCTTATGATATACACCAACTGGATACTCGGACTTATCACGCTAATAATGACGCCTTTGCTAACAATAGTTAGCAGAGCGATACTTAAAAAAGGTAGAACCGCTTACAAAGAGCAACAAAAATCTCTCGGTATACTGAATGGATTTTCCGAAGAAATCATATCGGGACAGAAGGTTGTTAAGGTCTTTAATCACGAGGCGGTGGCAACCGATGAATTTGAATTCTTGAATGAGCAGCTTGCCTCATCGCAGATAAAGGCGCAGTTCCGATCGGGAATTATGGGCCCTGTTACCCATCAGCTATGCAATGTTTCTTACGGCATAGTCGCGTGTGTTGGCGGTGTGCTTGTTGCGCTTAGCGGATTTGATTACGGAGGACTTGCTATTTCCCTCAATTTTACGCGCTCATTCAACAGACCTATCAATGAAATATCCATGCAGCTCAACGTCATACTCTCCGCCCTTGCAGGTGCAGAGCGAGTGTTTGACGTGCTTGACGAGCAGGGTGAGACGGAGGACGAGGATGCGGTTTCTCCCGAGAAGCTTGTAGGACACATCGTCCTTGACAACGTGTCGTTTGGTTACACTCCTGATACAACCGTGCTTCACAACATTTCGCTGTATGCAAAGCCGGGACAGAAAATTGCGTTCGTAGGCTCTACGGGTGCAGGTAAAACCACCGTCACCAATCTTCTCTCGAGGTTCTATGATATTAAAGAGGGGACTATCACTATCGACGGCATTCCCATTGAAAAGATACGTCGTTCAACTTTAAGAAAGAACGTGGCAATGGTATTGCAGGATACACACCTCTTTACCGATACCGTGCGAGAAAATATCCGATACGGCAGGCTTGACGCTACTGACGAGGAAGTAATCGCGGCGGCAAAGATGGCATCCGCGCACAGCTTCATAATGAACTTAGAGAACGGATATGATACAGTCCTTGAGAACGACGGCGCAAATCTTTCACAGGGACAGCGTCAGCTTCTCAACATAGCAAGAGCGGCAATCAGCCGTGCGCCTATCCTCATACTTGATGAGGCTACCAGCTCGGTCGATACGAGGACGGAGAAGCACATCGAGGAGGGAATGGCTCGGCTTATGGAAAATAAGACGACCTTCGTTATTGCGCACCGCCTCTCAACTGTAAGAAAATCAAATGCAATAATGGTTCTCGAAAAGGGAAGAATAGTTGAGAGAGGCGACCACGACGAGCTACTACAGCTCGGTGGCAGATACGCCGATCTTTACCACGAGATAATCGAGCTTGATTAGTACCGTGTTAAGTTTTTTCACGATTTTTACTCTAATATGGGCATAGTGCTCGCATAATTTACGTTAAGGGGATAATACGATGCAACGATTACCGAAAACGAAAAAAGAAATACTCATTACTATTAAAAACGTGTCCTTGATAATTGTTGGAACGGTTGTGCTTGCTTTCGGCTCACAGCTTTTCATATTCCCGTTTGATCTGGTAACGGGCGGAGTGTCCGGTATAGGAATAATTCTTCACAGCCTCTTGTCGCATATTGATGCTCTTTCATCTGTTCAAGCGGATACCTATGCATCAATAACAAACTGGGTGCTGTTCGTTATCGGATATTTTCTTCTTGGTAGGTCGTTTGCCGCCAAGACTCTTATATCTACTGCGGTGTACCCCGTAGCACTTTGGCTTATGCGCAATCTCTTGAATAATCCGTTCCTTAATCTTAACACCTACGTCAGTGAATACAGCTCTGTGGTGATTGTAATCGCTACCGTTTTCGGTGGAGCGTGTATAGGCGCAGGATGCGCTCTTACGTTCCTCGGTGGCGGATCTACGGGAGGAATGGATGTTATTGCACTTGCAATGGCCAGGTACTTCAGACGGCTTAAGAGCTCCACGGCATTCTTTATATGTGATGCGGCGATAATTATTCTCGGTATGTTTGCAATAGACGACCTGATTCTTACAATGCTCGGTATTACATCTGCTCTTATATGCGCAATTTCAATAGATAAAATTTTCCTTGGGGAGTCCTCTGCATTTATCGCGCACATAGTTTCTGATAAATATGAAGAGATTAACGATGCGGTTATCAATAAGCTTGACCGTACAACTACGATAGTTGATGCAGTCGGAGGATATTCCGGACAGAATAAAAAGATGGTAATCGTTACATTTGCGATGCGTCAGTACGCGGAATTTACCGCAATGATTGCCGCAATAGACAAGAACGCATTTGTTACGGTGCACCGTGCACACGAGATAAACGGTGAGGGCTGGACCTTTGATGAAAGGTCGGACTCCCAAGCATAGTTAAAAAGAAAGGAAAAGATGCGATGATCAAAAGATCGGTAAACGTAGACTTTTCGAGAAAAACCGCAAAGATCAAGCCTATAAATTGTCTTAACAACGGACCGAAATTCGGTCTTGATATGCAGTACGATTTTTCAGAACAGTATAAGGAGATGAAGCCTCCGCTCGTAAGAGTTTCCGCACCGGAAGCTCCGTATGCATCGTCAAGATATCTTGATTTACACTGTATATTTCCCGACATGTCACTTGATGAGAGATTTGAGGCATCATATAATTTCGCTCCAACCGATAAATATCTCGCAGCCATCAAGGACGTGGGCGCCGAGATATTTTTAAGACTCGGTGAATCAAGAGAGCCGTACGAGATTAAAAAATACACACGCCCCCCACATAATGCGGCAAAAATAGCACGTATATTCGCAAAAGTCATCGAGCATTATAACAAGGGCTGGGCTAACGGATATAAATGGGGAATTAAGTACGTGGAGATAATGTGCGATGCCGACACCTACGAGGGATGGGGAGGCACTGCGGAAGAATACTATCTCTTTTACAAAGAGGTGTCAACCTATCTCAAAGAGGTATTTCCAAAGCTTAAAGTAGGCGCATATTCCTCCGGAGGCTTCTCGGGACTTAATCATTACGACAGCACCGAAAAGGAGAAGGGATACGTCACGTTCCTTGAGGACTTCTTGCGAATGGTCGCTATGGAGAAGGTGGCACCGCTCGACTTCCTATCGTGGAAGTGCTATGCGGATTCACCGGAGGAGCTTGATCTGCACGGCAATTATGCCACGTCATATTTGAATCAACCGTATTTCAGAAAAACGCAGAGCATTGTCACGGAATTCTGCCTTAAGGATACAAAGGACGGCTCATATCTTGAGAGAAACTATCCCTCACGCCTTGCACGTGCGCTTATCGTGGCGCAAAAGAGCGATATAGATATGATGTTTTTGACCAAGCCCGAGCCGCACTATGAGTATAATCCGATTTATACTCTCGACGATGGCAGAAACAAGAAAATGTATGCATCATACCACGTTATGTCGGCATTCAGCTCTCTTGCATCTCTCGGCAGTGTTGTTGACAGTACCGCCGATTACCGCCGTGAGCTCTACTCCTTGGCGACGTCTAATAACGATACGGGCGCGCTTGTTTTCACTACGGAAAATTATAGCGGCGTTATCGAGATCAATCTCGAAAATTCCGAGTTCAAGAGGTACAGTATCAAGGGAATAATAGGCGGTGGCGATCGCGGAGCAGGCTTCTTTACTGAGGAAAAGAACCTTGCGCTGAGGGATAACACTATCACCCTCAGAGTCGGTAAGAACGAGGTATATTTCCTAACGTTCTCATAATACATACTACCCGTGTATAGATTTTATGCAAAATTTAACGGCATGCCATGGATTTGTGGCGTGCCGTTTTGATTTTTTTAAGCAAAAATTGTAAGCATAAAACTCATCATGTGCGGAAAAATAAAAACACCACATAGAAAGGTAGGTGTTTTTATGAAAGATAAAGAATATAAGGATATAAACCCGGACGGTGACGATAGGTATTTGCCCGGACAAACCAATTCTGTACCCGGAATTAACGTACCCGAGATTTCTCCGCCCGCATTCAATCCTCCTGTTCCCAACAGAGCCTGGACAGCGATGCGCGCAGGTAAAGATATAGAAGAATTGAGCGAGGAAGAGCGCCGCTCCCTCTACTTCGGCAGGGATAATCTTTTCTGATTTTGGTGAAAACATCGGTTTTCGTATCTCGACGTATGAAGATACGCCTATCGATACGAAGAACCATCGTTTTCCCACAAAATCCCGGTTGAAAGCATCGGCTTTCGCCTCTCGACGTATGAAGATACGCCTATCGATACGAAGAACCATCGTTTTCCCACAAAATCCCGGCTGAAAACATCGGTTTTCGCATCTCGACGTATGAAGATACGCCTATCGATACGAAGAACCATCGTTTTCCCACAAAATCCCGGCTCGAAACATCGGTTTTCGCCTCTCGACGTATGAAGATACGCCACTTGATCAAAATAGCAGATCGGATTTTAGAAAATCGACAAATAGATATTGTGCAAAACAAAGAGTGGGCACACGGCATTTGCTGTAGTGTCCACTCTTTTTTATAATGCTTGAATATGCTACGATGTGTTAAGCCTTTCCCCACATAGTGTATGAGCCGCCTGCAAGCTCGTAGCAGCTACCGTCTATTCTCACGTGTGCCACAACGCCATCAGGAACAGTGAAGGTATATCTTACTCCCTCGGTCTCGTATGTCCAACCGGACATAACAGTGCCGCTTCTCGTTTCTATTCTTGCCTTTGCAAATCCAAGCTCGCGAGAGGGAATAGGCGCGATTTCTATCACACGGTAACCGGGATCGAGGGGCTTTATACCGCATATTGTACGGTAGAACCAGGATGCACAAGCTCCGTAAGCGTAGTGATTGAACGAGTTCATATCCGTGCTCCAGAATGATCCGTCCTCACGCATACTGTCCCAATGCTCCCATACGGTTGTTGCTCCCATATTGACAGAGAATAGCCACGACGGGAATTCTTCCCGAAGGAGAAGCTTATATGCTTTGTCAGGTCTGCCTATTTCAGTCAGAACGTCGAGAAGATACGGAGTTCCGACAAAACCGGTCTGCAATGCGTCACCTGCAGCCTCCACAAGCTCGATAAGTCTGTCTGCGAGCTTTGACTTTAACTCGGGAATATCGTCAACAAGTCCGAAATGCAAGGTTAACACGTGGGCGGTCTGCGTATCGGAAATTAATTTTCCTCGCTTCACGTATGCGCTGAGGAATGCGCTCTTGATTTTCTTCGCCATTTCCTCATATTTTTCGTGCTTGTAGCCGAGCACCTTTGACGCTTCTGTTAGTATGCACGTTGAACGGTAGAAGAATGCTGTTGCTATCAGCTCGCAGTTGGTAGAGCCGAGATATGATCCGGCAGGCGCGTCGAGTCCGAGCCAATCGCCGAAGTGATTTCCGTTTTGCCACAGGTACTTTTTACCCGGCATATTGAGGATATAGTGCACCCATTTTTTCATCATGGGGTAGCATTCCTTGAGCAACGCCTTGTTGTTATATGCAAAATAGATTTCCCACGGTACGATGCATGCCGCGTCTCCCCATGCCGCAGAGGAGTCAAGACCTACGGGCCAATGTGCCACACGGGGCACCGTGTGTGGCATACCGCCGTTATCAAATTGAGATGCCTGTGCGTCTCTTAACCATTTTAAGAAGAATTTCTCCGTATCGTAGTTTATCGCACCCGTTCTTGCGAACATCTGTGTGTCGCCCGTCCATCCGAGTCGCTCATCTCTTTGCGGACAGTCTGTGGGAATGTCAAGATAGTTATCTCTCTGTCCCCATATAATGTTTTCGTACAGCTTATTCAGCTTGGCGTGACCGCACTTAAAATATCCCGTACGCTTCATATCGGAATGAAGAACTATTGCGCTGAAGGACTCCTTGGTGATCTCTCCCGGCCATCCCTCGACCTTTATATATCTGAAGCCAAAGAAGGTGTAATACGCCTTGTACGTTTGTCTGCCCGATGATGCGGTGTAGTCAATAAGTGCTTCTGCCTCGCGGTAGTTTGCGTTGTAGAAGTTTCCATCCTTGTCAAGCACCTCGCCGTGATAGAGCTTTATTCTCTCACCGCCCTCGGCATCAAGCGTAAACTCCACAGTGCCGGTGATTTCCTGACCAAAGTCAAGGATGGTTTCGTTCATAGGTGAATGAATAATTTTCTTGACACCGAGGCGTTCAATTTCCCTTACATACGGCCCCTCGTGTGGAATTAATACGGATTTGTCCGTATCAAGTATTGAAACGGGAGAGCATTTTTCATACGGCAGTATTTCTATGCGGTTATCTATGACCTCGCCGTGATATATATGCGAGCGTTGTACTGCGCTCTCACAGTATTTCCAGCTCTCGTCCGTCGGGATAACAAGCTTTTTACCGTCATTGAACGTTATCTCAAGGGCGGCTATTACCGAGGGGTAGTCCTTCGGTGTGCCGAACACGCGTCTTTCGTCGTTTATCTTGAGTCCCCACCAGCCGTGACCTGCACCTATGCGTATCTCGTTATTCTCCGCGAGCAGACTTGTAACGTCATAGGACTGATATTGCAGTCTTTTCTTGTACTCTGTCCAGCCCGGGAGCATATAGTCGTTGCATATTCTCTTGCCATTGATTTTTGCTTCGTAAACGCCGAGCGCACTTACGTGCATAACGGCGCGCTTTACAGCTCCGTCAATACTGAATTTTTTCATAAATATCGGGCACTTCTCTCCAAGGGTAAGCCCCGCGGTTATAAATTTGGCTGAAAAAATAGGATTTTGCATAGATGCCTCCGTTATTTAGGTTACTGTTATATTAACACATGTCAAAATAAATGTCAACGATGCACTTGTAAAAATTAAATAAATATGTTAAAATGAGGAAAAAGCGATTTATTCTGGAGGTTTGCAATGCTGCACGAACGTTTTACCTTTAATGTTTTTGGACACGACGTATACCTTGATGCCTACCTTTCAGGAGCTGACGAAGAGAGGCGTGATGCCGTTTTAATTTTCCCGGGCGGAGGATATTGTAATGTATGCTACGATAGGGAGGGAGAGCCGATAGCTCTCGCATATCTCGAGCATGGTATAAACGCCTTTGTCCTGACTTATGCGGTTGGAGAAGAGTATAAGTATCCCAGCCAGCTGACAGATGCATCCTTTGCTATTTGTTATATTAAATCCAACGCTGACCGATTTATGATAAACAGGGATAGGATTTTCGCGGTAGGCTTTTCTGCAGGCGGACATCTTGCAGGCTCTCTTGCCATACTTCACGATGATCCCGACGTTCTTGCATCGCTTGGCATTGGTAGGGGCGATAATAAGCCTCGCGGAGCAATACTTTCATATCCCGTGGTTTCTGCTATGTGTGATACTCATCAAGAGTCCTTTGAGTATTTGTCCGGAAAGCCGTTCTCCGAAATATCCGAGGCGGAAAGAGAAAAGCTCTCGCTTGAGATGAACGTATCGCAGGATTCTGCTCCCGCATTTATATGGCACACCTCACGGGATCAGCTGGTACCTGTTCTTGGCTCGTTAAGACTCACCGAGGCGTACTATAAGGTCGGCACACCCGTATCCCTGCACGTTTATCCTTACGGAGTGCATGGATTGGCACTTTCCAACGCTATAACGGCGGAGGGAAACCCCGAATTTATAGAGCCTCTTGCAGAGGGATGGCTCTCAGCCTCTGTTGAGTGGATGAAAACCGTAAAATAGCACTTGACAATCAGTGAAAAATTTTATATAATACAACAGATGAATAATGTATAAGCGAAAGGACGTTTATAATGGAAAGAACCTATATTAAAGACATAGTGCCCGGTGTACACCGCGTACAGGGATTTGTCGAAAACTTCCGTAACAAGAGAACTATGGCATTCATAGTAGTAAAGGACTTTACAGGCAAGCTTCAGGTTACTATTGAAAAGGAAAAGCATCCTGAAATGCTCGAAATGCTTGATCAGCTCACTATCCACTCGGTAGTTACGTTTGAGGGTGAGGTTGTGGCATCCGAGTATGTAAAGATGGGCGGCAAGGAAATGTATCCCGACACAATGAGAATTGAGTCGGTTGCAGAGGCGCTTCCTATCAAGGACGATTCCGATATCGACGTAAGAATGGATTACAGATGGATAGATCTCCGCCGTGAGAAGAACCATCTCATGCTCTCACTTCAGACTACTCTTACCGCGGCACTCCGTGAGTTCCTCGTTGAGAGAGACTTTGTGGAAATTCATACACCCAAGCTTATAGCTGCCGCTTCAGAGTCCGGCTCTGACGTATTTGAGGTTAAGTACTTTGACGGCAAGGCATATCTTGCACAGTCACCTCAGTTCTATAAGCAGATGGCTATGGCATCGGGACTTGAGAGAATATTCGAGACAGGCCCTGTGTTCAGAGCAGAGAAGTCCTATACCAACAAGCATGCAACCGAGTTTACAGGCTTTGACCTTGAGTTCTCCTACATCAACGGCTGTGAGGACGTTATGAAGATGGAGGAGGAGCTTGTTACCTACGCTATCGCAAAGGTAAAGGCAGCTCACGGTGATGCGATAAAGGAGCTTTTCGGTATGGACCTTGAGGTTCCTACGCTTCCTTTCCCGAGAATGAAGCTTAAGGACGTATATAAGGAGCTTGAGGCAAGATACGGCTATACCGTACCCGAAGAGCTTCACGGTGATCTTACAACAGAAGCAGAGAGAATGACCAAGCAGCTCTGCAAGGATATGTTCGGACATGAATTTCTCTTCATCACGGATTATGATGCAAAGGAAAGAGCCTTCTACCACATGAGAGATGAGAACGGTGTTCCTCAGGGCTATGACCTCATTTGGCGCGGAGTTGAGATTACAACGGGCGCACAGAGAGAGCACAGATACGAGGTTCTCAAGGCGCAGGCAGAGGAGAAGGGACTTGCAGATGACGTTAAGTTCTACCTCGAATTCTTCAAGTACGGCTGTCCTCCTCACGGTGGATTTGGACTTGGTATCGACCGTCTTACAATGCTGTTTCTTGGACTTTCTATCAAAGAGGTACAGTTCCTGTTCAGAGGCCCTAACCGTCTTACACCGTAATTTTTGACAATATTTGTTCGCAAAATTGATAATATTAATTTGAAAAGGATATCCTGAAATGAAAATTGCACTTATTAACGAAAATAGCCAGGCGGCTAAAAACGCTCTTATCTGCGATACTCTTAAAAAGGTTGTTGAGCCTCTTGGACACGAGGTGTTCAATTACGGTATGTACTCCGCAGATGACAAGGAGCAACTCACCTATGTTCAGATAGGTATTCTCTCTGCTATCCTCCTCAACTCCGGTGCGTGTGATCTTGTTATTACCGGATGTGGAACAGGCGAGGGCGCTATGCTTGCATGTAACTCATTCCCCGGCGTTCTTTGCGGTCACGTTGTTGATCCTACCGACGCTTATCAGTTTACTCAGGTAAACAACGGTAACGCTATTGCAATGCCCTTTGCAAAGGGATGGGGTTGGGGCTGTGAGCTTAATCTTCAGTACGTTTTCGAGAAGCTCTTTGTTTCCGAGTGGGGACTCGGCTATCCTCGTGAGAGAGCAGTACCCGAGCAGAGAAATAAGAAGATACTCGACGAGGTAAAGAAGGTTACTCATACCGACATTATCTACATTCTTGAAAATCTTGATCGCGACCTTGTTAAGGGCGCAATCGCAGGTGCAAAGTTCCAGGAATACTTCTTTGCAAACTGCAAGGATGACAAGATTGCTAACTGTGTAAGAAATCTTCTCAACTGATTTACGTAAAACAAGCAGAGCAAGAATAGAAGGAAGCTATCCTTTTACTCTTGCTCTTTTTGTTTGATGAAATCCTCGCTTCGCATAGATGAAATGTAATGGCAAGTCATTATATGAAATCAAATCAAAACTACGGTAGCCAAAAGAAGCGTGATTTCTCCGCTAATGCCTGATTTCGCCCGTCAAAGACGGAATTAACCGCCTGTCCACCAATAAGTACAACACGCATAATCGTGTCCTCCACTACGTATAACACGCACAGGCGTATCCTTCTTATTTTGCGAAAAGTATTGCAATTCAGCCGACACAGTGGTATAATTCAAGTGTTAATAAAAAGTTATTCGAGGTGAGCCTATGACGATTATTAACGAGAAATTGGAAACTCCGCTGAAATATGAGTGCGACGTCTGTGTATCCGGAGGAGGAGTTGCCGGAATAGCAGCCGCAATTTCTGCCAAGCGTGCAGGAGCAAAGGACGTCATCTTGCTCGAGCGCGGATTTATGCTCGGCGGTCTTGCGACAGCGGGCCTTGTGACAATATATCTGCCGCTTTGCGACGGCATGGGGCATCAGGTCTGCTACGGACTTGCCGAAGAGCTCTTTATGCTCTCGATTGAACACGGCGCGGAGGCGAGATACCCTACCGCATGGCTTGACGGAGGCACTCTTGAGCAGAGAGTAAAGAGTCGCTTTGAGGTGCAGTTTAACGCCCAGCTTTTCGCCATCAGTGCAGAGCAGCTTCTCATAAGAGAAGGGGTAAAAATAATATACGGGGCTACTGTTGTAGCTGCTCCGACGGAAAACGGCAGGGTCACCCATATCGTTATAGAGGGAAAGGGCGGCAGAGAGGCTATAGCCGTACGACGCTCCGTCGTTGATGCCACCGGTGACGCTGACGTATGTAAGCTCGCAGGTGCAAGGACTGAGGTTTATGCACCCGGCAACAAGCTCGCGGCTTGGTATTACGGACTTGGCGACGGTAAGCTTAACCTGTATATGTGCGGTGTGCATGATTTGGGAGTCGGTGATGAGGCGGAAGCAAATGCCACCACTCTTAAGGATAAAACAAGATATTCGGGACTTGACACCGAGGAGGTGTCCGATATGGTTGTCACCGCTCACGGTGTTATTGTCAATAATTTGCTTGACAGAAGATCAGCGATACCGGATTTAGCCCCTACGTCAATGTTCACAACTCCTGAGCTGCGTATGACAAGACGTATTTCAGGAGCATATACGCAGGGGATTGACGAGATTGGAACAACTTATTCCGACAGCGTCGGCATCTTCCCAAACTGGAAGAAGAGGGGCCCCGTGTATGAGCTTCCGCTATCCGCACTTTATGGAAAAGAGGTTAAAAATCTTATCACGGCAGGCAGGTGCATATCTGTTGACGAGGAGATGTGGGATGTAACGAGAGTTATACCCGTGTGCGCTGTATCGGGTGAGGCGGCAGGTGCGGCTGCGGCTATGAGTGATGATTTTTCTGCTATTGATATCAAGGCATTACAGGAGCATCTTGTCGGTCAGGGCGTAAAGATACACACCTTTTTGGAGAATGAAAAATGAGAAAAGTATATTTACATAACGGATGGCGCGTAGCGGATCCGAAAATAGGCGAAGAGCTCGATGCTAAAGTTCCGGGATGCCTACATACAGATCTCATAAATGCAGGAATTATCAAGGACTTGTATTTTAGGGACAATAACGATAAATATCTCTGGGTGGAGAACTGCTCACCCGTGTACACGACGAGATTTGATGCTGTGCCGGCGAAGAACGTACGGCTTACCTTTGAAGGCATCGATACGTTTGCTGAAATTTATCTCAACGGCAAGCTGATTTCCGAGGTGCATAATATGTTTATTCCGCACTCCTTTGACGTATCGGACGTGCTTAAGGAGAAGGATAACGTACTCCGTGTTGAGTTTACCTCACCCGTAAAGGCGGTTGAGGGAATGCCGGTAACAGGCGGATATGCCTTTACTTCTGACAGAGTTAACGCACGTCGAATTCAGTGTACTTATTCTTGGGACTGGGTTGACAGATTTGTTACAATGGGGATTTTTCGCCCCGTATATCTTGAATATCGTGACGGTATTGAGATAGAGGACGTGTACGTAAGGACCGATGCGGTCGATAGCTTCGGTGCATCCGTTGTGGCGGAATATGAGCTTTCGGGAATAGATAATCCGAGCATTGTTAACGCCGAGGTCATCGCACCCGACGGAACGTCGGTCTATAAGGATTCATTCTATGCAGATCACGAGCTCGTTGTTCGCAAGATGGATATTTCCGAGCCTAAGCTCTGGTATCCGACAGGATACGGAGATCAGCCGATATACACCTTGAGGGCAACTGTTGGCGACTCCGTATATGAAACCGACTTTGGAATAAGGACTCTCAGGATACTTAATATTCAGGACAAGCCCGGAAGTGATTACTACGAAAAGGCACTTGCCGAGAGCAAGAATACGTTGCCGGGAAAGAGCCGCACCGCCGATGATAATTTCTTCGGATTTAAGCTGATAGTGAACGGCGTGAAAATCTTCTGTCGGGGCGGAAACTGGGTACCGTGTGATCCTTTTGCGTCTGAAGAGAGCGACGAAAAGCTTCGTTCACTTGTCGTTAAGGCTCGGGAAATGGGTGTAAATATGCTCAGAGTATGGGGCGGCGGTCTTTTTGAGAAGCCGTCATTCTATGACGAATGTGACAGACAGGGTGTTCTCATTTGCCACGACTTCCTTATGGCGTGTGCCGACTATCCAGAAAAGCAACAGTGGTTTATAGATGAATTGCTTTTAGAGTCGGAATATGCAGTTAAGCTTATGCGAAATCATCCGTGCCTTGCATGGTTTCACGGTGACAACGAGAATGCGGTGAGCGGAAGCGATACGACAACGGACTATACAGGAAGAAGCAGTGCGTATGACGGAATTTTCCCAAGCATATATAAGTATTCAAAGGGAATACCGTTTCTTCCGTCGAGCCCATGGGGTGGAAATATGTTTTCATCCATAACTGCAGGCACCTCGCATAACACCAACTTTATTGGCGAGAGCTTTGACCATTTCTATAGCACGGACTGCGAGGATTACAAGGAATACCTCGCGCAGTTTACGTCGCGCTTTGTTTCGGAGGAGCCGACCTTTGGTGCTGTGTGCCGAGAAACGATGCTGGAATTTATGAATGAGGAGGACTTGATTGGGGATGATGAGAAGATACTCAAGCATCACGCCAAGACCAACCCGGGACTTCCCGTTCATATATATGATTCTATCCGCGCAATGGCAGAGCACATACTCGGTGAATTTACAGACGGCGAGGACAGATATTTCAAGATGAAATACCTCCAGTGCGAGTGGGTAAGGGTAACCAAGGAGCTTGTGCTCCGCAATCTCGGATATAGCAACGGTATAATCTACTGGATGTTCAATGATTGCTGGCCGGCATCTGTCGGCTGGGCATTTATCGACTACTATGGAAGAAGAAAGCCGTCTTATTACTCATTCAAGCGATTGAGTCGCAAGGTTGTAGGATCATTTGAGGTTGACGGAAAACAGTTTACCGTATCTAACACGTCGACTGAAAGCAAGTCTGTAAAGGTCATAATCCGCGCTCTTGATAAGGCTAATGGCTATGCATTGCTTGATAAGG
Organism: Eubacteriales bacterium; assembly: GCA_045576795.1. Lineage (GTDB taxonomy): Bacteria > Bacillota > Clostridia > Oscillospirales > CAG-272 > UBA1740. Next base: position 12,736 of record JAZNHE010000019.1, on the reverse strand, counting down.
TGGAGAAGCACGTTGAGATAGACGGATATTCTACCGCAAAGCTGAATATTGATATTCCGATTACGGAGAATACGCTCCTTGTATCCGATGTTATTTCTGACGGATACACCTATAGATCTTATCACAAGACGGGAGCTCTCCACATCGGAAGAAGTGATAAATTCAAGGTTTCCGCCCTGACCGATAATTCTGTTACGATAGAGGCACTTGACTATTTACAGGCTGTTGAAATAGAAGGCGATTACAATCTGACAGACAACTATTTCACAATGCTGAAGGGTGAAAAGATTACTGTCGGACTTGAAAAGTTCTCATCGTCAGCAAACGGTATAAATGTCAGAGCATATACTCTGATATGAGCATAATGTAAATAAAGGTGGTCATATAATGAGGTTACATAACGATTTTTTATGGGCTACTCTTGTTCATATAGGTACTAATTTATGGTATGATTTTGGGAATACGAGGTGCGACTCTTCAACTCTGTATCACAGTCCGGCATCATTCTCGATGCGCTTTGACAGAGATACCTGGAATATGTACGTTGACGATATGAAAAGGGCGGGGCTTAACGCTATAATCATAGATCTTGCGGATGCTATGATTTTTGATACGCATCCCGAGCTTGCGATTGACGGTTCATTCACAAAGGAAGAGATGCGACAAGAGCTTGACAGACTCAACGAGCTTGGCTTTGAGGTTATTCCCAAGCTGAATTTTTCCGCCACTCACGACGTGTGGCTCAAGGAATATTCGAGAATGTTATCTACCGATACGTACTACAAGGTTTGCAGTGACCTGATAGGCGAAGTGTGCGAGCTGTTTGATGCCCGTTATTTCCACATCGGATTTGATGAGGAGGGAATAGAGCATCAAGCAAAGTACGATTACGTAGCTATCAGGCAGAACGATCTTTGGTGGCATGATCTCATATATCTTTCGGAGTGTGTTGAAAGACACGGCGCACGTGCGCTCGTCTGGTCAGATTATGCGCGCAACCGTCCCGATGAGTTTGTCGAAAGATTGCCTAAATCGGTAGTGCCTGTCAATTGGTACTACTTTATCGAATACGGAGAGGGAATAAGTGAACGGATGCGCATCCGTGTGGCACCGTTTGATATTCTTGAGTCTAACGGATTTGATCAGATGCCGTGCGGAAGCATAGAATATCACGATGAAAATATGGAGCTGCTTGTTAAATACTGCAAGGAGCATATATCGAAAGAGCATTTGCTTGGATTCATACAGACAACGTGGACGACGGTTGAGTCACCCAACATAGATAAGCTCAAAGCAGGAACCGCGGCTGTTGAGAGAGCCAAGGCTCTTTATGAAAATAACGAATAAGTGAGGGCACAATATGGCATTTTTAAGATTACTTGAAGCGATCAGAACAGGTGTTGGAGATTTCTTCTTCTCGGCTGTCACTCATCTTGGATCGGAGATAGCGTTTCTGGTTCTGGCAATACTCTTCTTCTGGTGCATTAACAAAAGACAGGGATATTATATCCTCGTAACCGGAGTGGTAGGCTCCGTAATAAATCAGTGGCTCAAGCTCGTGTGCAGAGTTCCGCGCCCCTGGATCAAGGATCCCACCTTTACTGCGGTTGAGAGTGCTGTTCCGGATGCTACGGGATATTCATTCCCCTCGGGACATACCCAGAACGTAGCAGGCACCTTTGGATGCATTGGCAGATACAATAAGCAGAAATGGGTTAAGATATTATCGATTGTAATTATACTCCTCGTTTCGTTCTCGAGAATGTATCTCGGAGTCCATACCCCTATGGACGTGTGCGTTTCTTTAGTGGTTGCGTCGGTGCTTGTATTCGGCTTCCACTTTGTTTTCCGTACGGAAGAGAGCTGCAGAAAGTATATGAACTGGGTTGTCATCGGCTCGGTTATCTTCTCCATAGCCTTCATTCTCTTCACCTTCTTACAGCCCGAGGCAAAGTATGTCAGTGAGGCAGATCTCGCCAATCTCGCAAGTGCAAAGAAGAATGCGGCTACTCTGACAGGATGTCTTTTCGCACTCGCGGTTGTTTATCCGCTTGACAAGTACTGCATCAATTTTGAAACGGATGCAAGATGGTATTCTCAGGTTATCAAGCTTGTGATAGGAGTCGGCATAGATCTTCTCATCAAGGAGGGGTTAAAGACACCGCTTGTATCACTCTTTGGCAATGAATACGTTGCCCGCGCCGTCAGATACTTCCTTATCGTAGTATTCTCCGGCACCGTTTGGCCTCTTACCTTCAAATTCTTCAAGAAGCTTCGTATTCCGTTTATGGAAAAGTTTACGGAGTGGGTATGCGGTTTGTTCAAGAAAAAAGCTGCTAAGGAGCAGTAAATTAATAATACGCGTGGGCGTGTCCGTAATATCGTGACCGCCCACGCACTTATTTTTGAAAAAATATTTACTTTTGCGAAAATATATGTTATAATATAATGAATTATTTTATTTTAATTATTATAGAGAGGCCTCTTTATGAAATGTCCCGTTTGTAACAGCCCAGATTCCAGAGTGCTTGACTCACGTCCCGTTGAGGATGGATCAAGCATAAGACGCCGACGCGAGTGTCCCTCGTGCGGCAAGCGTTTCACTACCTACGAGGTTGTGGAAACAGTTACTATCGCCGTGGTAAAGCGCAACGGAAAGAGAGAATTCTTCGATGCGCATAAGCTTATGCTCGGTATAGAGCGCGCGTGCCAGAAGCGTCCTGTTGATCCGCTTGAAATAGCTAAGGATATTGAGAATGAATTGCAGAATGATCTCGTGTCCGAGATTACCTCACAGGATATAGGCGAAATGGTATTGGCAAGGCTTAAGGAGATTGATATAGTTTCATATATCCGCTTTGCATCGGTATATCGTGAATTCAGGGATATTGACTCCTTTATGGAGGAGATAAAGAGCCTTAATAAGCGAGGAAGGAAGAAAGCGGTGAAGTCCGCTGAGGTAGAAAAAAATGATTAAGAGCATGACTGCCTTCGGCAGATCGAAGCGCGAGGGTGTGGAAAAGGACATTACCGTAGAAATTAAGAGCGTAAACTCGAGGTATTTCGACTGTACGGTAAAGATGCCGAGAATGTATCTTCCTCTTGAAGAGAGAATAAAGAATTACGTACAGAAGAACGCGGTATCAAGAGCCAAGGTTGACGTATATATTACGGTTGACAATCATGCTACCACCGCGCAAAAAATAGACATTGATGAGGCATATGCCGAGAGCTACGTTGCCGTACTTCGTGAGCTGCGTGACAAATACGCTCTTGCCGATGATATAACCGTTATGAACGTAGCGAAAAACTCGGATATATTCCGCACGGTACGTGCTGACACGGATATTGAGGCAGAGTGGTCGTTGCTCTTACCCGTCATCGACGATGCGATAAAGGACTACGTCGCAATGCGCACAGCAGAGGGCGAGAAGGCTATTAATGACATCTATGCCAAGATTGAGCAGATAAAGGGCTTCGTTGATGAAATCGAGGCAATCTCAAAGGAGGACACCGTCGGATACCGTGACAAGCTGGAGGCAAGACTCCGCCAGATACTCGCGGATAATTCCGTGGCGGTTGATGAGAACAGACTTCTTACCGAGTGCGCAATATGGGCGGACAAAATCGCTATTGACGAGGAGCTTGTAAGACTGCGCAGCCATTTCGGTGCATTTGCCGATATCGCAACCTCAAACGAGCCGTCGGGAAGAAAGCTTGATTTCCTTATGCAGGAAATGAACAGAGAAACAAACACAATAGGCTCCAAGGCAAACAACGTTAAGATTGCAAGGATCGTCGTTAATATAAAGGGCGAGCTTGAAAAAATACGCGAGCAGATTCAGAATATAGAGTAAGGAGGGAACGGTGTGAAATTCATTAACATAGGATTTGGAAATATGGTGTCGGCAGGACGTATCGTTGCCATTGCGGCACCCGATTCAGCACCGATCAAGCGACTTGTACAGGATGCACGTGAGGACGGCAGAGTTATAGACGTATCCTGCGGAAGAAGAACGAGGGCGGTTATCATTACCGACTCCGACCACGTTATACTCTCGGCAATACAGACGGAGACGATCACCAACCGACTGTCCAGTGACGAGGCAGACAACGAGGATCCCTCTGACGAGTAACATACAAGAGTCATTATTAAAGCACGGCTTATGCCGTAACCCCATATATGAAAGGAAACAAAGAAATGATTTATCCTACCATTGACAAACTCACAGCAGGAGAATTCAACCGTTACGAGCTCGTTATCGGTGTAGCCAAGGGCGCACGTCTTGTTACCGACAAGTACGTTGATATGAGAGCAAAGGCGCAGAAGATGATCGAGAACCATGAGACCGACAAGCCTCTTGCGGCTCTTATCGATCCCGAGTACAAGGATCAGAAGGCGGTTAAGATCGCTATTGCAAAGATTGAAAACGGCGAATTCAAAATGGTTCGCACACAGGACTAATTAGAAGAAAATTTATCACGGAGGAGGGGATGTTGATGTTTTGTCGGGTATATCTTATAGATACGCCATATCATATCGACAGACCCTTCGACTATTCTTGTACGGAAGACGTAACGATGGGCGATATTGTACGTGTTCCGTTTGGTAGAGCTACCCGAATAGGTGTAGTGGTCGGACTTTCCGACAGGCGAGATGACTCCATAACGGAGGATATTGTCATAAAGCCGATAAGTGCGGTTATATGCCATACCTTCCGTCTTAATACAGAGATGCTCGGACTTGCCGCGTTCATTAAGGACTACACGCTATCCACCTTTGGTGAGGCGGTTAAGACAATATTACCGCCCGGTGCATTCAATGACGTACCGAATATACGCTATCGCAGGACATATAAACTTACCGTTGACAGGACTGCCGCGGCAACCCTTCTTTCCGCAAGCGGAAGGAGTGGAATAAGAAGCGAGGGGCAGAGAAGTGTACTGCGCTATCTTATGGATATAGGAGAGGCAGATGCGGAGCTCATCAAGCAGCTTCCGGGAGTCACGTCGGCGCATATTTCAGCACTTAAGGAAAAGGGAATTATAAGCGTTGATGAGAGCGAGGATATAAGAAATCCTTATAGAGATTATGCTCGCGAGAGGGACACGTCCCCAATCGTTCTGAGCTCTGCGCAGACTGCCGCATATGATAGCATAGAGGCTCTTTATTCAGAGCCGAGTGCAAGAGCCGCTCTGCTTTACGGAGTCACGGGTAGCGGCAAAACAAAGGTTATAATGAAGGCTATTGACAAGACAATAGCAGACGGTAAGTCCGTCATAATGCTTGTACCTGAAATATCGCTCACACCTCAAACGGTAAATATATTCTGTAAGCGATACGGTGAAAGAGTTGCGGTTATACACTCATCACTTTCACAGGGAGAGCGAATGGATGCATGGCGCAGAATACGCCGAGGAGACGTGGATCTTGTTATAGGCACACGCTCCGCAATCTTTGCGCCTCTTGATAATATCGGTATGATAGTTATCGACGAGGAGCACGAGCATACGTACAAATCGGAGAGCGATCCTAAGTATCATTCAAGAGATATTGCGAGCTTCCGTTGCGGTAAGCATAACGCGCTTATGCTGCTCGCATCTGCCACGCCCTCCATTGAGAGCTTTTACAAGGCAAAGACGGGCGTGTATAAGCTGATACCACTGCGTGAACGCTACGGAGGAGCAAAATTACCGAAGGCTGTAATAGTAGATATGCGAGAGGAATTGAAGCTTGGAAATCCCTCGCCGATAAGTCAGCGGTTATATAATATGCTCACCGACGTAAAGGAGGATGGCAATCAGGCCATACTTTTCCTCAACAGACGCGGATACAGCAGTCAGATAAGCTGTAAGGAGTGCGGAGGCGTTATAGAGTGTCCGAGATGCTCGGTTTCCATGACGTATCACTCAAGCGTGAACGGAGGACATCTTTTGTGTCACCTTTGCGGATACAGAATGCAGACACCGCGCACCTGTCCTTCATGCTCATCGGATAACTTGTCATTCCTTGGCTTCGGCACACAGAAGCTTGAGGCGGAAATGAGCAAGTATCTGCCTGACATGACGTTAATGCGTATGGATGCGGATACCACGTCGGGCAAAATGGCTTATGACAGGATGCTTGATGATTTCAGAGAGGGAAAGGCTGATATACTTCTCGGCACACAGATGGTTGCCAAGGGGCACGATTTTCCAAACGTAACTCTCGTAGGCGTTGCACTGGCAGATACCTCACTGCACTTAAGTGATTTCAGAGCATCCGAGCGCACGTTTTCTCTCTTGACACAGGTCATAGGCAGGGCAGGCAGAGCGACCGATAACGGAGTCGCTGTAATTCAGACGTTTTCTCCCACCAATGAGGTAATACATCTTGCATGCAGTCAGGATTACGACACGTTTTACGAGGGAGAGATAGCTATCAGACGCGAGCTATCTTATCCGCCGTTTTGCGATATGGCACAGCTCACGCTCACTGCGGATGAGGAGCCCGAGCTTTTCCGTGCGGCAAGATCTCTTTCGGAGGCAATCAGGGAAAAAATCAGCGGAGAGTATTCCTCGTTGCCCTTTGTCGTATACGGCCCGTTTGAAGCGCAAATATATAAATTAAATGATAAATTCAGGATGAGGATGATAATCAAATGCAAGCTTAATTCACAGACAAGGAGAATGTTCTCCGAGCTGCTGACAGAGTTTGCAAAAGAGCGCAAGGTCACGCTCACAGTGGACCTTAACCCCCTCACCGTGTAAAATATACTATAAAATGCTATAGGAGTACAAAATGGCAAAGCTTAAGATTGTAAAATTCGGTGACGATACGCTCCGCAAGGTGTGTCGTCCGGTTGAAGAAATAACACCCAGAATAAAGCAGCTTCTCGATGATATGATAGAAACAATGCGAGATGCAGAGGGATGCGGACTTGCAGCACCTCAGGTTGGCGTTTTGCGCAGGATTGCGGTAATCGAGGTTGAGGAGGGGCAGGTATACGAGCTCATCAATCCCAAGATAATCGCATTCAGCGGAGAACAGCAGGAGCGCGAGGGTTGTCTTTCAAACCCCGGATATGCCGGAATAACAAAGCGTCCTGCCACCGTTACAGTCAGAGCTATGGACCGCAACGGCAGGGTGTACGATTTGCAGGGGTCGGATCTTCTTGCCAGAGCTATCTGTCATGAGTGTGACCACCTCGACGGAAAGCTGTATACGGATGTGCAGATAAGACCTATTACCGATTAATAAGGGGGCGTGGCGTTATGAGAATAATGTTTATGGGAACTCCCGAAATATCTGCTATATGTCTTGAAACGCTTCTGAAATCAGGTGCTGACGTGGTTGCGGTCGTTACGGGCAAGGATAAGCCGCGCGGACGCGGAAACGTTATGACACCCACTGCCACAAAAGCACTTGCCGTGGCTAACAGCATACCGGTATATACCCCCGATACACTTCGCGGCGATGATTTTGCGGCGGTGCTTGAAGAGGTTAATCCCGATTTAATCGCAGTTGTCGCTTATGGAAAAATTCTTCCTAAGTCTGTGCTCGATTATCCGAAATACGGCTGTATAAACGTACACGTATCCCTTCTTCCAAAATACAGAGGTGCCGCGCCGATGCAACGCGCCATCATGGAGGGTGAGAAGGTCACGGGTGTAACCATAATGTATATGGCAGAGGGACTCGACACGGGCGATATAATCATGCAAGAGGAGTTTCCGATAGGTCCGGAGGATGACTTCGAGGCTATTCATGATAGGTCAGCCGACGTTGGAGGAAGTCTGCTTGTCAAGGCAATCGCCGATATTGATAGCGGCTGTGTGAGGAGAGAAAAGCAGGACGACTCGCTTGCAACCTATGCGCAAAAGGTTGAGAAAACAGATTGTAAAATAGATTTTTCCATGAGTGCGGAAAGGCTCGATTGCATAATCAGAGGCGTTACACCGATTCCCGGAGCCTTTGCATATCTCGATGGCAAAATGCTCAAAATATATAAGGCAACTCCGACGGATGGAAAAGGTAATCCGGGCGAGGTGATAGAGCTTGATGCAAAGGGCAGCGGCTCGTTTACCGTCGCGTGCGGTGTTGGTGCTCTTCGCGTAACGGGAGTTATACCCGAGGGAAAAGGCAGAATGAGTGCCGGAGATTTTATCCGCGGCAGAAAAATACAGTTAGGAGATGTACTTGAATAATGGATTATTTCTATATTCTCTTTATTCTGACATTTTTACTTACGCTCGTGGTTCAGATCAGAGTTTCGACCACGTTTAATAAATTTTCGGGCAAAAGCTCGGGAGTAGGCTACACGGGTAGCCAGGTAGCGAGAAGAATACTTGACGCGCACGGATTGTTCAACGTGCGTATAGAGCGAGTTCACGGTAATCTTACCGACCATTACGATCCTCGCAATAACGTTTTAAGACTTTCCGACTCGGTACACGATAAATCCTCTGCCTCGGCGGTTGGTGTCGCGGCACACGAGGTCGGACACGCTATTCAGCACGCGGAGAATTACGCTCCTATCGTAATCAGAACCAAGCTTGTGCCTGCGGTTAATTTTGCATCGAGATTTTCCTGGATAGCAATAATCATCGGATTATTTATATCATACAGCTCGTTGGTGCTCGGTAACTACGTTATAATGTTCGGCATTGTTCTCTTTGCCGCAACTACACTTTTTCATCTTGTTACCCTGCCTTGTGAGCTCGATGCATCAAAGCGCGCACTTACCGAGCTTGAGCTGTGCGGTTGGTATTCAGGTGAGGAGCTTGCCGCATCCAAAAAGGTGCTTTCTGCAGCGGCTATGACCTACGTTGCGGCACTTGCTATGTCGATACTACAGCTTTTGCGCCTGCTTAGAATTTTTGAAAGAAGACGTTAATTATGACAGTGAGAGAGCTTACGCTTTCTCTTTTGAACGATTATGAAGCTAATGGCAAATACGTAAATCTATCGCTATCCTCTCACTTGACGGATAAGCTCACGGGGGAGGAGCGCGGATTTCTTACCGCCCTGCTTTATACCACCGTCGAGAGAAAGATTACTTATGATTATTACATAACCTCAATAGCCGAGAGGAGTATTGACAAAATAGATCCATATACTCTCAACATACTCCGTATCGGAATGTGTCAGATTGCTGATATGGACTCCGTCCCAGACCACGCGGCAGTAAATGATACTGTCCGGCTGGCAAGAAACGTCGGTGAGCGCGGATTTGTCAACGGTGTTCTTCGACGCGCGGTACGTCTTTTGGCGGATGGCGGTCTAACGCTGCCAAAGAGGGAGAAGAACGTTGCGCGTTATCTCTCGGTACGCTACTCATATCCGCTCTGGATGGCAAAGCATTTTATATCGCTTTGCGGAGAGGACGGAGCCGAGGAGCTGATGAGACATCTCAATACTGCGAGATATACGGATATTACAGTTAACCTTACAAGAACGACGCGCGAGGAGCTCGTACGTGAGCTTGAGAAACAGGGATATGAAGCATATCCTCACCCAAGCTCGTCTATGACAGTAAGGCTTCCGGGCTCTGTTAATCCGAGGAGGCTTTACGGCTTTGACGAGGGCTTGTTCTTCGTTCAGGACGTAGCCTGTGCAATCAGTGCCGAGGTGCTTTCCGCCGCGGCCGGTGACAGAATTATCGACGTCTGTGCGTGTCCCGGAGGCAAGAGCTTTGCCGCGGCTATACTCGCACAGGGCGATTGCGAGGTGTATTCATTTGACCTGCACGAAAGTAAGCTTTCGCTGATAGAGGATGGTGCATCTCGCCTTGGACTTGATTGTATAAGGGTTGGTGTGCTTGATGCGACAAAGCCTCGGGAGGAGCTGTTCAGAAGCTTTGATAAGGTGATATGCGACGTACCATGCTCGGGACTCGGAGTCCTCGGTAAAAAGCCTGATATACGGCATAAAGACAATGAAAGTTTGCAAAAACTACCAATTTTGCAATATGATATACTTGAAAAATCATCGCAGTACTTAAAGAATGGCGGATGCATTCTTTATTCAACGTGTACGTTAAATCCGAGTGAAAACGAGGGAATTGTCGAGAAATTTCTCTCATCACACCCCGAGTTCTTTGCTGAGGAGTTCACGGTCGGGGAGAACGCATCTGTTGACGGAATGATGACGCTCTTGCCTCATATAAACGAGTGCGACGGATTTTTCATAGCAAAGCTTAGGAAGAAAATATGACTGAAAAAATAGATTTGTATTCTATGACAGACGTCGAGCTTGAGGAGTACTTTTTATCATTAGGCGAGCCGAAATTCCGCGCAAAGCAGGTGTTTCCGCGACTCGCAGAGGGGACTCCGATAGACGAGATGACCAATCTGCCGAAGAAGCTGCGCGACAGACTCAATGAGGAGGTGCTTGACACTCTCCCAAAGGTTGAGGCAAAGCTTGTATCTAAATTAGACGGCACTGTAAAATATCTTTTCCGCCTTTATGACGGTGAATGTGTTGAGAGCGTCTTTATGCGCTATAAGCATGGCAATACGCTATGTATATCAAGTCAGGTCGGCTGCCGTATGGGCTGTCGCTTCTGTGCATCTACAATAGGTGGCAGAGTACGTAATCTTTTACCGTCCGAGCTTCTCGGACAGGTTGTTGCCGCATCAAAGGATATGGGAGAGCGAGTTTCCAACATAGTGATGATGGGTATAGGCGAGCCTCTTGATAACTATGATAACGTAATCAAATTCTTGCGCCTGGTTAATCTGCCGGGCGGATTGAATATCGGATACAGGCACATCTCCCTGTCTACCTGCGGAGTAGTGCCGGGCATACGTAAGCTTGCAGAGGTCGACCTACCTATCACGCTGTCAATCTCCTTGCATGCCGCAACCGACGAGAAGCGCTCGGCTATAATGCCCGTCAATAACAAGTGGAAAATTCAAGAGCTGCTCGACGCCTGTGTATACTATTACAATCACACGGGTAGGCGCATCTCCTTTGAATACACGCTTATCGGTGGGAAGAATGATACGGAGAACGATGCACGTGAGCTGGCACAGCTTCTCACCTCTGCTTTCCGTCCGTGTGGTGCTCCGATACACGTTAACCTGATAAGAGTTAACGAGGTTAAGGAGACGGGATTCCATCAGGGAAGCACCGAGAGTGCGAACAATTTTGCAAAGATGCTTGAGAGATACGGAGTCGTTGCTACGGTAAGACGCAGACTTGGCTCTGATGTTAATGCGGCGTGCGGACAGCTGCGGCGCGCAGGAGCATCTACTGAAAAGACAACCTGAAATATTGAAAGTGAGAAGTACGCTTGATTAGTATAAAGAATGGAAAGGTAGTTAAAGGACTCGGCGGACTCTACGACACGCGAGTCGTTGAGGACGGGACCGTGGTAAGATATTCTTCAAGAGCCAAGGGTGTATTGAAGCGCGATGAGGAAAAGGTCCTTGTAGGCGATGACGTCAGCATAATAATTGATGACTCAACACCTGACGGGATTGTCATATCGGAAATTCTCCCGAGAAGAAACAGCCTCATCAGACCGCCTATGGCAAATCTTGACTATCTCTTCATAGTTTTCGCGGCAAAAAAGCCGGCGCCGGTTATCGAAACGGTGGACAAGCTCACTGCCATAGCAGTACATAACGGCATTACCCCTGTTATAATTATAACCAAGAGCGACCTTGGTGAAGATGTAGCAGAGGAGCTTGCCGATATATATCGCAAGGTTGGATTTGCAACCTTTATCACATCATCCTCGAGCGGTGAAGGGGTGGATTTGCTTTCAGGATACATACGTGAGCATGTCAGAGGCGGTCTTACTGCGGCGTTTGCAGGTGCATCGGGCGTTGGAAAATCTACTCTTATGAACGCTCTTTTCCCGAATCTTGCGCTCAGCACTGCGGAGATATCACGTAAGATAGAGCGCGGCCGTCACACAACGCGCCACGTCGAGATATTTGATATAGATGATACGTCGGATACGGGATTTCTTGCAGACACCCCCGGCTTTTCTCTGATAGATTTTGAGAGGTTTGACTTCTTCCGTCTGGATGATCTTGTGCCTGCATTCCCGGAGCTCTTGCCCTACGTCGGCAAGTGCAGATATGCCGACTGTGTACACGTAGGCGAGGGCGAGAGCGAATGTGCGGTGATGCGAGCGGTAATTGACGGAGATATTCCCGAGAGCCGTCTTGAGTCCTACCGATCAATATATAGGGTATTGAAGAGTAAAACGGACTATTAATATATAATGTAGAAACGGTGACGGCTGCGGACAGATGTTTTGACGTTACCGTTTTTCTCATCTAATAAACTTTTTCAACTTTTTTTACAAAACCTATTGACAAACGTGTATACTTCGTGTATAATACCAAAGGTATCCTAAGACAGCAGGTTCCGGTAAAAGCATAGAGCTTTCCTGCCGAGGTGTGACAAATTCAATAATTTGGTGTAGTGTTATCACTATGCCTGTTTGGTTGTCCTTTCTCGGTGAGCTGTGTGTTTCTCCCGGAAAGGATTTTTTATTTGAAATTTTTATGGAGGTGGAAACAAATGCCAAGTAATAAGGTTCTTGAAGCCAAGAAACAGGTCGTAGAAGAGCTTGCCGGCAAGCTTCAGACAGCTGTGTCAGGCGTGCTTGTTAAGTACGAGGGCATTACAGTTGCAGATGACACCGCGCTTAGAAACGCTCTCCGTAAGGCTGGTATCGAGTATTCCGTTATGAAGAACACTCTTACCGGTAGAGCTTGCGAGATGGTTGGCTACGGT
>JAZNHE010000018.1:0-4154 GCA_045576795.1 Eubacteriales bacterium | reverse complement strand
TTAAATGAGTAAGGTCACTTGTAGACTACGAGTTTGATAGGTCAGAGATGTAAGCACAGTAATGTGTTCAGTTGACTGATACTAATAGACCGAGGGCTTGAACATCCTTTGTTCAAGTAAGCAAAACGCACAAAGCTTCTTCGTTTCTTCATTTATTCGGTTTTCAATGCGCATTTGTTCTAGACGAAGCGCATATATATATTGGTGTCCTGCATCCGCGGGGCATTTTTTGTTTTACGGATAACCGTTTCAATGTTCTGTATGAACGTCTGTAACTACACAATCGGTAAGTCTGTGATATGAGTGATGCATATTTACATTATCGATATAATAATTCTGCTCTAAAATATACACTTTATTGGAGAAAAAATGTCTAACGAATACATAGGAATGATATTTAGCATACTTGGTATGATAATAACAGTGGTATCGTTCCAGGTTAAAAATAAAAAGCCATTATTGTTGCTGCAAACCATCGGTAGCTCATTGTATCTTATATCATACGTTTTTAACGGCAGTGGTATTGGCATAGCACTAAATATTATATATTTATTCCGTAACTTCTTATATATGTATCTTGACGGCAAAAAGGGAAAAGTGATCTATATAAGTTGCGCTATATTGTTTGCTGTGTTTATAACGACGTATTCAATATATGCGGCAACCTCGGGCGACGGATTAGTAGAGAATATATGGAGCTTTGTGCCTGTTGCAGCATCTCTCTTCGGCACAATTGCAGCGACTCAAGATAACGTGAATATGTACAGAATGTGGAAATACGGTGATTCATGGTGCTGGTTACTCTTTAACGCTCACGTTGGTATAGGAGCAATTGGAGGTGTAATAGGTGAAGTATTCAATCAAATATCTCTCACCGTTGGTATAATCAGATTCAGAAAAAAGTCACCGGGTGAAAACGAGTAATAATTTATAAAAATAAGAGCGATTGTAAATTAAACAATCGCTCTTATTTTTATTCTGCTTTGAAATATGTAGTTAATATATATTAAAATTATTTTTCAAGATACTTTTTCTTGATGTTTGCGTCTGCCGCTAATCTTATGATACTCTCAATCCCATTTTTGCAGTTTGCCTTATTTGTATAGCCCTGAGAGTGACAAACACAGCTCCCATTTGATGCACTGAGGCGGAAGCGGTACTGATCGCCCTTATCAAGATATATTTCCCATTTGGGATAGTTGAGTGTCTGATAGTTTTTCAATGTCTGGTCCTCAATCGGAGATGTGCTGGCATTGATAATCACACTCTTTATACCATTCATTGCCGCCGCGGAGGAAGAGTATATCTGTGAGGTGGCTACTATTGAATGATTGGCAGCGTAGAGGTTAAATACAAATCTACCGTCTTTTGACTTTTTGATTTCAAAATTGCCGACTCTTTCCGTTTTCAGCGAGAGGAATTCACCATCGGAAACTACGGTTGATTTTTTAGGCTTGGTAATAGTAGTAACAGTGGATTTCTTCTCGGGAGTAGCACTTTTTGTTACAGTTGTTGATTTTGACACTGTCTTTGCAGGTGCTTTTGCCTTAGTCTCAACCTTTGTATTTGCAGTTTTTGTATTCGTACTTTTTGGTGCTGTCTTTACGTTACTCTTTTGAGAAACGGATTTTGCTGTAGTTGTCTTTGGCTTTTCTCCCTTAACACTTGACTTTTGGGCAGGGGAAGTGGCTACTTTCTTTTCCACAGGTGCTTTTTTCAACTCCGGCTTTGCAGGAGATATTTTCTTCGTCGGTGCTACAGTTTTCTTGGGTTCTGTCGCTTTTTTTGTAGTAGGCTTTGCGGAAGCAGCTTTTGCAGTGGGGTTGCTTCCGGAATTAACCATAACAATCTTTACGTTTGATGATGACGAATTGGACTTTGTTGATTTTTGAGATGCTAACTGCTTCATAAGGTCTGAGGTAAGACCTGCGCCGAGTTCTTTATTCTTGACGGGAGCTGATTTAGCATTTTTGTTATTGTTTTTCATCAATCTCTCTCCTTGAATTGTAGGTATGTTGTTTACATTATATCACAATTTTCGACATTTTACAAGACTTTTGTCATTTTTTACTTTTTAGATAACTTATCGCACTCCTTATTCCGCCCACTTCGTCTATAAGTCCGCATTTCTGTGCATCATATCCGTCAAGAATTGAACCAATATCATTGACAAGCACATCGGTTCTGTGCATAATTTCTCGCAAATACTCTTCGTTTACGTGCGAGTGAGTGGTTATAAAGCGTATAATTCTGTCCTGCATTTTATCAAGATAATCAAATGCCTGTGATACACCCAGTACAAGTCCGCTGGTTCTTACGGGGTGTATAGTCATAGTTGCGCTTGGTACTATAAACGAACGATCGGCACTGACCGCTAATGGTACACCTATTGAGTGACCGCCGCCAAGAACGATTGAAGCAGTCGGTGTGGACATACTGGAAATCAACTCCGCAATTGCGAGCCCCGCTTCAACGTCGCCGCCGAGAGTGTTGAGTATTATCAAGACACCATTTACGTTTTCATCCTCCTCGAGTGAAACAAGCAGAGGTATAATATGATCATATTTTGTCGTCTTTTGATTGCTGTCAAGGACGTAGTGTCCCTCTATCTGTCCGATAATTGAGAGACAGTATATCCCCGATTTATCGCTTGAGACGGCAATCTCGTTATCATCTCTATTAATTTGTTCACTATTAAATCTATGCACACTGTTTTCCATATAGTTACCCTCATAAATTTTTTATAGTTTTTTCTATTTTATTTACGATTATACATTGATTTTACTAAAACATTGTGATATAATTAACAGTGGCATAAAAAATACACAAAAGGAGTTCAAAAGTGAAACAGGTATTAGTAGAAACATCAGCAAGACATATCCATCTTTCTCGCGAGGCGGTAGACGTTCTCTTTGGCCAGGGATATCAGCTTACAAATAAGAAGGATCTCTCACAGCCCGGTCAGTACGCTTGTGCTGAAAAGCTTGAGGTAGTTGGTCCTAAGGGCAAACTCAAGGCTTCTATACTTGGTCCTACACGTAATGCGAGCCAGGTAGAGCTTTCTCTTACAGATGCTCGTTCAATTGGAGTTACAGCTCCTATTCGTGAGAGCGGTGATATTGCAGGCTCCGGCTCATGCAAGCTCGTAAATCCCGAGAACGGACATGAGCTTGAGCTCACCGAGGGTGTAATTGCGGCAAAGCGTCACATTCACCTTACTCCTGTTGCAGCAGAGGAAATGGGCGTATCCGATAAGGAAATTGTTTCTGTTAAGATTGTATCCGAGCGTACAGCTATTCTCGGTGACGTTGTAGTAAGAGTAAATGCTAATTTTGCTCCCGCAATGCACATTGACACCGATGAGGCAAATGCTGCTTGCGCATTCGGAACCGTATATGGAGAAGTTATAAAGTGAAAAAGATAACACTTGTTTTTCAAGGCGATAGCATTACGGATGCCGGAAGAGATTATAGGAATTACCACAATCTCGGATTTGGCTATCCCAAATATGCAGCTGAATATATCAGCTCTATGTGTCCCGACGTAGATATAGAATTTATAAATCTTGGCATAAGTGGAAACCGCACGTCACAGTTGTTCGATAGGCTTTACAACGATTGTATTAGCTTTAATCCCGACGTTGTTTCCATACTTGTCGGTATTAACGATGCATGGCATCGCCATAATAATGAAAAGATTCTTACCACCGATGCGCAGCTTGAGCTTAATTACCGTTCAATACTCACTCGCATCAAGAATGAAACACATGCAAAGATAGTTATGATATCCCCCTACGTGCTTGATCATCCGTCAACTGCGCATCTCAATGATGACCTCGTAACCATTCTGCCTATTGTACGCAGATTGGCGGAGGAGTTTGCAGACGTGTATATTCCGCTCGATGAGATGTTTGATAGAGCATTGCTCACACAGCCTGAGCCTTACTACTATTCCGCTGACGGAGTGCATCCCAACGAGAACGGAGCAAAATTTATAGGCGAGCAATATGCGGCAGCTGTTGCTCCAATTATCAAAGATTTATTTTAAAAAGGAGAATATAAATTATGGCAGAACTTATCTACTCCCATGAAGTACAGAACATGTGTGTAGTTGCCAAAGGACCTAACCACGGTCCCGCACCCATTCCCGAAGAG
>JAZNHE010000017.1:0-2092 GCA_045576795.1 Eubacteriales bacterium | reverse complement strand
GCTGCCCAAGAGTCTTTTGGAGGCTGCTCATCTCGACGGAGCCGGTATGGGTACGGAGTTTTTTAAGGTGGTTTTGCCGCTGTGCTGGCCAACAATTTCTATGCATTACGACCATAATGAAAGCACGATAACCTATCGTTTTGAAGAAATACCGGAAGATAGTATCATATGGGATAATCCATCTATAACCGAAACGGTTATAGATCGCATCAAAACCGCGTACGCAAACAGTATGAAAAAATGGAATAATGTATATTTCTATTCTTACAATCCTGACGGAACCATTACAAAAAATAAAATAATCAATATAGTTGAAGCTGATCCCAATGATGAAGAGTGTAATATAACAATTAGTTTTGCAACAGATATGGGAAAGATTATTGCTCGAACCAGTTATGTTCAGAACAGCGAGGTTTATTCTGAGGTTGGCATAGATAATAATAAGCATTATTCTGAATTTTTGATGACAGTAAATGTAGATTATTTTTATATTAACAGTACTTGTACCCCGGCGGAAGCGAATGCGATCAAACAAAAGACCGGTGCTCATGAGATGGGACATGTGCTTGGGCTAATTGATCTTGATGCATCCCACATGTGTAATCCTGTAAATATGAAATTTGTAAATAAGTATAATTATCATCATGAAGAAGTCTTGATGGGTTATGGTGGTACTATAGAAACACATTGCTCAGACATAACATACAAAGACATCGCCGGAGTAGCAATAACTCGCGGTTTTCATACCGACTCAGACCATAAATGGCTCAATGCGGGATTGCAAAGTGACGGAACCTACAAATTGATATGCTCGATCTGTAACGGTGTGAAATATGTCACCGATTTGAGTGGATATACATACGATACTTACGGTGCTTGTAATGGAGAACACGAGCTATCGGACGGCAATATGATGGCAGTAGCGAGCTATGGGGACAAGGACTATTACAAGTGCAAATATTGTAGAAAAGTTATGCCTTTTTCTGCTATTGCCGAACAAGATTATTCCGCGGTGCCCGTAACGGGAGGAACCCACCACGTGGTAACTAACAACGTTCTCGGGTTGAACTATTCATTTTTAGAAGAGCATAGATGGATAGGTGGAGAGTGTGCCGACTGCGGATTGCAATATCCTCACTCGCATACATACACGTATACCGACAAAAACAGTATGTTCCATATAAAGTCTTGTGATTGCGGTTATTCCGCTAACGAATCCCACTTTATAAAAAGCTCGGAGATCGTCAACGGCAGATATGCGAATTGTATGGCATGCGGCAGATTGATCGATCTTAATAAGGATAACGCAATGGTCTTGCCGACGGCAATAACCAAGGTTTCCGCTAACGGTAGCTATATTTTGCCGAACGGAATAGTCGTTCTCGTTGATGAGGATATTGAAGCATACTTAAACGGCACGCTGATTTTCTACAACAGAGACGATATACCCACGACCGAATAATTTTTTACAAATATTAAGAGGGCTGCCTTTGCGCAGTCCTCTTTTTGATGAAAATCGGCAAAATTATATAAAAATCTTCATAGTTTGGACTTGAATTTGCCCTGCCTTTGTGTTATAATGTATAATGAGTAATAATATGGGTAAGTCTGCCCGAAAGAGTGGAGTTTATATAAGAATGAGAATTGTCTTAGCCTCAAAATCGCCGAGAAGAAAAGAAATATTAGAGAATCTCGGACTGAAATTTGACGTAATAGTAGCCGATGCCGACGAAAGCTGTGATATCCCCGACCCCTGCGAGAGAGTAAGCGCGCTGGCGGCGATCAAGGGCAGGGCAGTGAAGGCTCAGGTCGGTGACGACTGTCTTATAGTCGCAAGCGATACGCTTGTTTTTGCCGAGGGTGAGTTTTTGGGCAAGCCCCACGATAAAAGTGACGCGCGCAGAATGATCGGAATGCTTTCCGGCAGGGCTCATTCGGTGGTCAGCGGTCTTTATCTTGCGTTCGGCGGCAAGGAATATATGGGAGCCGGCGAGACGCGCGTGATTTTCGATGAAATGACCGACGCTGAGATCGAGGACTATATAAACTCTCCCGAGCCTTACGATAAGGCGGGCGGTTACGCCGTGCAGGG
>JAZNHE010000016.1:0-3923 GCA_045576795.1 Eubacteriales bacterium | reverse complement strand
TGCAAGCACGACTTTTTTGATATTTTCTTTGTTCATAATATTGCCTCCCAATTTCTTGCCAGAAATTATTAATATTTATGCATAGGATTATACACCCGCCCAACCAAGTTGTCAACACCCGGAAGACATTTGTTTTAATTTCTGCAATATGCCTTATTTCTTTGCTTTTTTACACTGATTTTGGTTAAATTATCCTATAAATATTCACTATGTAGCGTATAAGTATACAGAGTTAGCCCTTACATTTTCTCTAAAAATATGTTATAATTCTTTTGAGAAACATGTAAGATTTTCCCTTTTCGATTGTATTAAATAGTGAATCGATTCAAAACGAGGTGAGAATATGGAAGACGGCAAGTTACTGCGACTACTACATAAAGACCCGAACGCTGGGATGGAACAACTATTGAATCAGTACACAGGTCTCGTTTATGCTGTTGTCAAAGGCAAGCTTGATAATTCTTATTACGTATCATCCGACATTGAAGACTGTGTGGCAGAGGTATTCTGCAAATTCTATACGGAGCTGTCTGACTATGATCCCAGTCGATCAAGCATCAAATCCTATCTGTGCGTGATCGCGCGTAACCATGCGATCAATGTTGCCAAAAAGCGAAGTTTTGAGGGCAGCCTCTCTCTTGACGATGAGCAGTCCCTTTTACAGGTAGCAGATGACCTGATGATCGACAGCGAACTTGCTGACGAGGAACTTCGGCGCGCAGTTATCAAAGCAGTCGAAGATCTTGGCGAACCGGATTCGAGTATTATCTTCCGTAAATATTATTACGGAGAATCTTCAAAAGCGATTGCCAAAGCAGTCGGACTAACCGTGTCGAATGTCGATACCAGAACCCACAGAGCCTTAAGTAAACTTCGCAAACAGTTTGGAGGTAATGAGGCATGAAAAAGACACTACATAATATTTTCGACGAAGCAACTGCAAACGAGATTGAAACCCTCGTCGCCCAAAATGCTGCGTCCGATATTTCTGCCGATACACTTTCCGCAATCAAAGACAAAGTGTATGCCAAAACAAATTTAAAGAAAGAAAAGAAAAGCACCAAACGCATGTATCTTCGCTTCGGTGCAATCGCGGCCTGTCTTGTTCTGATTTTAAGCGCGGTCGCCATTGCGGCAACGCTGCATGATTTGGGTAATAACCCTTCTATTCATGATGCGCCGTCAATCTCCACCATGAGGCCCGGCAGTAAGATTACAGGCTTACCAGCCCTTGTGTACGGCGATACTTCATCTGAAGGTGAAGTCATGCCAGATATAATTCTCCCTGGTTTCGAGGTGCAGACAGTGATCGAGGCCGAGATTATCGAGGTCCTGCCTGACACCTATTATTATACGGATTCCCATGATTCATATTATAAGCCATACCATGTAGCAAAACTGCGTGTCGTTGATCCGATCCGCGGAGATGGACTTCCCGAAGAAATATTCCTGCGCTATTCTCATTATGATACAACCGTATTTGAGGACTACGAGTGTTTCATTATGTCCCTTAATCAAATAGGCATGGAAAACTATGCGCTTATCAACGGCACACAGAGTAGAATTGATTATTTTTCCAACATGTTTTCTCTATGGGTAGACGATCTCGGCTACGGTTCTGTGATTGCCTTCAACGACGGAAGGGTTGACGATAGCTTTTGGGATAATACCGATTACTATACATCCAAGTATTTTGAAAATTACAATTATATCGATAGGCTGCTTGACAAAACGGATCCCTATTATTCCTATTATCCGGCTTCTCGCAATTCAACGATTGCAGAGGTAAAATCAAACATCCTTGCGCTTGCCAAGGATGAAAACAATCAGCATGTTTCCCCTGAAATATATAATTACGTAACAGTTGATGATGTATTCATATCGGATGAAGCAAAGGAAATCATGGCATATTTAGAGCCGAGTGAGTCAAATGTGTTTGTTTATTATCTGGATCTTGGAGTCGATCGGGTTGTCGCAGATTATACCCGCATTGTCAACGGATTCATAACAGACGAGAGAATTACGATCAATGGGTATCCTGGCGAGAATGGCAACGTAAACAGGCGCGGTGAAATTTATACCGAAGAGGATCTTGGAAAAGTCCCCAAAATTGGCGACGCTCTTGCAAACATGGAATTGTTTGAGCTTGTTCCCCCTCATATCGAAATCACAGAGGAAATGCTTCTTGTTCACGCAAATGCAAGTGGTGCTTACCGTAAGGTAGATGGTAAAGTTTACGGAATTATCCGGGTTATGTGGTGTTATAAACATCCCAACAAGTTCGCAGGATCCGAACCGGGATATAAATGCGATGATATGTACTATCTTTACGATGAGAGCGGCAACGGAGCAATCGTCGAAAGGGCCGAGTTAAAAGCTGTGATCGGTGACGATTCTTTTATTAAACACTTTCGCTATGAAGGATATTCTTCAGCGCCCATCATATAAAAGCATGATTGCTGGGCGCATAAGTTCCCCCTATATCCCCTCTGCCTTGGCGGAGGGGATTCCTTATTTCCTAACATTCCATATACTATGAAGTTTTTACCAATTTAAACAAAATAATGGATGCATGTAAAAAAAATTGATTTTTTTCGAATCCTCTCTTATAATCTATCTACAAAGAATTTTCGCGAGGAACTATATATGAAAAATCTTCATTCAAGCCCGGACACCCCTGTTTTGGCAGAGGTGCTGGCCGCCTATGACTTTCCTTCCCCCCTAATAGGTGCGGATCGCTACGGTCAGGGACATATTAACGATACTTTCTGCGTGATTTGCCAGTCTCAACACGGCGACTGTGTTCGATTTATTCTGCAGGGTCTATCCTCTGCCGCTTTTCCCCACGCGATGCAATTGATGGAAAACATGGTGGGTATCACCGACTATCTGGCAAAAGCCATTGCTGCCGATGGCGGAAATCCCCAGCGGGAAACCATGAATCTGGTCAAAACCAAGGACGGCAAGTCTTTTTATACTGACAGCAACGGAAAGGTCTGGCGGTTGACTCATTTTATCGAAAATACGGAGTGCTATCAGTCTGCCACCCCGGAGTTGTTTGAAGCCTCCGCCTATGCCTTCGGCAAATTCCAGTATATGCTTCAGGACTACCCTGCTGATACCCTCCATGAAACCATCGTTAAGTTCCACGACACCGAAGACCGTTTCCGCAAGTTCCTGGTTGCGCTGGAGGCGGATAAGATGGGCCGTGCTGCTTCCGTTCAGCCGGAAATCGACTTCATCATGGCAAGAAAAGCCGACTGCTCTGTGGTGTTGCAAGCCCAGCGGGACGGCAAGCTCCCCCTGCGGGTCACCCACAATGACACCAAACTCAATAATATTTTGTTCGACCGGGAAACCGGCGAAGGTATTTGCGTTGTTGATTTGGATACCACCATGCCCGGTCTATCCATCAATGATTTCGGTGATTCCATCCGATTTGGCGCCAACCACAGCCGAGAGGATGAAAAGGATTTAAGCAAGGTCAACTTCGACTTAGATCTCTACGAAGCCTATACCCGAGGTTTCCTGAAGGGTGCCCGGGGCTCCCTCACCCAGGAGGAACTGAACTATCTGCCCTGGGGTGCAAAGCTGATGACCCTGGAATGCGGCATGCGTTTCCTCACGGACTACTTGGACGGTGACCACTACTTCCGCATCCATTATCCGGAGCAGAATTTGGATCGCTGCCGCACTCAGTTCAAGCTGGTGCAGGATATGGAAGCGCAATTCTCCGCCATGCACGAAATTGTAGCGAAATACGCGAAAATGTAACAAAAAACGAGGGACTCTTCGTCCCTCGTTTTTATTTCATTAGGAAAGCAGAAGCTTATCGTTTGCTTCATCAGAGCCGCTTGCCTTGCTGAACAAATTCAGAAGCTGCTCTACGGTCAAATTTTTCTTCTCTTCACCGGACACATCCA
>JAZNHE010000015.1:0-19709 GCA_045576795.1 Eubacteriales bacterium | reverse complement strand
GGGATTTGCTCTTATCCGACGAGTTCACAAAGAGCTATTATCTCCAATTAAGAGAGTTCTTGAAAACGGAGTATTTCTCAAAGAAAATATATCCGCCAATGAACGATATTTTTAATGCCCTGAAATATACATCCTATAAGGATGCGCGTGTGGTTATTCTCGGACAGGATCCGTATCACGGTGAAGGACAGGCACACGGTCTATGCTTTTCCGTTAAGCGTGGCACTCCACTCCCACCGTCGCTCAAAAATATTTTTAAGGAATTGAACGACGACCTCGGAATTGCTCCCCCACCTTGCGGAGAGCTCGTAGGCTGGGCGCGTCAGGGTGTGCTATTGCTCAATACTACGCTCACAGTACGTGAGGCCACTCCTCAAAGCCATAAAGGAAAAGGCTGGGAGGTGCTTACAGATAAAATCATCTCGCTCATGAACGAAAAAGACGAACCCGTTGTCTTTATGCTGTGGGGCGGAAATGCGAGAGCAAAAAAATCACTTATAACAACCCCCCGTCATCTTGTGCTGGAATGTGCGCACCCGAGTCCATTGTCTGCATTTGCCGGCTTCTTTGGCTCAAAGCATTTCAGCAAGGCAAACGCTTTCCTTGTGGAAAATAGACTCAATCCAATCGACTGGTCACGTATAAATGATTAATCAAAATTAAAATAATATCAGAATAGGAGTTGAAATTATGAAAATGCTCGAAGAAAGAATACTCAAGGAAGCCACTGTACTTCCCGGTGAGGTGCTTAAGGTCGAAAGCTTTCTTAACCATCAGATAGACACAGAGCTTATTATGGCCTGTGCGGCTGAATGGTATGAAAAATTCAAGGATGCCAACGTTACCAAAATTATGACCATTGAGGCGTCGGGAATCGGGCTTGCCTGCATTACGGCAACCTATTTCAAGGTACCTGTTCTTTTTGCTAAAAAATCCCGTTCTGCAGCTCCGTCCACCGAGCTGTATTCAACCAAGGTTGTTTCATTTACACACGGACACACCTATGACGTCGTTGTGTCGAAGAAGCTCTTATCTCCCAATGACAGAGTGCTTATAATCGATGACCTGTTAGCAAACGGCAGCGCAATGAAGGCGTTGATATCTCTTTGTAAAAAGAGCGGTGCGGAGGTTGTTGGATGTGGCATAGCCATCGAGAAATCGTATAGTGGTGGCGGCAATGAAATCCGAAATATGGGCTACCGCGTTGAGCCTCTTGCCAGAATATCTGCAATAGGCGGAGATGGAAAAATCGAATTCTGCTAAAAATTATCGCTCAATTATATAAAAACATCCTGTCGAGTAAATGCTCGACAGGATGTTTTTTTACCATATTGTTTTAATTATAAAATAGCCGATAACTATTACAGAAAGTGCTATTCTGTATATACCAAACGGCTTGAAATCGTGCTTTCTGACAAAGTCCATAAGGAATCTTATAGCTACCACCGACACTGCAAAAGAAACGGATATTCCGATAAGCAGGAGTATTATCTCAAACGTGCTTGCCGTAAAACCGTCCAACCCAAACTTAAGTATTTTGAGAAGCGATGCTCCGAGCATTATCGGTATTGCCATAAAGAATGAAAACTCCGACGAAGCCGCTCTGGAAACTCCGGTGAGCATTCCGCCGAGAATTGTCGAGCCCGAACGTGACGTTCCCGGAATAAGAGATAGCATTTGATAACACCCTATTATTGCCGCATCCTTGTACGTTATATCGTACACACTGTCTATACGTGCAGGCTTATTTCCCTTCACCTTTTCAATAACTATAAAAGCTACACCGTAAATCAAAAGTGTTATTCCCACAGTTATGAAATTATAAAAATACTTGTCAAAGAAGTCATCGAGCAGGACTCCGAGAATTCCGGCAGGAATAACGCCTACTATAACCTTTAACCATAGCTGCCAGATACGACCATTCTCTTCCTTGCTCTTTTTCTTTGAGAACGGAAAGAGCTTATCCCAGAACATAATGGGCACTGCCAAAATTGCTCCAAGCTGAATTACAACCAAAAACATCTCCTTGAATCCGTCGGACACGTTAAGCTGCAAGAATTCATCTACAAGTATCATATGTCCCGTAGAGCTGATTGGAAGCCATTCGGTAATTCCCTCTATTATTCCGAGGAATAAAACCTTTAATATTTCAATAAATTCCTTCATAAAAGCTCCTTAAACTGCGCGGATGATATCACCCGGCTTCACCGCAAACGGCACTTTCATATAAAACGACATATACGGGTGAGGTGTTGACTCGATGGGATTGTGATTCTCATCGTAAAGCTCTCCTACACTAAGCGGCACGCCTACGCTTCCGGGAGTGAGAAGCTCAATGCTATCCCCCTTCAGCATTTTATTTCTCTGAGTGAGATACGCTTCCTGTGTATCTTCATTATATGAAGTCACGACGGCAAGATATGCTTTCTCCTTAAGATATCCTGTAGTGCTTGCAACATTGGCATCCTTATGAGAATCGGTGAAATAGTATCCTGTGTGGTAATCTCTGTGGCTTACGGATTCAAGCTCACGGTACCAACGCGGATCATACTTATACTCTCCGCTGAAATAAGAATCAAAAGCCATTCTGTAGGTATTAGTAACCACAGCAGTATAATACGCGGACTTCATTCTTCCCTCTATCTTGAAGGAGTTAATACCTGCCTCAATAAGCTCGGGTATATGCTCGATAGTACAGGTGTCGCGACTTGCCATAATAAACGTTTCACCGTTAATCTCTTCAATAGGCATCACACAGTCGGGACGCTTCTCCTCGGTTATCTCATAGCTCCTTACCGTATAATTCCAACGGCAAGGCTGCGCACACATTCCTCTGTTTGCATCTCGCGAAACTATATGGTTGGAGAGCAGACATCTTCCGCTATATGATATACACATTGAGCCGTGAACAAAGCACTCAATCTCGAGATTTTCCGGTACGTTTGCTCTTATTGTCTTAATTTCTTCAAGCGTCAGCTCACGTGACAAAACCACTCTTTTAGCTCCAAGTGAATACCATGCACGACAGTCAGCCGAGGATACAGAGCATGCCTGAGTAGATATGTGTATCTCTTTCTCGGGGAGCATTTCCTTGGCGAGCATAAGCACGCCTACATCAGCGATTATAAGAGCGTCAATATTTATATTTTTTAATTTGTCAAAGTATTTTTTGAGCAGAGCGTACTCATTTTCTCGTGGCATGGTGTTGACCGTAAGGTACACCTTTACGTCTCTCTCATGCGCATAGAGAGTCGCCTCTGCCAATTCTTCTATCGTAAAATTGTCAGCCGCAGCCCTCATACCGAATGTCTCGCCTGCGAGATACACGGCATCTGCACCGTATAAAATCGCCGCATTCATTTTTTCAAAATTACCGGCTGGTGACAAAAGCTCAGGTCTTTTCATTTTTCGTTACCTTTTATTCAGTAGTATTAATTACATTTTAGCATACCGATTGCCTTTTTTCAAGTATCAAAGAGCAACAGGTCAATTTCCCACGCGGGAACGCACCGCAGTCTGCGTAAGAACATTTTATAGAATGGGTATTCTCGCTTAAGGTAGTTTATTATTTCAAATATATCGGAGCTTCTGTGATACACGGAAACAAGCATTGCCGGATGGCATCTTTCAATAGTGCTCGACGAGCCCTTAAGTGCAAAAAACTCTGCCCCCTCAACATCGTACTTTATAAAATCGACGTTTGTCGAAAGTGAATCAATCGATATAAGCGAAACGTCGGTATCCTTGTACTTATACGACGAGGTGGATGATATAGAGGAGTTACGGTTTCCTGCTGACATCAGCTCGCCCTCGCCAACTCTATCCCAGACTGCCGCATTTATAGGTCGGACCGTTACGGCGGAATTCTCCGCATATTTCTGAAGTTTTTTGAAATTTCGCGGATCAGGCTCTATTGCTATAACCTCTCCCAGCCCGTCGAAATACTGCTCCGCTTCTCTCACGGTATCACCGTTATATGCCCCTGCGTCTATCATACGGATTATGGGCGTACGGTTCAACTCTCGGTACAATTCGTCCTTACTGACGTAAGCATCCATAAGATATGACATTTTGCCTGTGAGCTTGTAATTAATTACAGCAGCGAATATATGCCGTGAGATATCGTCGTCAAGCGAATTGTATGCCGAAAGTATTTCATCATAATGGGCATTATAGAATTCCCTGTCAAAATACTCATCTCCGGCAACGGGCATATCGGGTACGTACATTTCGTATCCTCTGTCTATTTCTTCTAACATAGTCAGTACTTCTTCTCTGTTTGATGCGAAGGACAGAACTATAATAAAATCCTCATACGTTTCTTTAATCTCGCTGAATGACTTTACTATCATTCCGTGAAAATGGTGTCCTCTTACAAATCCGTCAGAGGCGAAGAAATCCGAAATTGTTATATTATATTTTTCAAATCTGCTTATCAGCTTGTCGGCTCCGTTACCCATTCCGTAGACTACTATCGGCTTTTGGGAGGAGGATATAGTATCCCAGACGTCTTTTTCGACGGGATATATTGGTAAGGTGTAATTTTTATGATGCATTTTTGTCACCTTAATTGATATTTATATTGAATTTCGCACCGATATATGTTAAAATATGTATATCGATACTATTTATACAGGAGAAACAGAATGGATTGTTTATTTTGCGCTATAATTAACGGGGATATCCCCTCAAAGAAGGTCTACGAGGACGAAAAATGCTATGCATTCCTCGATATTAACCCTCAGGCAAAGGTACATTGCCTCATTGTTCCCAAGGTGCATATTTCTTCGGTTGACGAAATATGCGAAAGCAACAAGGACGTGATTGCCCACATATTCGCAACTATTCCAGAAATCGCAAGGTCGCTGGGCCTCGACAACGGATACAGAGTTGTTACTAACATCGGTGATGACGGATGTCAATCTGTGAAGCATCTGCACTTCCACATTCTCGGTGGAGAAAAGCTAAGTGAAAATATGGCATAACAACCTCAAAAATATGCCGTGAAGATAAAAATGACCGCTGAAAAGCGGTCATTTTTATATGCGGTGGAGAGATTATTTCTTCTCTTTAACCTTAGCCGCCTTGCCTACTCTACCTCTGAGATAGTAGAGCTTCGCACGACGAACCTTACCCTCGCGGAATACTACAACCTTCTCAACGTTGGGAGAATGGATGGGGAAAGTCTTCTCAACGCCAACACCGTAAGATACTCTTCTTACTGTGAATGTCTCGGAGATTCCGCCGCCATGCTTAGCGATAACGGTACCCTCGAACATCTGTGTTCTTGTCTTCTCTCCCTCTGTGATACGAACGTAAACCTTTACGCTATCACCAATGTTGAACTGAGGAACCTCAGTCTTCAACTGCTCATTTACAAAAGCCTGGATCTTTTCCATTATTTGGCCCTCCTTATACTACGAACATTCGTGCAGAGCGTGCAGAGGACTGTTCTGAAAATACACCATTGTATGCAAATAGGCATACGCACAGTTGTAGATATTGTATCACAAACTTTGTTGAAAATCAATAGCTTTTGCGAAAAAAATTGAAATTTATTTTATAATCTCAAAATACAAGGCATAGCGCGAAAATATTTCGCGTAAGTATTGTAATTTTATTTTTTATATGTTAAAATTGATAATGAGATATTATGTGCGAAAGGCGGTGTACGCTTGAAATATACGTCAAATGACAACGATGTCATGAATGAAAATTCCCTTCCGATTGACGATAGCGCGGAAGATTCAAAAACTCATACAGAAATGATTACAGAGGAGATTTCCTCAACCGCCGATGAAAATACATTACTCATCGAGCTTATAGACAGTGAGGTAACACGTGAGAGTTCCCAAAATGTCGAAGCGGAAGACGATATAATAATCGAAGATGCTGACGACGGTGCTGATGGCGAAATTCTCACAGAAGCTGACAGCGAGATTAATACGGATATGGCGTATGACTCGCAGGAAACAGACGTGTCGGTCAACGATGACGGTCAGGATTCACACGTTGAAAATACGGAAGACAATTCCGACGTGTCCTCCGATGCACATCCTGCCGATACAGATGCGGCCGACAAAGATGCGGACACAAAATCCCCTGCCGAATCAAAATCGGTTGCACGTAACAGGAAAACGGGAAAAGGCACTGATAAAAAATCAGATGAAAAGCCGAGGGTAATCGACAACATCTTTGATTTTGTTGAACTGTTTGTCTTCACTCTTGCCGCAGTATTCATCGTAACATCATTCTTCTTCAGATATTCCATCGTAGATGGAGGTTCTATGGATAAAACACTGAAGGATGATGAAAAGCTTATACTGCGCAGCTTCCTCTACGAGCCCGACAACGGAGATATTGTCGTAGTACAGGATAAGTCTACAGAGTTAAAGCAACCGATAGTTAAAAGAATAATAGCAACCGAGGGACAGACTGTAAGATTCTACAGCGATGCGGTTTACGTAGACGGAAAAGAGCTTGACGAGCCGTACGTTTACACAGAAGATTTCTTCAGCCCGTTGTCCTCGGACTATACGTATGATACAGTACCGAATGAGGTGCTGCTTCCCATAGTAACAGATTCCGGAATTGACGACAAAGGACGTTATTACGAAATAACCGTGCCAAAGGACGAGATATTTGTTATGGGAGACCACAGAAACGTATCCAAGGACTCAAGAGCCATAGGCACTATACACGAGGATGCGGTGATTGGAAAAGTGGTCCTCAGATTCTACCCATTCGACAAATTCGGAACAGTTGATTAAAATAGGTTCTACGTGAACGAGAGAGGAATAATATGTCTTCAAACCCTATTCAATGGTTTCCCGGGCATATGGCAAAAACCAAGAGGCTCATGCAGGAGTGTCTGCCACAGGTAGACCTTGTCCTCGAGCTTCTTGACGCGAGAATACCATATAGCTCAAAAAATCCCGAGATTGAACAGTTGCTTGGAGAAAAGCCCAAGATATGTGTGCTTACAAAATCAGCACTTGCGGACCCGGATATAACCGCAATGTGGGTTGAGCACTATAAAAAAAGCGGTATCACTGCCGTTGTTATTGATAACAACACCGGTGCCGGAATAGATGCGCTCGCAGAGGCGGTAAAGCGCGTAATGAATGACAAACTGGAGCGATACCGAGAAAAAGGTATGAACGGCAGAAAGCTGAAGTCAATGATAGTCGGTATTCCCAACGTTGGAAAATCATCATTGATCAACAAGCTTGCCGGAGGCAAAAAGGCAAAGGTTGAAAACCGTCCCGGAGTAACACTTAACAAGCAATGGGTACCTACATCTATAGGGCTCGATCTCTTAGATATGCCCGGTGTACTCTGGCCTAAATTTGAGGACGAAACAGTAGGTCAAAATCTCGCTATGACAGGAGCAATCCGCGACCAGATACTCGACCTTGAAGAGTTGGCTATGATAATGTGCTCCCGATTGATAGAGGTTTCTCCAAAGCAGTTTATGACGAGATACAAGCTCACAGAAGAAGATGTTGACGGACTCGACTCATACGATTTATTCGAGCTGGTAGGACGGAAACGCGGATTCCTTATTTCCGGCGGCGAAATTAATCATCAAAGGACTGCTGAAATGCTCTTTGAGGAATTCCGCTCGGGAAAAATCGGACGCATTTCACTTGAAAAGCCAAAAATTAAGCATTGCGAGGGGTACTATGCCAAGCTTTGATTATGAAAACAAGCATTATGACGAGGGATACATAGCGGTATGCGGATGTGACGAGGCAGGCAGAGGTCCTCTCTGCGGCCCGGTAGTTGCCGCCGCGGTTATACTTCCCCGCGACCTTGTTATAGACGGTCTTAACGACTCAAAAAAGCTCACCGAAAAAAAGAGAGATGCCTTGTACGACGTGATTATCGAAAAGGCAATCGCTTACGGCATAGCCGAATGTACTCCCGAGGAGATAGACGAATATAACATACTCAACGCTTCTATGCTTGCAATGAGGCGTGCCGTGGACAAGCTCGGAGTAAAAGCAGATTTTGCCCTGATTGACGGTAACTGCTCACGCGGATTTGAGATACCTACGGAAACCGTTGTAAAGGGAGATGCCAAGAGTTATTCCATTGCCGCAGCATCAATACTTGCAAAGGTGACACGTGACAGAGGATGTATAGAGCTCGATAAGCAATATCCTATGTATGGAATAGCAAGGCACAAGGGTTACCCTACCAAAGAGCATATGGATGCGGTGAGAGAGTTTGGTCCCTCCCCCATACACAGAAAGACATTCCTCAAATTTCTTGAAAAATAATCTATGAAAATTCTGCAGATAAAGACGGAAAAAGCGTTGCTCGGTCGATATGGAGAACGGGCGGCGGCAAGATATTTGAGACGCCACGGATATAGAATTCGCAAAAGAAATTTCGTTTCCAATAACCACGAAATAGACATTATTGCAGAAAACCGCAGTACCGTTGCATTCATAGAGATAAAGACGAGGACGGTCGGCAATCAGTCACCGAACGAACCGAGGCCTGCCTCAGCGGTAGATCCGAAAAAGCAACGGTCGATAATCAGCGCGGCAAAAAGCTATATTGCCTTCAACCGAACGAAAAAGAAAAAGAGTTTAGATATCATCGAAGTGTTGGTAAATAAAAATAAACGCGGATATTCTGTGGCAGAAATTAAACATTTACAAAATTCATTTAATATTAACACGGCGTATCAAAAACAAAACCGTCAGTAATATCAATCGTATATTACAATAAAATCAGCGGTTTTTGGGAGATAAATAAATTGAAATACATAAGTACAAGAGGTATAGACAACGCAGGGGTCTCTTCTGCATACGCCATTAAAACGGGTATTGCGAGTGACGGCGGATTGTTTATGCCCGACACTGTTCCCTCGCTCTCGTTGGCTGAGATAGCAGAAATGGCAAACGATGCCTATCCTGTGCGGGTGGCAAAAATACTTTCAAAATATCTGACAGATTATACCTATGATGAGCTTCTTGCAGATGCCGAGGAGGCATATTCTCCCGAGAGATTTAACGATTTCCCTGCCAAGCTCACCGATATGCACGACGGCACGTTTATGCTTGAATTATGGCACGGACCAACTTGCGCATTTAAGGATATGGCATTACAGATAATGCCGCGCCTTTTTGTACGCGCAATGAAAAAGTGCAACGAAAACAGAACGGCGCTGATTCTGGTAGCAACCTCCGGCGATACGGGTAAAGCCGCACTTGAGGGCTATTGTGACGTACCGTATACTAAAATCAAGGTATTCTACCCTGTTGACGGAGTCAGTAAGGTTCAGAAGCTGCAAATGCAGACACAAGGCGGCGGTAATACATCCGTCGGAGGAATTGCAGGCAACTTTGATGATGCTCAAAGTGGTGTCAAAATGATATTTGCGGATAAAGAGCTTCAAGACGAGCTTGACAGCTATGGGGTATTTCTATCCAGCGCAAACTCTATCAACTGGGGCAGACTTGTTCCGCAGATAGTATACTACGTGTCCGCATACTGCGATATGGTAAAGTCGGGACACATAGCTCTCGGTGACCGCATCGACGTATGTGTGCCTACGGGTAACTTCGGCAATATTTTTGCCTGCTATCTCGCTAAACAAATGGGACTCCCCGTTGGAAAGCTGATTTGCGCATCGAACAAGAACAACGTATTAACAGATTTCTTCAACACGGGAATATACAACAAAAATCGCGAATTCCACACTACTATGTCCCCATCAATGGATATACTGATTTCCTCAAATCTCGAGCGCCTTTTGTTCGTAATGCTCGGCGCTGATAAAACGAGAGAATATATGAGGGAGCTTGCAAGCTCCGGAAGCTATAGGCTTACGTCGGATGACCTCGCAAGGATAAATGAGGACTTCGTGGCATATTACACTGACGAAGAACAGACGTCTGCCACGATAAAGGCTATTTTTGAAAATAAAAACTGCCTTATTGACCCGCACACCGCAGTTGCTGCTTCAGCAACGTACGCGTATATGAGGGAAAACAAGGCAGAGAGAAAAATTCTTACCGTCTCTACGGCATCGGCATACAAATTTGCAGCCGACGTATACACCTCACTTACCGACAAAAATCCTGTAAACGAGTTATCCGCACTTACAGAGCTCGAAGCCTTAACAAAGTGGGAGTGTCCTCTTCCCTTGAAAAACCTCAGCGGGAAGAAAATCATTCACACCGAGATGCTTTCGACCGCAGATATGCGGAATTCGGTAAGAAAATTTGCCAAGGAATGATTAACACTCCTTTGGCTTGAATGTGGCGCAGGACGTGTTTGCGGAGCAACTTGCTTCGCAAGGACCTACGCAGATACTTCCGGCATAGCACTCATTTGCGCCATCGTGATATGCACAGTTTTTTACATCGCACATAACACCCTTAATGCGCTTTGAGGCATCGTTCTTACATTCGTTCTTTTGCATCTTTTCGTTCATCCTATTTTCTCTTTTCTGCAAGCGGGGCTTGCATAATTATAATACCCATCAACAACACAGATTATACAGTTTCGGAGAAATATATGTCGCTATACGTTATCGCCGATCTGCATCTGTCGACCCTCGACTCCACCAATAAATCGATGGAGGTGTTCGGCCGCAGATGGGACGGATATATGACGAGAATTAAAAATAATTGGCAACGTCTGATTACAGATGATGATACCGTAGTTATTCCCGGAGATATCTCTTGGGCTCTCTCGCTTGAGGAGGCGGTGTCGGATCTGAAGTTTATAGATTCACTGCCCGGAAAAAAGATACTCGGTAAGGGCAACCACGATTTTTGGTGGTGCACTATGCGTAAGCACCGACAGTTATTTGAAAAGCACAATATAAATACCATCTCGTTTCTCTTCAACAACGCTTATGAAACCAACGAATATATAATAGCCGGCACACGCGGATGGTATCAAGACGAGGATGCACAAAACGCACCTGACAACGTGGACTTTGACAAGCTCGTTCGCCGTGAGTCACTTCGCCTCAAGACAAGCCTTGATGAAGCACGCAAGCTGAAATCAGCTTCACCCGATAAGGAAATAATAGTCTTTATGCACTTCCCTCCTTATTGGAACGGAAAAGCATGTGACGAGCTTATGGAAATTCTCAAGGAATACGAAATAAAAAATCTGTATTTCGGACACATACACGGAAATTATGCAGAGCCGGATACGTTTGAATACGACGGTATAAAAATGACGCTGATTTCCGCAGATCATATTGAATTTATCCCTAAAATAGTAAAATTGTGACACTTATTACAAAGTTTTTCGTCAATATTCCATAAACACCTTGACAAACACGGAAAATTATTGTAAAATAATACGGTTATAAAATCAATAATAATATTAAAATAAATGTAATTCTTTGGAGGAAAAACAATGAGCCTTATTAAAAAGGAGCTTACCGAAAAGAACGGTTTCGTTATCGAATTTTCAGTAAGCAAGGAAGTTTATGCAAAGGCAGAGCTTGCGGCATATAAGAAGAACGTTAAGTCCATCAATGTTCCAGGATTCAGAGCCGGCAAGGCACCTCTGCACGTAATTAAGACATTCTACGGCAAGGACGTATTCTTTGAGGATGCTATCAATGCATGCCTTCCCGAAGCATTCGGTGAAGCACTTGAGGAGTCCGGTTACGCTGTAGTAGGTAATCCCAAGTTCGATATCGTATCTACCGACGGTGACATCGTTCTCAAGGCAGAGGGCTTTGTAAAGCCTGAGGTAAGCATCGATGGCTATAAGGGCATCGAGGTTGAAAAGAGCGTTGTAGACGTTAATGACGATGAAATCAATGCTGAAATCGACAAGGTAAGAGATAGAAACGCAAGATTCCTTCAGGAGTATGACGGAACAGTTGCTGACGGCGACACCATCACTCTTGACTTTGAGGGATTTGTTGACGGCGTTGCATTCGATGGCGGCAAGGGTGAGAACTATGAGCTCAAGATCGGTTCGCACTCCTTTATCCCCGGTTTTGAAGAGCAGATCGTTGGCAAGAAGCTCGATGAGGAGTTTGACGTAAACGTTACCTTCCCCGAGGACTACTCCGCAGAGGACCTCAAGGGCAAGCCTGCTGTATTTAAGTGCACAGTTAAGTCTCTTAAGCAGCTTCCAGAGCTTGACGACGAGTTTGTAAAGGATGTTTCGGAATTCGATACTGTTGATGAATACAAGGCTGATATAAAGGCTAAACTTACCGAGAAGGCTGAGAGCAACGCTGAGAGAGAGGTTGAGAACAACCTTGCAGAAGCACTTATGGGACTTCTTGTAGCTGATATTCCCGAACCTATGTTTGAGACTGAGACCGAGAACTATCTCCGTGACTATGACACAAGACTCCGTTCTTCCGGACTTGATCTCAAGACCTATATGCAGTACACGGGCCTTACTCTTGATAACATTCGCGAGCAGCTTCGTCCCCAGGCTGAAAAGCAGGTTAAGATCAGACTTGCTCTTGAAAAGATTGCAGAGCTTGAAAAGCTTGATGCAACCGCTGAGGAAATCGATGCAGAGTACGTAAGAATAGCCGAGACCTACAAGGTTGATGTAGAAGAGGTTAAGAAGATGATTGATGCTGATGATATCAAGGCTGACCTTCTCACCTCCAAGGCTATGGATCTCGTTAAGGCGAACGCAAAAATCAAATAAACCTTATTAGAATTTATTTGCTCATAAAGAGCGGTATAGCCGACAGTCTGATATAACAAGGATTGTCGGCTATTTAATACAAAGATTATAGGAGGTATTTATAATGCCATTAGTTCCAAACGTAATAGAACAGACTCCCGGCGGAGAACGCGCTTACGACATATATTCAAGACTCTTAAGCGACAGAATTATTATGCTCACCGATGAGGTAAACGATACTACCGCCTCTCTCGTTGTAGCACAGATGCTCTTCCTCGAGGCACAGGATCCCGACAAGGATATATACTTCTATATTAACAGTCCCGGTGGATCAGTATCCGCAGGCCTTGCAATCTACGATACCATGAACTACATCAAGTGCGACGTATGTACTATATGTATGGGTATGGCGGCTTCAATGGGTGCTTTTCTTCTCTCCGGCGGTGCAAAGGGAAAAAGACTTGCCCTGCCCAATGCCGAAATTATGATACATCAGCCTCTCGGCGGCGCACAGGGTCAGGCGTCTGATATAAAGATACACGCTGATCATATTCTCAAAACCCGTGCAAAGCTCAATGCCCTTCTCGCAGAGCATACAGGCAAGCCTCTTGCCGACATCGAGAGAGATACCGAAAGAGATAATTTCCTCTCTGCTGACGAGGCTGTAGCTTACGGACTTATTGATAAAGTAATCACCAAGAAGGACTGATAAATGCCTAACAATAATAACAGAATTCTTCGCAAATGTGCTTTCTGCGGCAGAGGTGAGGACGTAGTAAGCGTACTCATTCCCGCGCAGGACGGCAAGACGTATATATGCGATAGCTGTATCTTCTTGTGCTGTGATTTCATTGACGAGCATTTCGGCGATGAGGTATCGAGCAATAATGACGAGGGAGTAGGACTTTCACTTGAGACATTGCCGCGTCCTATAGATATAAAGAATATGCTCGACGAGCACGTAATAGGACAGGATAATGCGAAGCTGGCTCTCGCCGTCGCGGTATACAATCATTACAAGAGAATATTCACGATCGACGAAGAAAACAAAAACAGAAAAAGCAAGAAAAAAGACGAGGCAGAAGATGAGGTTGAGATTCAAAAATCAAACGTACTTCTACTCGGACCCACAGGTGTCGGAAAGACTTATCTCGCTCAGACACTGGCAAAAAGCTTCCGTGTTCCCTTTGCGATAGCAGATGCTACGACTCTTACCGAGGCGGGATACGTCGGTGAGGACGTCGAGAATATTCTCCTCCGTCTTATACAGGCGGCGGACTTTGACATTGATAAAGCCGAGCGCGGTATTATATACATTGATGAGATTGACAAAATCTCGCGCAAGAGTGAGAACCGCTCCATAACCCGTGACGTATCAGGTGAGGGTGTACAGCAGGCATTGCTCAAGATCCTTGAAGGT
The DNA here is from genome assembly GCA_045576795.1 of Eubacteriales bacterium. Taxonomy (GTDB): domain Bacteria; phylum Bacillota; class Clostridia; order Oscillospirales; family CAG-272; genus UBA1740. The sequence continues at coordinate 5,647 of JAZNHE010000015.1, read as the reverse complement.
ACTACGGCTAACGTTCCTCCGCAGGGTGGAAGAAAGCATCCTAATCAAGAATTCATACAGATAAATACGAAAAATATTCTGTTTATCTGCGGAGGTGCGTTTGACGGAATTGAATCGATAATCGATGCCCGTCGCGGCGCACAGCGCATAGGCTTTGAGAGCGAGCGAATCACAAAGAAGGAAAAGGCGGAAAAGGGAGCGTACAAGGACGTTGAGGCACACGATATTGTAAAATACGGACTCATCCCCGAGCTTGTCGGACGTCTACCCGTTATTGTTTCACTTGACAATCTCGATGAGGATGCCCTTGTGCGAATAATAAAAGAACCCAAAAACGCATTATACAAGCAATATCAGAAGCTCTTCAAGCTTGATGGAATTGATCTTGAATTTGAGGACGGTGCCTTCCGCGCTATAGCACATCTTGCAATTGAGAGAAACACAGGCGCAAGAGGCTTACGTGCGATAATTGAAGGTATAATGATGAAGCCAATGTATGAATTCCCCTCCGATAAGACGGTAAAAAAAGTAATCGTCACAGAAAAATACGTGCGTGGCGAGGAAGAAATCACCGTTATAAGAGAAAAGGAATAATAGCGGCATAATAAAAAGGTGTACGGATTTTTGTGCGATACTCCAAACGGAGCATCACTCGATTAAATCCGTACACTTTTTTATTATTTTGTGCTCTTCCTATACGCAAGAGGGCTGGTCACCATATACTGCTTAAATATCTTGTGGAAGTAATTAGGGTTACAGAATCCTATGCTATCTGCTATGTCCGACATGGGAATATCTGTCGAGCAAAGAAGCTCCATAGCGTAATTTATTCGCATGCCGTTGATATAATCGATGGGCGTCTTACCGATACTCTCCTTGAACATCTTGGTAAAGTAATCGGGCGATACGTTTATCATATCCGAAAGCTCTTCTATGTATATCTTTTCCTTAAAGTGTTCATCGATATAAGCAATTACGGGACGTAAACGAAGCACGTTGTGATATATCATTCGGTCAAGCTCATCCTTGCTACCGCAATAATACCTTAAAAGTGCTGTCATCATATGGTATATATTCGCTCTTATGGGAAGCTTGTAACAAATATCCTTCTCGGCATATTCGTCGTAAGACTCCTGCATAAATCTCGCCAAGGTATGATATACGGGATGATCCTTGCCGAAAACGCTGATTTTCTTTCTCGACTGAACGTAAAACATATAGAAAACCTCGCTGTCAAAGTTCTCAAGGTTCTCTTCTATTATGGACATATCAAATATCATTCCTCGGATAGTTGCACTATCTGACACAGCATCGGCTCTAAACACCATCGTTGGCGGAATATAGAGAAAATCTCCGGCAGTAGCATCTATAAACTCGGTTCCGATCTGCACAGTTACATTGCCAGACGTGATCTCCACTATTTCCATAGAGGATTTATGAGATCTGCTGTTTATTATTCTACCGCTACCTGTTTCCTTGTACATTGAAAATGGGAACTTTGCATCCTCGTTTTTCATATTTTACTCCTAAAATCGACTGTAATTAAAGCATCAATAAAATGTAGCTACCTCTTGACTCGGCTTATCTGCCGTCTCAAGCTTCTTTACGTAAAGCACAGGACCGACACCGCGGTACAGCTTTGAATATTCCTCGGTAAGTCTCCCCTCGGCAATAACCCAATCTCTCGTTGAGAGCTTGAGTTTACAGGTACCCTTTGCAACAACGCCCCTGTACGCTATATCATCCGCACAACAAGTCATAATGTGTCTGCCAATGGCAAAGCTATCCTTTGGTAGTGATGAATCCAGCGCTACTATTCCCTTAAACCGTACCGTCTTGTCCTTGTATTTTGCAAACTCGTCGGTCATATCACGGTAGAATATCGCAAAGTCCTCATCTTTTATTTCTATAACGTCCGCGTTAATATCGTAAGGCAATGGATCCTCGATGTCATCAAACTCGATCTCGCCCTCCATATCCTCATAGCAAATATTCGCCCTCTTGGATACACCGCGAACAATTTTGTGCAGGTTCATCTTATCATACTCGGGCTTAAACCTGTTGAACACTACCATTTCACAACTGGTAAGCTTGTCAACAACAAGCTGACGCATATTGGCATTGTAGCTATTAATTGTAGTGGAATCAATAATAAGTATTTCCTGATAAACCATCCAGTTTTCCGGCAATGCATTATAGAACGCATCTATGGTCCACATACCGTTATACTCTACGATTACAACGTCGGCGCCCGCGCGTCTCACCATAGCATTTAATCTATCGGGAGTGAGCAACTGCTGATCTGCAAAGGAAGCAAAATGTACGTTTTCGGCAAAATCCGATGCCTCGTATTCAACCTCGCCATCCTCACATGTGATAATCAAATATTTCTTTTTACCATCGTTGAAATTGGGATCTGACATAGTTTCTTTTATGAAGCTCGTCTTACCCGCCTCAAGAAAACCTGTAAACAAATATACTGGTATTTCCATATTTCTGCTCGGAATTAAAGTCCGAATATCTCCTTGATTTTATCTTTGTTGATTCCTGCGCCTATTACGCACAGACGTCCTATTACACCGGGTGCTCCAAATCTCACGTTGGGTTCTGCCGGTACATAATCAAAATGAATCCACTGACCATCCTCACATTCAACTATGCCCTTTGCACGCAGCACCATTCCAAATGAATCATCCTCTGAGAACTCTTCAAGCGCATGCTCTATCTCTGCTACGCTGAACTTCTTTGTGGTCTCTGTGCCAAAGCTCGTGAACACCTCGTCGGCGTGATGATGGTGATGATGGTCTCCACCGCATCCACATCCACATTCATCGTGGTGATGATGCTCATGGTCATGGCAGTGGCACTCTTCATCGTGATGATGCTCGTGGTCATGGCAGTGGCACTCTTCATCGTGATGATGCTCGTGGTCATGGCAGTGGCACTCTCCGTCGTGATGATGCTCATGGTCATGGCAATGGCACTCTCCGTCGTGATGATGCTCGTGGTCATGGCAGTGGCACTCTTCATCGTGATGATGCTCGTGGTCATGGCAGTGGCACTCTTCATCGTGATGATACTCGTGGTCATGGCAATGGCACTCTCCGTCGTGGTGATGCTCATGGTGGTGCTCATGCTCGAGTGCCTTTATATCTGCCTCAAGCGTATTTCTCTGCTCCATTGCGGCGAGTATATCCTTACCGTCAAGCTTGTCCCACGGAGTTGTAACTATAATCGCATTTTCATTGTGCTGTCTTATAAGCGCAACCGCCTCCTCAACCTTGCCGGCCTTAGCTACGTCGGTATGTGAAAGCACTATACAGGATGCTGTGGATACCTGATCGTTATAGAACTCTCCGAAATTCTTTATATACATCTTGCATTTATTAACGTCGGCGACCGTTGTAAAGCAGTTGAGCATTTCTTTTCCGCCTTCTACGGCACAAACTGCCTTAATTACATCGGAAAGCTTGCCTACACCGCTCGGCTCAATTATAACTCTGTCGGGTGTGAATTCTTCAAGCACGCGCGCAAGAGCCTTTGAAAAATCGCCAACCAAAGAACAGCATATACAACCGGAATTCATCTCGGTGATTTCAATACCGGCATCGCGAAGAAATCCGCTGTCAATACCTATTTCACCAAACTCGTTCTCTATGAGCACAACCTTTTCAGAAGTATATGCCTCTTTTATAAGCTTTTTAATAAGTGTGGTTTTGCCGGCTCCGAGAAAGCCGGAAAAAATATCTATTTTAGTCATATTCAATAGCACCCGTATCAGGGGCTCCTCCAAATTATTCAATATATTAATTATATATTTTTTAGTTGCAAATGTCAAGCGAAAGACCGCATTTTATACTCAAATTATATATTTTTCCGTAAAATGAGCCGAGAGCTCATATCATGCCGTCAAAGTCAAAGCGACGCAGCACCTCATATACCGCCACCGCCACAGAATTTGACAAGTTAAGACATCTTAAAGTCGGGAGCATCGGAATTCGCAGAGTGCTGTCAACATTTTCATCTATCAGCTCCTTCGGAAGTCCTACGGACTCTTTTCCGAAGATTAAGAATACCCCCTCGGGATATTCGGCATCTGCATAGGAGCGTTTGCCCCTCGCGGAAAAGAAATATTTTACTCCCTCTTTATTCTTTTCTTCAAATTCTTCATAGCTATCGTAATAGGTTACGTCGAGCTTGTCCCAGTAGTCGAGCCCTGCTCTCTTGAGAGTTTTGTCCGTAATTTCAAATCCCGTCGGTCTTATTATGTGCAAGGCGGCGCCCGTTACAGCACAGGTACGCGAAATGTTGCCCGTATTCTGCGGAATCTCGGGGTTGTATAGCACCACGTTAATTTTCTTCATTGTTATTGCCTCTTATATACAGTCATTTATCACTTATATTCTCTACTTTTACCTATATTTTAGCATGTTAAGACCTTATTTACAAGACTTTTTAGTCACCGCGATAAAATATTTTAATTATTTACAATTATTTCTTTATTTTTCGCATTTAGTATGTTATAATATAATTGTTGAATTATGTCTACAGCTCAAATTGAGAAAGGAAATACAAAATGGGACTCTTAAAAAGCCTATTCCCCTCCTATAGTGAAAAACAGATTAAAAAAATAATGCCGATAGTTGACAGCATAGAAGCACTCGCAGATAAGTTTGCCAAAATGTCAGACGATCAGCTCCGCAACTATACAGATAAGCTTAAGGGCGACCTTAAAGACGGCAAGACTCTCGATGATATTCTGCCAGAGGCCTTTGCGCTCGTAAGAGAAGCAGATACAAGAGTTCTCGGAAAGCGTCCGTACAAGGTACAGCTGATGGGAGGCATACTTCTCCATCAAGGCAGAATAGCTGAGATGAAGACAGGTGAAGGTAAAACTCTCGTTGAGACCATGCCTGCCTATCTCAATGCGCTTACAGAAAAGGGCGTGCATATAGTCACCGTTAACGATTATCTTGCAGAGCGTGACAGCGAGGAAATGGGAAGGGTTTACTCCTTTCTCGGTCTTTCCACGGGGCTTGTCGTGCCGGGTCTTTCGCTTGAGGAAAAGCAAAAGGCGTATAACGCAGACATAACCTACGGCACGAATAACGAATTCGGCTTTGACTACCTTCGTGACAATATGGCGGTATACAAGGAGGCAACCGTACAGCGCGGTCACGCGTTTGCCATCATCGACGAGGTGGACTCCATTCTTATCGACGAGGCGAGAACTCCCCTTATTATATCCGGTCAGGGTGAAAAATCCACCGACCTCTACGACAGAGCCAACCAGCTCGTATCAAGGTTCTCACGCTTTGTTATCAAGGAAATGGATACAAAGCAGGACCTCGACACCTACCAAGAGGACTATATCGTAGACGAAAAAGCGCGTACCGCGGTACTTACCAAGCACGGTATAGAAAAGGCAGAGGCGTTCTTCGGTGTAGAAAACCTCTCGGACAGAGAAAACAGTACACTCTACCATCACGTCATAATCGCTATCAAAGCGCACGGCGTAATGAAGAGAGATATTGACTATATAGTTAAGGATAACGCAATTCTTATCGTCGATTCCTTCACCGGACGTCTTATGCCCGGCAGAAGATACAGTGACGGTCTGCACCAGGCAATTGAGGCAAAAGAACAC
>JAZNHE010000014.1:0-41624 GCA_045576795.1 Eubacteriales bacterium | reverse complement strand
AGGATCATACCGTTTGATGCGGTGCCCGTAAGCGTACCAAAGCTCATAAGGAAGAATTCATGCTCAAAGCCCTTGAAGCATTCCCTTGATACGAAGCGAATATATGCATAGGTTATTACGGTTCCCACAAGGCTGAGTATTACTATTGGGAGAATATAATTTTTAACGTCGTTTATCTCAATAGCGGAAACGCCTGCAACTATCATAAGGTCGAAGGCAAAGCCTGAAATACGGTCCATCTGATAGTTGTTTATGTACTGGCGGTGCATCAGCTTGCCTTTACGCAGCTTTTTCACCACGAACTTTATCAACATAGCAGAAAGCGATGCCCAAAGGAAATTGAAGCCCCATGCTATACTATTGGTAAAATCTGAAATTATACCGAGCAGGCACATAAATCCGAAGGAAATCGCATACGCCAGTGCAACAAAGCCAACCTGAAGGGAGAACTTATCGATTGACTCATTATCGGGTATCTCGGATCCGTCGGGATTTGTCTGATCTACAAATTCTGCCGCAGGATTTGCCTTACGAACGTGCAATTCACCGCGTTTCTTATGAATGTTGATGTATATAATGCCGAATACGGAAGCTACAACAAATCCAATTGATGCAAGAGAAAGACCGAAGCTGCCATTGCCTGCAAATTGAGTTGCGGGAGTATTGGTAAAGTTAATATCCCAGGTAAGCGCATTACCGGGGCCCTGACCAAATGCGAGCGGTAAAATCAATCCACAAATATACGAAACAATTTTTTCTCCATGCTGCGTGAAGAGGAACATAATCAAGGTTATACCAAGGCCAACGAATGCCTGAAGCATATATGTTCCACCCTGCAAAGCACCGAATTCAAATACCTGTGTACGCTTTGTCTTATGCGTGCTCTTCTCCGTCTTGAGCGACATTGCCGCAAATCCTATTGCAAGACAGTGATATGTAATAACCTGCATAAGACGGTTATCAACAAGCATGAAGCCGAAGCGCTTGCAAACAATGTTAACTATCAGCAAAACTGTACCGCCCAAAAGAGCTGACGGAACAAGGCAATTCCTGAATAGCGGAATTTTACGTCTGAGAATGTTACCTAACATCAAAAATAGCAGTAACAGTCCAAGCTGAACCAAAAACGACCACACCGGCCCGTAATTCGCCAGTGTAAAGTCCCAAGTTGAAGCATTCATAAACTAAACCTCCTATAACATCAGAGTCCCAAAAATCTTTCGTTCTGCTCCTCTTTACCGATGTTTTTCGCGCGATAATACAAATTCACAAATTTTAGTGCATTGAAATGCTTATCGCCTTTAAGCTGATATATTTTGTCTTTATAATAGTAATTTATCTTATTTTTTCCAAGCACGCTTGCCCCTGACATATCCGCGAAGGGCATGACGAGCTCGGTGCCGTCATACCTGATAATAACTCGGTCACCGTAAAGTGCGATGTCCGTCCTCTTTGCCAAGGTGACCTTCCTCTTGTAAGGGATTACCTCCGATAAAGATGCGGTCTCAAGCCACAAAGTCTTATCAGTCAAGCTAAGAGTATCAAGGTTATTGATATAATCCTCCTGCGCTCTGTACCAATCAAGCACGAAGCGGTGTGGGAAATCAAAGCCTACACCCTCGAGAACCTTATTCGGCATATATCTTATCTGTCGCTTGCATTTGGTACACTCGACAATATCGCCGTGAGAATTGAACGTGGAAAGTCCGCAGTAAGGACATACGTAGAACACACGGTCAAGATATTCCGCGCTCTTCTTGTGGTAATAGGACTCATCGGTGTTTGCTTCATTTACATACAAGCCCTGTTTAATGACATCATAGAGCTCATCGTAAGACATATCCTTATATTCGTCGGGGGTTATTACGCGGGAGACATAGCTCCTCACCTTTCCCTTTCTTATAACGTCCGACCATCTGGGGTGCACACCGTATCCGCCCTCTATTCTGTAAAGAAGCACGGGAATGTTCAATTTCTTTACAAGCATTGCGATGGACGGATTCATATTAACCGTTTCACCGCTATACGTTCTGTTGCCCTCGGGGGCTATGGCTATCGTGCCTCCCTCTGCAACTACCTTCATGCAATTGAGAACTGCACGTACGTCGGTAGTCTGCTTTTTGATAGGAATCGGAGCTACAAGGTATCTTATTACAGATGATACGAAGCCCTTAGAGAAAATATCCTCGGTAGCCATGTAATATATCGGTCGCTTGAACGCCATGCCAACGAAGAATTGATCAAATGCTGTCTGATGGTTGAAAAGAATAAGATACTGCTTCCCTTTCTCAAGCTTGAATTTCTCCACCTTTACACCGTATTTCAAATACGTGAGAGGTACTATTATGGGAAACAGAAGATGCCTGAAAAGAAAATGACGCGGTTTTACCCATTTTTGTTTTTTCTTTTTGGATTTTTTAGCCGCATTTTTTCTTTGATCTGCTTGCGTCATATATTTTTTCCTTTACTCATAATATCTTGGAGCGATGATTTCCGCCCTATGAAAACGTGACTGCACCACATCATAGAAACATTGTCTTAAGACGAGCTTGTCCTATGCAGAAATATCGACATGATACAACATATTTATAGCACTTATATCTTAAAAATACTTTAAAACTTTATATAATATGAGAGTGTAGCACTAACCAAAACAATCAATCAAAAACCGTCGCCGAGGACGTTTGCCTGCATTTAAGGTACACGCTCTCTGATATTTCTGCTATTCGCATACTCTCCTTATCAGAGCAGGTCTTAAGCCTCTTGCAGGAGGGGAGTCCCCAGACGTTGAATACACGGGGACCTATCCACGTGTGATACGGTGTACTCTTATATATACCAAGCAACACGGAGAGTGCCGCCTTCCTTGGCTTCATAAATATCAGCCTCATCGGATATTTGATAACGGCGTATATAAGCTTTGGATAGTGTGCTGTGATATTGGTAGGCGTTATTCCGGGATGAGTAATAGCAAGAGAGACGTCCTTTTCTTCACGGAACAATTCATAAAGCGAGAACATAAGATAACGCTTGGCATTACCGTAAACCCGAGATGCCGCCCGACGTCCAGAGAAGTCGATATCGGCCTCATCCATATGCGAATAGTTGTGCGCAATGCTTCCAACAACTACAACTCTGCCCTGCTTTTTCCGTAGCATTGGTAAAATTTCTCTTATTAAGAAATACGGAGATGCAAAGTTGATCTGATATACGTTATCGTATCCCGTTGAGCATTTATGCCTCGGTATACTGTATGCTCCGGCATTGTGAATAAAGATGTCCGAATCCATTTCCACAAGCTTCTGTGCCGCTCTTCTTACCGATGCTATATCTTCAAAATCCACAGTAACAAGCTCTACCGTGATATCGTTATATGAATTTAGGAGTGATGCTCTATGTGCCTCCGAACGAGCTCTGTTCCTATCAAGAAGGATAAGGTCTGCTCCAAGACGAGCGAGATATGAGCATATCTCCTTGCCGAGTCCTCCCGTAGAGCCAGAAATTGCTATGCGCTTATTACGTAAGCTTTCCGTATTTGAAGAAAGCCATCTTAAGTAATTCATATACTACTCCATCGATTAATTTCTCCCCAACATTTTACCACAATTAACGCTAATTGTCCAGCATTTTATTCGGTAAATTATTAAAAATTATTATTTATTCACTTGGTTCATTGACATCGAGAGCTAACGAGAGTATAATATTTGTAGGTTTACACCAAAAACTCAAAAAGGAGAAGACTATGAAAACCAAAATTTTAGCAACACTGCTCTTGCTGACTATGATCGTAGGCATATTTGCATCGTGCGGTCTCGGCGGTCCAAAGCTGCTCGGTAAAAAGACGAAGTCCCCGTCTGATGTCGTTAACGAGAACTACAGCTCTGTAAAGCCCTCTCACACCTTCTTGCCCTCGTCTGCCACAGAGCTCTCTATCACAAGCGATCAGACACTAGCTAACGCTTCCAGTAACATGCTTGTATTCCTTGATACTTCAAATGCAGATCATCCAAAGTATCGTTTCTACAACATTGATAAGGGTGACTACGTTCTCACACTTGACGCCCTTGATATATTCGACGGTGAGCACTTTGAAATTAATCACCTCACCTATGGTATTGCATATACCTATGAGAGCGAAAGCTCTACCGATGATGACGTTAAGTATGCTTGCGACTTCTATGACTTTGACGGAAATAAGTATCTCACAATATCCGATGAAGAATATGACTCCGTTGATATTGAAGAGGAGGATACATTCTGCATCCTCTCTACCGACACTAAGGCATACGTAATCCGTGACTTCAAGATTCTTAAGGAATACAACGTTGGCGAATTCAACAATGCAAACAGCTATTCCTTCAACGAATACTATGCAATCAGACGCTACACCAAAGGCGTTGCCGTTTACAACGAAAACCTTGAGCTTGTAGCAAAGTTTGAGGCTCCCGATAATGCATATGAATTTAAGTATTTCATCCTCGACGGCGGCAACATTTTTGTTACATACGTTGTTGAGGTAGAAAAGAACGGCGACGTTCTCTACGATGGCATTCATTACGATGTATTTAACGGTCTGTTCAACGTAGAAAAGAACAAGGTTAAGGAGCTCAGCGATGACGTTGTAATCAAAAATGTCAATTCTGTAAGCAACCTTACCGCAAACAAGTTAGTAGAAAGCCCCTACATCGATGAAATCAAGAACCTTGTAACCTACTACCCCATAATTGACGGTGTTGTATCTGAATTTGATGAAACCGTTGCTATGACAAGCGAGGGTAAATTCACATATCGTTTATCTGACTTCACCGAGGATCAGGTATCTTCAATTGCTCCTCTCGGAAAAGGCCTTTATATCATAGATACAAAGACCGGCATGAAGATCGTTAACGACCAGCTTGACGTAAAGCTCAGCTTGGATACCGACATCACTCCTCTTGTATATGAATACGGATTTACATTCACTTACAAGAATACTTTCTATGTATACGACTACAATATGGTACAGCAGGCTAAGCTTGAGGAGGACTGCTATAGAATCGTTGCAGTGTCAGCAAGCAACATCATCTACGTAAAGTATGACGAGAATGACAATGATATCTACACCTGCTACCGCATAGATAAGAACGGTGTAACAGAGCTCTACAACCAGGATGACGAAAACATCTCTGTTCATCCTCTCGGAGATATGTACTGTATCGAAGAAAAATTCTACGACGAGTATATGGGTTATACTCACAGCAAATACACGATCTACAACGGCGACGGCACTCTGTTTGATACTATAACAGATGCAAGAAATCTCATCTGCCACTCAGGCGAGACCAACTGCGTTCTCACTTACAGAGATGTTAAAGCCAATAAGAGAGTATATATTCTTTGCAAATAAGCTATTCTCTATAAAGGGGCGCGAAAGCGTGATGTTCTTAGCGGAGAATTTAAAAAGCTCCCCTGAGTGCGAGCATCGCATTTGATCGGTCAAATACTAATTTGGCTAAATCACCCCCTATACAAGCAAAAAGAGATAACAAATCGGTTCTTCACCGAAATGTTATCTCTTTTTTTCTGTTTAATGAAATCGTGGCAAGACACGATGAAATCTCAGCTCCGCTCAGATGAAATCCAAGGATCGACATTGGATGAAAGCAAATCCGTCTAATTCCCCTGCAAAGCAGGATTTCATCGCGAAAGCGATTTCATCCACCGAAAGTGGGTTTCACCCGTCGAAGTCGGATTTGACTGCGTGATCCTCCGTTAAGAATATCACGCTAAACGCCTCCTTATTTTTTGTTTTCCTCGCATTGATTCTTAACAATCGGGCTGAAAAGCGGCTCATTTGTTCTTTTGCTAAGATATGCTACCTCATTAGAATAAGGATTTTAAGGTAAATTTAATCGGATTATGATAATATGTTAGCGATATTATTAATATGAGATAATGACAACTGTGATTTAGGATATTAATATGAGAAAGAACAAAAAGCAAAAAAACTGTAATAAGCAATCAATATTCCTATATCGGTTAGTACAATCAATTGCATGGGTGGTTGCGGTATTCTTCTTTAAGAGAAAATTCCTAAGAAACGAGATAAAAAGCAAAAAGGGTCCCTTTGTGGTAATAGCAAATCACGAGGCATCTCTTGATTTCGTAAATCTTATTGGTGCGACGAGGACTCCTATGTCCTTCGTCATCAGTAATTCCTTCTATTCAACGCTTCCCTTCAAGAATATCGTGTCCAAACTTGGAATGATCCCCAAGCAACAGTTCCAGACCTCCCTGCGCGATATTGGTGCAATGCGAAGCACACTGAAAAACGGAAGAATTCTTGTAATATACCCCGCCGGACTTATGTGTGAGGACGGACAGTCAACACCTATACCGACTGCTACATACGAATTTCTTCAGTGGCTGGGATACGACATATATGTTGCGAAAACAATAGGCACATACTTTGCTATGCCAAAGTGGTCGAGCAAGGGTATACGTCGCGGAAGAACCTACATAGACGTATACAAGCTTTTCGACAAAGACGAGCTCGCCAACGCAAGTATTGAAGAGGTGACGGAAAAGGCATCCGCCGCCCTTGAATTTGATGCATACGAGGAACAGGAGTCCTTGCTTGTAAAATACAAGAACAATGACAATATCGAAGGACTTGAAAACGTGCTTTACGTATGTCCTCACTGTATGTCGGAGTTTACGATGCGCATCAAAAACAAAAATACGATATATTGTACCCGTTGCGGATTTGAGGAAAAGAGTGATGAATATGCTTTTCTTCATAACGAATCGGGGATTGGCCGTGAATTGCGCTACGTTTCTCGCTGGAGCACCTTTATATACAACAACCTCAAGCTGAAAATAGCAGCCGGAATAGAAAAAGGACTCTCCGACGACGTACAAATACAAATAATAGATCCTAAAAGCCGCAAATATAAGGCTGCGGGATATGCCCACGTTTCATTAAGGCCCGATATTCTGACTATGCACGGAATGGTGAACGGTGAGCCTCTGGAGTTGAAGATTCCCTCAAATACGTTCCCTTCTCTGCCGTTTAAGCCCGGTCGTTACTTTGAAATACAGCACGGAAACGTGAGCTACCGTTGCTTCCCGTCCGACTCACGCTCTGTAATGAAATGGGTAAACATGATAAAAATTTATTATGAAATGAACTCTGTAAAAAAGACAGAGGCTCTGTCGGCAAATTCATAACATAAAAAGAACAATAGCGTAAAATCCTCAAGGTATCTACGCTATTGTTCTTTTTTATTTGTTCTATAATATATCTGAAGAGCTAATTCGTTAAAAGATACGCATCATCCGTGGAACAGCTTTTTAGTCTGGTACTGCGGACTGCAGGAAAGATTCATACCAAGCTTACGGAACGTACCCGAGTCCACCTGAGAAAGTATAACGGATGAATGTACCTCGGTATTCTTGAGCTTTGGAATTGCCTCCATCGCTGCGCGCGCACGTGGATCGTCGACTGCGGAAATCGCCAAGGCGATAAGCACTTCATCAACGTGGAGCCTCGGGTTATGATTTCCGAGATTGTTGATTTTAAGCACCTGTATAGGCGCAAGTATTTCATGCGATATTAAATCAATATCGTGCTCTATCCCCGCAATTGCCTTCAGTGCGTTTATAAGCGCGGCACTTGACGAGCCGAGCAGATTAGAGGTTTTGCCCGTGACGACTCTTCCGTCTGCAAGCTCGATAGCTACAGCAGGAGCGAGAGTTTTCTCAGCCTTGTCAAGCGCGTATGAAACACATTTGCGGTCCTTAATAGGATCACAAGAAATCTTACGCATAAGAAGCTCGATCTTCTCTATCTCTGTTTCATGACCGCCGCCATCCTGACGCTTCTTACAAAGTGCGGCGTAGTAACGTCTGATAATCTCCTGCTTTGCCGCGCACGATACGGCGGAATCATCGTATATACAGTTTCCAACCATATTCACGCCCATATCCGTGGGAGATTTATACGGGCACTCTCCGAGTATCTCTTCAAGCATGGAACGAAGCACCGGAAATACCTCAACGTCGCGATTATAGTTAACGGCGAGCTGTCCGTATGTTTCAAGATGGAACGGATCTATCATATTTACATCTGCAAGATCTGCCGTTGCCGCCTCGTAAGCGAGGTTAACCGGGTGACTCAAGGGAAGATTCCATATCGGGAACGTCTCAAACTTTGCATATCCCGATTTAATTCCCTGCTTGCTCTCGTGATAAATCTGGCTGAGGCACGTCGCCATTTTGCCCGAGCCCGGTCCCGGTGCGGTAACAATGACAACAGGGCGTGTCGTTTTTATATACTCATTTGCGCCAAAGCCCTGCTCCGAAACTATGTGAGGTATATTATGTGGGTATCCGTCTATCTGATAATGCTTATACACGGGAATTCCGAGTCCCTCAAGTTTCTGCTTAAATAATGCAGCTGCAGGGGTATCCTTATATCTGGTCATAACGACAGAGCCTACGTAAAGACCGTTACCGCGGAATGCATCAATCAATCTAAATACGTCAAGATCATACGTGATACCGAGATCACCTCTCACCTTGTTCTTTTCAATATCCGTAGTATTGATTGCAATTATTATTTCAGCATCGTCCTTCAGCTGTGTCAGCATTCTTATTTTACTGTCGGGCGCAAATCCGGGAAGAACACGCGCTGCATGAAAATCGTCAAACAGCTTGCCGCCAAATTCGATATACAGCTTTTCACCAAAGAGAGAAATTCTCTGCTTTATTTCTCCTGACTGCAATGAAATGTATTTTTCATTATCGAAGCCTTTAGTAAACATCGGAATGCACCACCTTTCAAAATACATAAATATTTTAACATAAAGCACTGTCAAATTCAAGGTTAATAGCGCATTTTCAAGCAAAAAAACTCACCAAAAATATCATATAAATTAGTATAAGATTTATAAAAAAGAGTTATTTATTAATTTTTTTCGCACTTGGTTGCATTTTTTATAAAAAGGTGGTACAATCATATTAGTAAAGTCTTGGAGGACGATATGCAATATTACAACGACTTTTTCCACGTTAATTTTGAAACGCCGGAAGAACGCGAAGAAAAAAGACGGTCTGCGCGATGCACCTTCTCACGTGTTTTTCTCGCATTATTTCTATACGTAGTTATCGCTCAGGTGGCGGCATCCCTCATATATTCCGTTGCGGCTATTGCATTGCCCTACGAAACGTATACCGCCTTTGCCACGAACAGCATATGCACCCTGCTCCTCAGCAGCGGCGTTCAGTATCTGCTCGCATTCCCTGTTTTCTTATTCATAACACTCGGAATGAAGAGCAAGAGCGGAACCGTTAAGGAAAAACTCAGCTTCAAGGAATTCATATTCCTCTTCTTTATAGGAGAGGCACTTATGTATG
The DNA here is from genome assembly GCA_045576795.1 of Eubacteriales bacterium. GTDB lineage: Bacteria > Bacillota > Clostridia > Oscillospirales > CAG-272 > UBA1740. The sequence continues at coordinate 32,228 of JAZNHE010000014.1, read as the reverse complement.
TCGGAAATATTATCGGAACAGGCATAAATTCCGTAATAGGTTCATTCACAGGATCTTCCCCCGAAAACAGCATAGAGACCATAGTTAACGAGACTCCCGTATGGCTGCTCTTTATTCTCGTTGTCGTAGTCGGACCTATAGTGGAAGAAATCATTTGCCGCAAGATAATGATAGATAAGCTCTCCGTATTCGGTGACGGAGTTGCCATCGTCTTCTCTGCAGTGGCATTCGGAATGCTTCATCTCAACTTGTATCAATTCTTCTATGCGGCTTTCCTTGGAATTCTGCTCGGATATATTTATGCAAAAACAAGAAAAATCAAGTATACAATAATAATTCACATGATTGTCAACTTCCTCGGCTCTATCGTAGCCCTGCCTGTACAGGATGCCTATGAAAAAATCACCGAGTACTTGCACCTATTAGACGGTGTGACAATTCCTCCAATCGAGTCAATGCCCGATATCATATTCAACGGCGGTATCGTAATTCTCTACAACGGTCTGCAAATGGGAATGGTATACGGCGGAATTATTGCCGCGATCTATTACTTCAGAAAGAGAAAGTTCCATATCTCGCGCGAAAAGGATATATCGCTAAGGCTCGGGGAGGTTATAAAAAACGGAATTGTAAACCCCGGTGCTATACTCTATATCGTTATAACCTCAATTCTCACGATTTTAACACTGTTTATTGTATGAGGTAGATTATGTACAGACTTACTACACCATTTTATGATACGATGGATAAGTCCATCCCACACAACTATCACCCCACACCTCAGTTCAAACGCGACTCATTCCTCTGCCTCAACGGTACGTGGAAATTCACGCTGAAGCTTGGGAAGGAAACTGTTCTTGATACAAAAATCCGCGTTCCATTCTGTCCTGAGAGCATGGCTTCAGGCGTAGAGTGCGTTGTTCTCCCGGAGCATATTATGCACTATGAGAAGCACTTCATAATTCCCGAGGGATTTGCAGACGACAGAATTATACTCCACTTCGGTGCGGTAGATCAGGAATGCAAGGTGCTGATAAACGATAACTACGTCGGAGAAAACAAGGGCGGATATCTCCCCTTCTCCTTCGATATTACAGACCATCTTGTACCGGGTGCAAACAAGATCAACGTTATAGCACGCGACGGCCTCAATCCTAAGTTCCCCTATGGAAAACAAAGATATAAGAACGGAGGAATTTGGTATACACCCGTCAGCGGAATATGGCAGACGGTATGGCTCGAAAGTGTTCCAAGGGTTCATATAAAATCTCTGTATATCACCCCAAAGAAAAACGGAGTTACCATCAAGGTGCTGGGCGGCGACAGTCACAAGAAATTGACAATAGCTGAAACGGGCGACGTTTATGATTTTGACGGTGACACCGTTGAGATTTTGCCAAAGGACCCACAAATGTGGTCACCTGAAAACCCCTATCTCTACAACTTCACGATAGAATGCGGAAGCGACAAGGTAGAAAGCTATTTTGCTATCAGAACTCTCTCTATTGAAAGAATTAACGGTACGAAGCGTATCTGCCTGAACGGAAAGCCATATCTCTTCAACGGTATGCTCGACCAGGGATATTATCCCGAGGGAATATACACTCCCGTCACGCAGGACGGATTTATCGAAGATATAAAGCTTGCGAAGAGCCTGGGCTTCAATATGCTGCGTAAGCACATAAAGGTTGAGCCTATGATATTCTATTATCTATGTGATAAGATGGGCATCGCGGTATTTCAGGATATGGTTAATAACGGAAAGTATAAGTTCTTGAGAGATACCATACTTCCCACTGTGCTGATATACAGAGGCCAAAAGCTTAATGACGAGAGATTCTCTCCCGATCCTAAGATACGTAAATCCTTTGAAAATGCTATGTATGATACCGCAGATCTGTTGATGAACTCCCCATCGGTTGTTTATTACACCATATTCAACGAAGGCTGGGGACAGTTTAGCGCAGACAAAATGTATGGCTTGCTACACGAATTTGATGCAACAAGAATCATAGACTCAACGTCAGGATGGTTCAGACAAAATCGCAGCGACGTTGATTCAAGGCACATATATTTCCGTAAGCTTGCGCCTAAAAACCTCGACGGAAAAGCGCTTGTAATCTCGGAATTCGGCGGATATTCTTATAAGGTAAAGGATCATATCTTCTGCGAAAAGGAATACGGATACCGTGCATTCAAAACGCAAAAGGACTATGAAAATGCGATATGCGCGCTCTATGAGAATGAGGTAAAGCCGCTTGTAAAGCGCGGTGTTTCCGCACTTGTGTACACACAGGTATCAGACGTTGAAGAAGAAATAAACGGCTTCACAACCTATGACAGACGTGTCGTAAAGCTTGATACCGAGCGCTTAAAAAAGATAAATGAAGAGCTTAAGAAAATCAGTGAAAGTTAACTGTTCAATGAGCTTTTCCCAAAGATAATATTTGATGCTTCGGATGTAATTTAAGGAGCAAGTGTGGGCGTGTTATCGCCAAGGAAGACTTGCGCTGAGATAATAGCCCGGGCATTAGATATTTAATTAAAAAACAAGAGCAAGAATAGAAGGATTTGTTCCTTTTACTCTTGCTCTTTCTGTTTGTTGTAGGTTCTTTGAAATAGCCCATTTTCACTTCACTGTTCAAGCGCAATACTCACACTCAATATGTTTTCAATCAATATATTATGAGCATTATGCATTGTGTAAGTGCCCGTTTATACTCCAAGTATATTATCGCTTTATATCAATATTATAAATAACTGCCCTGTTTTTTCTCCATTGTTCTTAAGAATACGTTCGGAGGAATATCGTATACTGTATATGCGCCGTATCTGTCTTGATTATGTAAATAATGCACAGCGCGTGCTCCCGACAAGAGAACCTGCGCGGTCATATCGGGATTTGATGAAAGCTCAAGGTCGAACATAGCGGAGGTCTTATTTTCACGATATACTCCGCTAAAGCCGTTAGCATATATTCTACCCCTATGACTACGCGTCCTGTGATACATAATAAAATCATCCTCATCTATAAAATGAACCTCTGTATCATATCCCGAAAAATAATTTTCCATAGATAGAATTTCCTCACGTATGCGTATATGGTCTGCCGGATCCGCAACCACGTAGCATATACGTCTGTGACGCTCGGTATCCTTGAGCGGATGTGATATAAGCGATGCAAGTGTTATCGCATCGGTGCTCGGCTCCGTGTACTCTATTGCACGTATGACTCCTTTTATTCCAAGCAATGCCTCAGTATGCCCCTGACTCACGCCCTTGCCCCAAAACGTGTTCACCGTTGCCGAGGGAACAAATGCTGCAAGATACAGACGTATCAATGACAAGAGCCCGGGGTCCCAGCCGAGAGAAATCATAGACGTGTGTCCTGTGGTAACGGCGGCTGTATGTACCCTTTCCTTATGCGCCTTTATACACTGATGATTATCGTACGTATCTACTGTGTTAAATCTTTCAGTAAGCAGAGGTGTCCATATCGGCAAATCTGTGCTGCTGCCATAGCAAACCGCCAAAACGTCTATATAATCCACATATTCATCAAGCTCCTGTACCGAAAAAACAGAGGATCTGACATTTACCGCGGAAATATCACGCCGTGTAAACACTCCCACTATCTCCACGTCCGATGCGGCGGCTGCCGCAAGCTCTAAAGAGCGTCCTATATTACCATATCCTAAAATTCCAAGTCTCAAAACAATCTCCTTTATAAAACGAGCAGACCGATTTTGCCAAGATTATCGTTATGATAAGTCTCTTTATTCAGTCTGCCCTTTTCTTAATTCAAAATAGCGACGCCGAGATTAAGATAACCCGCAAATAAAACCCATGCAATATAAGGAAGCATAAGATATGCGGCACGGCGGTCAATTCTGCCAAACCGTACGGTAGTTATTACTATTAATGCAAGCATAGCAAGCAGCCAACCGAATGCCACCTCGTATAAGCCGAGATTAAAGAAAATAATTGACCAGAAGAAATTAAAGCCAAGCTGTAAGAAGTACGGCTTGAATGCCGCTGCCTTCTCTTCTCCCTTTACAGGTGCCTCAAAGACTATATATGAAGCTATACCCATAAGAATATACAGAGCTGACCATACTACGGGAAACAACCATCCCGGAGGCGATAGCGGCGGTTGATCCAAGGCCGCAAAATCGTCCATACTTCCCATAGTAGCAATTGCCGATAGCGCACCCGTCGCAAGCGGAATACCTACTGCCACTGCAAGAGTCTTCCAATTTACTCTATCAATAACGTTTGCTCTTTCCATAAGCTTTTCCTTTCCATATATTGTATTTCAAGTATATTTCAGCATCAGAGCTTTTATAACGTGAAATTAATACTATTTTTCATACTTTGCCGCAATTATATTCAAATCAAGCTTATAAAAAAAGAAAATGACAAGGCAATCCGAATTCCCATACGAGAGATTTACGGATTGCCTCGTCATTTTTTTATGATATTTTAATGCAAATTATTACCAGTAGAGCTTCCACTCGGGATCAAGAAGTCTGTGAAGTGCTTCCATATAGAAGTAGTCGCCCCAGATGTTATGCTCATCAATTCCTATCTTCTGAGGAAGAGCGTAGGTCTGATTGAGAAGAATACCGTTAGACTTGGACTCGGGATCGGGAAGATGATGGTCGATAAGCACGTCTATCATTCTGTGGATTGCGTTAACGTAGATCTTGCGCAAAGGATCATTCTCGTCCATATACTTGATACCCTCAAGCATACCGCACATTGCGATAGCGTTGGTAGAAGTATCGCGAGGCTGATCATCACCGTCATTATAGCAGAGATCCCAATATGCTACATAGTCTGAGGGAAGATGGTTGAGAAGATAGTTGGTGGTAGCCTTGAATACTTTCATAGCCTTCTCATCCTTCTTGTATATGTAGGTGAGCAAGGGACCGTATATGCCCCAAGCCTGACCTCTCGCCCAAGCGGAGTCATCATATGCACCCTGATGTGTGCAGCCTCTTACGGGTGCGCCTGTCTCGGGGTCAAAGTAATATGTGTGATACGTGCTTGCATCTGCGCGGCACACGTTGTCAACTGTGGAATTGAAGTGCTTGAACGCCTTTACGGAATAGGACTCATCACCTGTTACCTCCGCGGTCCAATAAAGAAGCGGAATGTTAAGAAGGCAGTCTACGATAAGGCGGTAATCCTTAGGGTCGGACACGTTGCCCCAAGCCTGAATGAATTCGCCCTTCTCCTGATAGCGGCTAAGGAGATGATCAGCAGCCATGATTGCCGCTGCCTTGCCCTCCTCGTTTCCTGTAAGCTTGTAAGCAGCAACACAAGAGGGTATGTAGAGGAAGCCCATATCATGATGGTTTACACCGATTTTCTCGGTAATTCTCTTTGTATAGCTGGGAATATGCGAGAGCGCTACTTCTTTGTACTTGTCGTTGCCGGTAAGCTCATATGCATGCCAAAGGATACCGGTCCAGAAGCCGTTACCCCAGCCTGAAACGTTCTCCATTACGTCATATACGTTACCCTTGCTGAACTCCCAAGGGAAAAGAGAACCGTAGCAATCAATGCCCTTATCTATCTGTTTAAGAGCAAGAGAGAGAGCGTGCTCGAGCTTTTCTCTTGGAACTCTAAAGTCGGAATACTTTTCAAGATTCTGAATTTCAGGAATGTTAGGATGCATTTTGTTTTCTCCTTAAAATATTTACTGACAAGGCAATTTTATCACAGGTAGACTTAAAAGTCAATAAGTATTGTTCTTTTTTTCACATTTTTGACTAATATACAGATTTGAGGTCAAGAATACGTGACAACCGTAGTATTATTATGCGGAGAATGATGTTTTACAATTCACGGAGGTAAAAATGAAGAAGTTTAAAGAAATTGTGTTTAATGCTATACTTTTGCTGTCTGCTGTTCTGGTATTAGCTTTAATGCCTACGGAAAAGGAGGGGGCGATTTATGAGGATACGGTGAGATTACATATCCTTGCACACTCTGATAGCAAAGACGACCAGGCATTAAAGCTGAAAATACGCGACAAGGTGCTGAGGACGTACGGTGACGAGCTATCGCGCGCGGCATCTAAAGATGATGCGGAAGAAATGATACGCTCCCTTACAGAAAAAATACAAGGTGACGTCGATAATTGGTTAAAGGAGCTTGGGTATAGCTACAAATCAAAGGTAGAGCTTGTTGAGGAATGGTATGATACGAGAAAATATGAGGACTTTACCCTGCCTTGCGGATATTATACGTCCCTGAAAATAATGCTCGGTGAAGCCGAGGGACAAAATTGGTGGTGCGTTATGTACCCTCCCCTATGCCTCGATATAGCAACATCAAGCACACCGTCTGACGATGCTCTGATACAGTACAGTAATGAGGAAGTTAAGCTCATCACGAACAAAGGATATAACGTAAAGCTCAAAATTTTGGAGCTTTTATCAGAGTCAATCAAGTGATTTATAAAAAAACGGTTGATTTTAACCTGCCGATATGCTAAAATGATTAAAGGAATACCTATATCGGAGAAAATAGCAAATGGCAGATAAAAAGAATGATTCAAGAACCATAGCCGAAAACCGCAAGGCGCGTCACGATTACTTCGTGATAGAAACGTATGAGGCAGGCATTGAGCTGTTCGGCACAGAGGTAAAATCTCTGCGCGGAGGAGGATGTAACCTCAAGGACTCATACTGTGACGTGGACAAGGGCGAGCTATTTGCCTTAGGGGTGCATATAAGTCCCTATGAGCAAGGAAATATATTTAACCGCGACCCCCTGCGCCCCAAAAAGCTACTAATGCATAAATCGGAGATAATGAAGCTCACAGGTCTGGTATCTCGAGAGGGATACACTCTCGTCCCACTGTCGCTCTATTTCAAGGGCTCACACGTAAAGATGGCGGTCGGGCTCTGCAAGGGCAAGAAAAACTACGACAAGCGCGATGATATAGCAAGACGGGATGCAAACAGAGATATAGAGCGCGCTATGAAAGAAAAATACTGATAAAAAGACGAAGATGCAAGGATTGCCGCCCCTTACATCTTCGCTTTTTTATTGTTTTTTGACTTTATTCTTTTTTATTCTCATTGCTCGCATTGAGTTGAGTATAGCTACGATGGCAACACCTACGTCGGCAAATACCGCAAGCCACATTCCAACGACGTTGAGGGCTACGAGCAACATTGCAAGTACCTTTACGCCGATGGCAAAAACTATATTCTGCCTTGAAATATTCAAAGTTTTTCGCGCTATTCTTATTGCCAGCGGAATGTGAGTAATGTTATCCGAGGTTATAACCGCATCTGCGGATTCAATAGCACTGTCGGTACCTACGCCTCCCATAGCAATTCCTACGTCGGCACGTGTCAGACACGGAGAATCGTTAATTCCGTCACCTACGTACACAACGCCTCCGCGCGTGTCAGTGATTATGCGCTCGAGAATTTCATACTTCTGCTCGGGAAGAAGTCCGTAATGCACCTCGTCTATTCCAAGCTCATTCGCAACGTACCTAACTGCCTCCTCGGAATCACCCGAGAGGATGTACGTGCGCTTGGCTCCGAGTGAGCGAATCTGCTCTACGGCATCCCTCGCCTCCGCCTTAACAGTATCCGCAACCGTAATCGAGCCTATAAATTCTCCGTTGCGCGCTACGTATACTGATGCATTTTTGCCGTCGGTAACAGCCCCAACCTCTCTCATAAGCGAAAGATTTCCAACTGCTATAACATCCTTGCCGACGGTGGCGACTATTCCTTTACCGAGAATATCGGTAATGCTGTCTGCGGGAATATAATCGGAGGTGAGTCCTTTCAGACACACGGCAAGCGGATGATTGGAATTATGCTCTGCCGCCGCTACGAGTGACAGAAGCTCTTTTTCATCAATCAATGAATTAACCGAGAGAACGGAAAACTCACCTGTGGTAAGCGTTCCCGTCTTATCAAATACAACGCTCTCCACCCTTGAAAGCGGTGAAAACGTATTGCCGCCCTTATACAGTATACCTGCAGATGCCGCCGCACCTATTCCACCGAAAAACGCCATTGGAACAGATATAACGAGTGCACACGGGCAAGAAACAACGAGGAACGATAATGCTCTGTACAACGCATCCTGCCACGAAATAATATGAAATAATGGCGGAATTATTGCCATCAAAAGGGCGAGTCCCGTGACAACGGGCGTATATATCTTTGAAAATGCGGTGATGAAGCTCTCGGTCCTTGACTTACGCTCTCTCGCGTTCTCCACAAGCTCTAAAACTATACTCGCCCTCGACTCAGAATGAGTGCGTAGGGTTATACATTCTATCGCTCCGTCAAGAACTATAACACCGCTCTCAACCTCATCTCCGACCTCGACGTCACGAGGCATAGACTCACCTGTAAGCGAGGAAGTATCAAGTCTGCATGCTCCGGAGATTATTCGCGAGTCTATCGGTACACGCTCACCGGGACGGACGATAATATGCGTTCCTATATCTACGTCCTCGGCATCAAGCTCCTCCTCTTCACCGTCCACTACCACTCTGGCAGTATCGGGACAAATGTCGAGAAGCTCCTTGATAGTATTTCTGCTCCGCCTGACTGCCTTATGCTCAAAATATTCTCCAACCAGGAAGAATATCATTACTGCGACGCCCTCAACCGACTCTCCGATTATAAACGCGCCTATTGAGGCTACTGACATCAGAAATTTCTCATCGAGAAAATCTCCCCTCAGTAGTCCGCGCAGAGCCGCGCGAAAAACGTCAAATCCTGATATGATAAGCGTCAGTATTAGAACTATCAGCGACGGTATGGAATATCCGAGAGCCGATAAAACGACTCCCGTAACGAACATAGAGGCTCCCGTTATAATAACACCTAGTTCTCCTCCAAAAAGCTTCTTCATTATTCTATTACAACACTCGGGTCAAACGCCTTGGCTTCTTTTCTGAGCAGAGGCAAAAGCACCTCTCGGTCAAGCTCCGACTCTATCGTAAGCTTCTCTGGAAGAAAATTGATCTTTACGTTGTCAACACCGTCTATCTCCGCCATACGGGTTGCAAGCTTTGATGCGCAAATAGGACAATCAAGTCCTTCAATTCTAAATTTGTGTTTCATAATATCCTCATAAATAATTAATTATTCTCTTATGTGCTCAAGTGCTTTTTCTATGATGTCGCGCACGTGGGCGTCGGAAAGCTCATAGAATACGTTCTTACCTATCTTGTTATACTTAACAAGCCTATTCTGTCGTAAAATCTTAAGCTGGTGTGATACTGCCGACTTGGTCATACCGAGTGACATAGCAATGTCGCAAACGCACATAGGCTCTCCGTCTATTGCAAAGAGTATACCAAGACGAGTGGAATCACCAAGAACTTTGAAGAAGTCAGACAGCTCATATAGGGTGGTTATCTCGGGGGTATGCTCCCTGCTCTTACTAACAAGGTCCGGATGCGGCTCATTACACTCACATTCAGTAGTCTTATCGTAGGTTTCCTGCATAAATCCTCCTTAACGGTTGAATGGTTGTTCAACCGTTAATTCAATTATACACTGTCGAAGTATAAATGTCAATAGATTTTTTCATTTATTTGATATTTTACGTGACATAGGGCTGCCATTGACACGATTGGATATTTTACGTGATGTATAGGTACTATTGACACAGTTGGATATTTTACGCGATGTATAAGTGCTATTGACATAGTTTAGCTTTTGATGTAAAATAAATTTGAAACTTTTTTCATTTTTTTGTAACCTTTTCCATTTTACTTCTGTCATATATGATGAAGGCAGGCCTTAAAAAAAGAAAGCGAGGTGACGACGTGGACGACAATATAATCATAGACCTTTATTTTGCCAGAGATGAGATGGCTATTGATGCCACTATGACAAAATACGGTCGCTTACTGCACAGTATAGCGTATAATATCCTACGGTCCGATGATGAGTCCGAGGAATGTGTAAACGATACATACGTCAAAGCCTGGGGCGTAATACCACCCGAGCGTCCCTCTCGCCTCTCAGCATTTCTTGCAAAAATAACTCGCAATATTTCCATTAACAGATACGTTAAGCGCCGTTCACAGAACAGGATAATCGCAACCGAGGTAATCCTTGATGAGATTATGGACTGTGTACCGTCAACCGATGCCCCCATATCCGATGATATTGAGCTCAAGAATGCCATAAACGGTTTCCTTGAGTCGCTTGATGCCGATAAGCGTATAATCTTTGTGCGCAGATATTGGTATATGTACAGCATCAAGGACATCGCAAGAAGCATGGGATATACGGTCAGCAACGTGAAGGTAACGCTTATGCGCACGCGAGAGCAGTTCAGGGCCTATCTTGAAAAGGCAGGTATAAGTATATGAATAAAAATGAAAAGTTACTTGAAAAACTCGGTCTTATCGACGAGAAATACGTAGAGGAGGCAAAAATAAAAATGAAAAGAGCTACAGCACACACTCACACAGCGTTTATCGGTGCGGTAATCTGTTTCTTTATCATGATAGGTATAGGCCTATATCTCTTCATTCCATTCAAGCCGCCGACAACAGATCTATCTATGTACGCAGGCTCGGAATACTTCCCTATCATTGAGAAAATAGCAGAATACCGATACGTACCCAATAAGTACAAAAACAACTTTGAGAAAATAACAGACCGTATCAAAAACTTCGGCTTCACCCTTAGCAAAGATGATGCAGGCGCCGACAATGCTGCTCCCGAGGGTGGCGGCGCTTCCAACGGTACCGGAAATTACGTTGAGGCAACGGATAACCAGGTGAGCGGTGTAATTGAGGCGGATATTATCAAAAGGACAGACAAATATATATTCCGCTTGGGTATGGACGACAACGGCCATTATTCACTAAAGGTATATTCGATAGAAAAGGATAACTCAAAATTGGTAACTACCTATAATATACCTAAACTTGAAGATGAGCGGTACAACTATATCACCGATATTGAGATGTATTTGTCAACAGATGCAAAAACTGTCACAATCATCAAAGAATACAGGACTAACAGCTCTCAAAAGGTTTCACTAATATCAATCGACGTGAGCGACGTAAGCTCCATAACCGAAAAGTCGCGTATAACGTTAGACGGAGCATATAATTCCTCAAGATTGAAGGACGGCAGAATACTGCTCATCACGGAATTCTATGCACACGCAGGTTCAATGGATTACTCTAACCCCGAGACCTTCGTTCCGAAGATCACTCGCAACGGCGAGAGCAAATGCGTAGAGTTTGAGGATATTATATATCCCGAAAAGCTCGAAAATCTCAGATATAGCGTAGTAACGCTTTTCGACGAGGACAGCCTCGACCTGCTCGGTGCTAATGCTCTCTTGAGCTTTGGCGGCACTGTATACGTTTCCGAGAACAACGTGTATGCAATAAACCCTCATTCCGAAAAGGTAGAAAACGAGCGCGGCTACACGATTACGGATATGACGGATATTGCAATAATCGGATACTCCGACGGTAAGCTTTCCAAGGACGGTATTGTAACCGTAGAAGGAGCTGTCAAGAACCAGTACAGTCTTGACGAATATGAAGGACATCTGCGCGTTGTTACCTCAACCTATACCCTCTCTGTCTCGGATGAAAACGGCATATCATCGGCAGGTGCAAAAAGAAATGCCAATATGTACGTAATTTCACTCGACAGTAAGGAAACCGTAGCGGAGGTAATTGCATTTGCTCCTATGGGAGAAAGCGCGGAATCGGTGAGATTTGACGGAGATAAAGCATACGTATGCACAGCGATAGTTGTAACCTTTAGCGATCCCGTATACTTCTTTGACCTTTCCGATTATGAGAATATAACCTACACTGACACGGGAGATATAGACGGATTCTCTTCCTCTCTCATAAATCTTAAAGACGGCTTCCTCCTCGGAATAGGACAAGAGGATGCAAGAACCGTGAAGGTAGAAGTATATGAGGAGCTAAACGGTGAGGTTGTATCGGTAGATGCCTTCACTGTATACGGCTCATATAGCATAGACTATAAATCCTATCTTGTAAACAGAGAGGAAAATCTGTTCGGCTTTGGCTTCTACAGTATGAGCGGTAACAGTAAATACGAGTACGGAAAGTACTACTACGTTCTCCTGCATTTCGATGGCTACAAGCTGAACGTGCTCTCGTCAACCGAGCTTCAGGACTCACCTGACAGAATGAGAGGCGTATTCCAGGACGGATATCTGTATATTACAACAGACATTGAGCTTGTTCCCGTAAAGATATTCGAAGAAGCTTAACAGCTTCTCACCATAGGTAAAAAGTTCAAATAAAAAGAGCGAGGATGCCGTAATCGGTAGCCTCGCTCTAACTATTATCTTTTCTATCGTTGCTCTTCCCCTTGAGGATGCGATATGCGATTGCGCGCAATCTAAAGCATAAGTATCGTATCGGATATATAAAATTCCACACGCGAGAATAAAGGCGGTAGGAAAAATCCTCTACGTAATGGCGCTTGCCCTTGCGATTAAACTCGGACAATACCGCTATGACTCTCTCCTTTGCCACGTGCTCGTTGCGGTACGTATTATCACCACGTATAACGTACTCGTCATCCGTCACGCGAATTATTCTGTGAAGCGTATATGCCCCCTGAAGTGAACGGTATAAAACCACGTCGTATCTACGGAGCTCACGGTCCGGCTTTTTCAGAATAATCACGTCTCTGTTGGTCTTGAACAGTGGGCGCATGCTTACTCCTTTGGTGACAGATGCATACGTTCCGTTTTTTTCAAGCTCCGACTCTATGACCGTGTTTTTAAAGCTATAATCATTCATCTAAAAGTCCTGCCTCGGTAATCTTACCTATGAAAGCGGAAACATCGCGCTTTGCAATGCTCTCATCCACCGAATACTCCTCCGTCATACGTAAAACAAGCTCTTCCTGTGAAAGATCAGCCTCCTCAAGAGCTCTCCACAAGAACGCCCCCGTAGAGTTTAGTCTGATGAGAACGTGGAACTCCTCTGCTCTCTTGCCCACAGCGACAGCTATGTATGAGCCTGCTATTTCTTCAAGTACAAATCCGCTTTTAATCCGCATTTTGCCTCTCCTTAATGTTTCTATAGATATTTTAGCACAGATTATTATTTTTTTCAAGTTAAATTTCTATTTTCGACGGTATATTCACCACTGCTGTGTTAAAATTGTCGGGTGTAAGATTTGCGCATATATTATAAGTAGAAAAAACATGGAGGAATAGCATGCAAATATACCGCATCAAACGAAACGAGGATGTATACGAGGTTGCCAGAGAAAACGGAATATCACCGCTCAAGCTATATGAGTATAATGATATGACAACGAGGGGCGCACTCCCCAACGGACGTGAAATGCTGATAGTTACTCCAACAAGAACCTACAACGCAAAAAGCGGAGATAAGCTTGAGGATATAGCCAGACGGTTTAACGTAAAAAAAGATGCTCTATTAAGAATGAATCCCGAGCTAAAGGGACGCGAGAAGCTATATAGCGGACAGCTCTTGACCGTTAAGGAGGAGGGACCGCTATTCGGAATGATAAACACAAACGGATACCTGTACCGCGAGTGCTCACGGGATAGGCTTCTGAGCGTTATGCCGTATCTTGGGTACGTTACAGTCGTCGCGGCTTCATATAGGGATGGCAAAATCAATACCCTGTTTCCGACCGAGGATACTGTATCACTGATAAAAAGCTACGGACGTGTACCCATATTGAAAATTTACCTTGAGGATACACCGTCGGAGGATAAGTTCAAGGACTTTATAAACAGCATTGCCTTAATCACTAAGGCCGGCGGCTTCAACGGTGTGACACTATCATCTCTCAATACGAGAAAATATGATAAAAAAAGCATAGACACACTTGTATTTACGGCAAGGCGTACGCTTATGGAGGCAGACCTGTTGCTCTTTGTTGAAGGGGATGCCGAGCGCAACACCTCGTATATGGAGTACGCAGATGCGGGAATACTAACCTATGATAAGCTGCATAGAGAGGATATTCCGAGCTTTGAGGCAGGAGAAGAGGCAACGCTGAAGGATTTTGCGGAAAATCACGAATCCTCACGAGCCTTTGTTGAAATATCATCCTTCGCCCGTTGCGGTGATAAATTTATAGAAAAATCCGAGGCTATGAGAATAACAGACCGCCGTCATGCCGATATTATAACCGATGATGAAAAGAAGATTTCAATTGCCTGCTACGGAAAAAAGAAGCAGCACAAAATAAAATATGAAAGCCTTGAAAATACAAAAGCCAAGCTCGAGCTTATAAGCGAGCTTGGCTTTATGGGAGCGGCGTTTGATATAGGCCGCGTATGTACATCCGACCTGATGATGCTTGAGAGCATGTTCAGTGTCATACCTAATCCTATAATCACGCCCGTTATATAGGGTGGATTGGTATAGCTTTACCTATCTCATTCTGCCTCGGCAGAAATATAGTCACGAACTTTAAGAGGGACTCCAAGAGTGTCTGCGATACGATGGCACTCGAGAAGCTCATCCTCGGTCAGAAAGTCCTTAACTACCGAAAGAACAACACTCGGCACGTACTCTTTTACAGATTTGGTGAAGTCGAGCATTGCGGAATATGCACCGTCAAGCTTGGGATGACAGATATTATTATACGCTTCCAAAGACGGAGTATTAAGACTTATAGATACACAGTCAAAGACATCGTAAAGCGGTGCCGTATCAGCTCCAAAATAAAGCGACGAATGACCGTTAGTATTAATTCTTATTGGCAACTTTGTATTTTTCTTGATATAAATCGCGGCAGACCTGCAATCTTCAATCCTCAATCCAGGCTCGCCGTATCCGCAAAATACTATCTCACGGTACTTTGTCAAATCGCGTGATAGGACCGAGGCTACTATCTCATCCGTGGTAGGCTCACGCTGAAGCCACAGTGTATCGGAGCCATACGCGCCGTCACCGTTGTTGCGTATACAGAAATCGCATCTGTTGGTGCAACGGTTGGTGACGTTGACGTAAAGTGCTCCGTCTACCTCGTAGGTAACTGTCATATCTTTTCTCATAGTCCTAATACTCTCCTTGCATTTTTTTCGGTAAGGAGAGCACATTCTTCCTCGCTTATTCCGAGAATTGCGGCAAGTGTTGCATTGGTGTATGAAAGATATCCCGAGTGATTTATTTTTCCCCTGTGCGGATGAGGTGCTAAATACGGGCAGTCGGTTTCAATCAGTATTCTATCCTTTGGCACGGCCGCGGCTACATCCTTAGGCTTACGGGCATTGGTAAATGTAAGAGTTCCCGAGAAGGATATATAATAACCGCGCTCAACGAGCTCAAGCGCCATTTCCGTACTTCCCGAAAAGCTATGAAGTATTCCGACAACGTCAGGATGGCGGCGTATCACCTCCATAACGTCTCCGTGAGCCTCACGGTCGTGAATGGAAACGGGCATATTAAGCTTCTCTGCCAATTGCATCTGCGCTTCAAAATACTGCATTTGCTTTTCCTTATCGGTATCGGGATAATGGTAATCAAGTCCTATCTCTCCGATAGCAACGCATTTGTTCGCACCGTCTGTTATCATTTTCTCTATTTCTTCAAGCTCTGCCGTCATATCCGAGAGAAAACGGGTATCGGAAGGATGTATACCTATCGCGGTATACATACGGTCAAACTTTTTCGCCTGCTCCGCCGCCAAGTGCGAGGTCTCGGGCGACGTGCCTATGTTAACGATGTAAGAAACATTGTCTTTAAGAAGAGCGTCGATCAACGTATCGACGCTCTCATTTATTTCAGACTCAAATCTCTCATCGTAGTAATGAGCGTGTGAATCAAAATATTTCATCAGTGTATTCTATCTCCATTTTTTGCAGATGGGTCGAGGAATACCACCTTGACATCCTCTTCTCCCGATGCAAGTATCATACCGAAGCTATCAACGCCGCAAAGCTTACAGGGCTTGAGGTTGGTAACAAGACAAACCTTCTTGCCGACGAGCTGATCGGGCTGATAGAATTTGGCAATTCCGGAAACCACCTGGCGCTTCTCATATCCGAGGTCTACCTGGAGCTTGAGAAGCTTTTTCGCCTTTGGAACAGCCTCGCACTCAAGTATCTCGGCAACTCTCAATTCCACTGCCGAAAATGCGTCGATGCCTATTTCAGCCTCGTGCTCGGGCTCCTCTACAGGCTTGTTTGCCTCCTGAGCAAGACGAACCTTTTCCTCCATATCCTCAAGGAATTTCTTCTCATCAATTCTTGCAAAGAGAGTAAATGCCTCACCAAGAGGTCTTGAAGACTCGAGCGCACCGAATACGGATACTGTATCAAAGGTCGTTTTATCCGTGCCTATCTGACCGAATATTGCCTCTGCAGTAGAGGGAATATAGGGATAAAGCAAAACTGCCGCAACACGAATAACCTCAAGTAAATTGTATATTACAGTAGCAAGACGGGGCTTGGACTCCTCACTCTTTGCAAGTACCCAAGGCATAGTTTCATCAATGTACTTATTGGCACGACGAAGCATATTGAATATCGCATCAAGCGAATCTGCCACGTGATAAGTGCCCATAAGCTCAACTGACTTGTCAATTCCCTCTCTTACCGCAGCAAGAAGCTCATCGTCGACAGGCTCTTTTACATCCGGTGTGGGAACTACACCGTCAAAGTACTTCTTAGTCATCGCGTGGGTACGGCTGACAAGGTTTCCAAGGTTGTTGGCAAGGTCATTGTTATATCTTGCTATAACCGCCTCATAGGTTATGGAGCCGTCAGAATTGTAAGGCATCTCGGAAAGAGCGTAGTAGCGAACCGCATCAACACCGAATATCTCTGCAAGCTCATCCGCGTATACTACGTTGCCCTTTGACTTTGACATCTTATCGTTGCCGAAGTTGAACCAGGGGTGTCCGAACACCTTCTTAGGCAGAGGAAGCTCAAGCGCCATAAGGAATATCGGCCAATAAATTGTATGGAATCTCAGAATATCCTTGCCTATAATATGAACGTCCGCAGGCCAGTATTTTTTAAACTTTTCGCTCTGCTCATCATAAGACTTATCGGGATCGTATCCAAGCGCGGTGATATAATTTGTAAGTGCATCGAGCCATACGTATACTACGTGCTTATCATCGAAGTCTACGGGAATACCCCACTTAAAGGAGGTACGGGATACGCACAGGTCCTGAAGACCTGCCTTGAGGAAATTGTTCACCATTTCCTTTTTTCTACTCTCGGGCTCGATAAATCCGGGATTATCTTCTATGTGCTTAATAAGGCGATCAGCATACTTTGACATCTTGAAGAAGTATGCCTCCTCCTTAGCCTGAGTTACTTCTCTGCCGCAATCGGGACACTTGCCGTCTACAACCTGTGTTGCTGTAAAGAATGACTCACAGGGAGTACAGTACCAGCCCTCATAGAAGCTCTTGTATATATCGCCCTGCTCGTAAAATTTCTTGAATATTTTAGCAACGACCTTCTCGTGATACTCATCTGTAGTACGGATAAAGTGATCGTACTTTACGTTCATAAGATCCCAAATGCCTCTGATCTCGGATGCTACATTATCAACGTAAGCCTTGGGGGTAATTCCTGCCTCGTTAGCAAGGTTCTCTATTTTCTGACCGTGCTCATCAGTACCTGTGCATAAGAAAACGTCCTTGCCCATTCTGCGTTGAAATCTGGCAAATGCATCGGTCATAATAATTTCATAGGTGTTGCCGAAATGCGGCTTTCTTGATGCGTAAGCGATTGCTGTGGTTAAATAAAACTTTTCCATTGTTCCTCCTGTGCGCCGGGCAAATGAGCCTCAATGACAGCGCATATTATTTCAATTTAGTATTTTACCATATTCTTGCTCAAATTACAAGTTTTTTCGCGAACTTTATATAATTTTTTGCGAACTTTTTATAATAAATAATTATTCTGTTGACTTTTGGAAGAAAAAATGATAAAATGTTCAATGGAGTATAATTGCGATTTTTTACGGAGGAGCATATGAGCAGATATTTCACTGCGGTATACGGCAATGATTTTCATAAAAACAGAATAGCGTCTGCAATTATGCAGTCCTCGCTTCCGCATGCGCTTCTTATCGACGGTCCGGACGGCTCGGGCAAGCTCACGTTTGCAAAGGAAATAGCTGCTGCTCTTAACTGCGAAAACAAAGAGAGCGCCTCTCACCCCTTCCCTTGCGGTAAGTGTAATTCCTGCCGCAGAATACGTGAGAATACCTTTACCGACGTTAAAATACTTTCAAGACAATCCGATAAGGCTACGATAGGAGTAAAGGAAATAAAGGATTTCCGCTCCGATATGTATCTCACCGCAACGGAATCGCAGTACAAGGTGTACATTATCGACGAGGCGGAAAAGATGACGACAGAGGCACAGAATGCCCTGCTCATAATCCTGGAGGAGCCACCCAAAAACGTGGTAATTATGCTTCTGTCATCTTCTACGGATGCAATACTCACCACGATAAAGAGCAGAACACAGTACATTCCGATGTCCCGTTTTTCCACAGATGAGCTTGATGCGTATCTGAAAGAAAACAATTCCGATGCCGCGCGGCTCTCCGCAACGGACAAGGAGGCTTACAGAGCGATGCTTGTCAGTGCCGACGGAAGAATCGGCAAGGCAAAGGAGCTGTTAAACCCCGTGAAGCGTGAGGAAAGCCTCGCCAAGCGTGAGGAAATTCTCACAGTAATTAAGGCAATATCAAACGGCTCACGCTATGCGGATTTATATGAGGCAATAACATCGCTGCCGAGCAAGCGTGCGGAATTCTTGGATGCACTTGAGCTGCTGGTAATGGCTCTTGCGGATATGATAGCGGTTAAAAAAAGCGATGAGGTTGTGACGGTATTCTTTACAGACACCGAGGCGGCACGCGAGATGTGCCACGGAATTTCACAGGCCAAGCTCATAAAAGTATATGACCACGTAATAGAAACACACAGCGAGTGTACAAAAAATGCAAACGTAAATCTCGCTGCCATAAATCTTGCGGCAAAGATTAAGCTCGCATAATAAAGGAAAAAGAAATGAGTGAAAAAAACATCAATACAAATGAAGTAAACAATGCGCCAACATCCGATACCGTAGAGGTTGTAGGCATCAACTTCCGCGAGGCAGGAAAATTCTACTACTTTGCACCCGATGGCATATCTTGCTCTCTCGGCGACAAGGTAATAGTCGAAACATCGCGCGGTGTTGAAATGGGAACGATAAAAATTCCTAACAAGTCCGTACCGGCATCGGAAATAGTAGCACCCCTCAAGAGTATAACGAGAATAGCTACCGAGGATGACCTCGTAAGAGATGCCAAAAACCATGAGCTCGAAATGGATGCGGCAATAATCTGTAAGACGAAGATAGCAAACCACAAGCTTGAAATGCATCTGGTGGCGGTGGAATATACCTTTGACAACTCAAAGCTCATATTCTACTTTACCGCGGAATCGCGCGTGGACTTCAGAGAGCTTGTAAAGGACCTGGCATCTACGTTCCACACAAGGATTGAGCTGCGTCAAATTGGCATAAGAGATGAGGCAAAGATGATGGGCGGTCTTGCAGTGTGCGGAAGAAAATACTGCTGTGCCGGATTTCTCACCGACTTTGTTCAGGTGTCAATAAAAATGGCAAAGGAACAGAACTTCTCTCTCAATTCGTCAAAGGTATCCGGAGCGTGCGGCAGACTCCTCTGCTGCTTGAGATATGAGCATGAAACCTACGAGGAAGCTATCAAAAACACTCCTCCCGTAGGCTCTCTCGTCAAGACCACAGACGGAGAAGGAACTGTAATTGAAACAAAGCCGCTCGCAGGTGAAATCAAGGTAAAATTTGAGAACAACGACAAGGAATCCGTAAAAGTGTTCAAGTGCCGCGAGGTAAAGGTACTCAAATACGGAGTCAAGCAGACACAGACCGAAGAGCTTGACGAAGATATACCGATGGATTGACGCTGCGGCAGTGGGAAAGATTAGATTTTGACTTTTTTCGAAAATAGTCTTGATTTTTTTCAAATATATGTTACAATAAATACGTGGGAGAATTCTCCCCTGCAAATATTTTTTGGAGGATAATTATCATGGCATTTAAGATTAGTGATGCGTGCATCGCTTGCGGTGCTTGTGCAGATGCTTGCCCTACCGGCTGCATTTCTTCCGGTGACGTTTACGTTATCAATGCCGACGAGTGCATCTCTTGCGGTTCTTGCGCAGATGCTTGCCCCGTTGGAGCTCCCAGCGAGGAATAATTGGAGTACATAGACTCCCCCAAGGGGCTGTTGCTTTCTCTGCAACGCCCCTTTTTTCTTGAAATGCTACCACCAAAAGGATTTTGTTTATGATGCTGAAAGAAAACGAGAGGCTTGACTACGTCAACGACTCTCTTGAGCTTATACAGAATAACGAAGGGCTTACCTTCGGCACAGATGCACTGCTTCTTGCAGGATATATAAACGGAAAATACAAGACCGGCATTGAGCTCGGCGGCGGCAGCGGAATTATCTCGATGCTGTTGCTTACAAGAAACAAGGTAGAAAAAATCGACTGTCTTGAAATTCAGGAAGAATATGCCGAGCTTATATCAAGAAATGCCGAGCATAACCATCTTACAGACAGATTAACCGCTGTGCTGACCGATATAAGAGCCTTTCATCCCGAGAAGGAATGTGAAATAGTATTCTCCAATCCTCCTTATATGAAGTCTACGGGAGGACGGGCAAATCTTTCAGATAAGAAAAATATTGCAAGACACGAGGTTAACGGAGATATATCCGACTTTTGTCGATGCGGTGCATCAATGCTCAAATACGGCGGCACGTTTGCAATAGTATATCGCACAGACAGATTGACCGAGCTTATAGCCGCTATGCGTGATGCGAAAATCGAACCGAAGCGTATGACGTTTGTACACGCTAACGCATCTGCAACCCCCTCTATGGTTTTGATTGAGGGAAAGAGAGGCGGAAAATGCGGACTCAAGGTAACAAGGCCGCTGATTATATACAATGACAAAACTAACAAGGAATATTCCGAGGATATGAGCTACATAATAACTAACGGCTCATTCCCAAAGGAATACGGAATATAACTATGGAACAAAATGAAAAGAACAGAGTTGAACCCTCTACCCTATATCTTGTCGGCACACCGATAGGCAATCTTGCCGATATGACGGAGAGAGCAAAAAAGATTATCTCCGAGGTGGATTTTGTAGCGGCAGAGGACACTCGCAACTCAATGAAGCTCTTATCCTGCTTTGAAATACACAAGGAGCTGGTGAGCTATTACGAGCATAATAAAAGACAAAGCGGTGAGAAAATTCTCGCAAGACTGCTAAACGGAGAATCCTGTGCTCTGATAACCGATGCGGGTATGCCGGCCATAAGCGATCCCGGTGAGGACCTGGTAAGACTCTGCGCGGAAAACGGGGTTACGGTCAAGGTTGTACCCGGTCCGTCTGCTTGCGTCAGTGCCCTTGCGCTATCCGGACTTGCTACCTCAAGATTTGCCTTTGAGGGCTTTTTACCTGCGGTTAAGGGCGAAAGAAAAAAACGCCTCCTCTGTCTTGAAGTAGAAGAGCGCACTATGATTTTTTACGAGGCTCCTCACAAGCTGAGAGCTACTCTTGACGATATGGCGGAAGTCTTCGGAGCTGATAGAAAAATATCACTCTGCCGCGAATTAACAAAGCTAAACGAAGAAACAATTAGAACTACAATAGGTAATGCAATCAATCTTTACTCAACCAAGGAGCCGCGCGGAGAGTACGTGCTTGTCGTTGATGGACGCGACAATGCGGTTGTGAATGAAAGTCCCCTTCTCACTCTCAGTCCCGAAAATCACGTTGCTCACTATGAGGCCGAGGGTATGAAGCGAATGGATGCTATCAAGGCAGCGGCAAAGGACCGCGGTATGTCAAAATCTGATTTTTACAAGCTTCTTCTTGAAGAGCAAGAATAAAATAAAAGCACAGTACATAGACCGCTTATCCAACTATGCACTGTGCTTTTGTCATATATCCGTGATATAATTTTCAGAATTACTTAGCAATATACTCTTCAATTTCTTTGAAGAATCCACTTGCATCGGTTGTATGAGCAACTACCTGGATAGGTGTGCTTATATCAAGAGCGAAGATACCCATAATAGACTTGGCATCTACTATATATCTGCCCTGAATAAGATCCACATCATAATCAAGAGCAATAACCTTTTTTACAAATTCTCTGATTGATTGGATATCACGAAGAAGTACGTAGGTTTCATTCATAATTATAATCCTCCTTTACTTTTCTAATCGCATTATATCAAATTTTATTCAATTTGTCAACGATTTCAAAATAAAATTAATGCCTTACACGTAAATATGGCACCATTTTTCATTTTTGGGTTATTTATTCTTCCCTACCGTTATATTTAATCCAAAATTTATTTATAAAAAATATTGACATCGACACATTTTTGTGATAATATTCTTGTTAGTGGAATATGTCGATAGGACAACGTCATGCACAGAGAGCTGCCGATTGCTGAAAGCGCAGACCTGACGCCCTAACGGTACCGCCCACCGGGTGATATGAGTGCAAAATTGAGCGTGAAAAGGCGTTCTTAATACAAAATTAACTCGATTAAGGCACTTCACCTATCAGTACGAATACAAAGAGTTAAACGCTCGGGTGGAACCGTGCGGGACTTTCTGTCCTCACCCCGAAAGACTGTATTGTCTTTTGTGGTGGGCTTTTTCTTTTTTAGCCATAATATTTGGCACTGAATTAACTATTTACAACATCTATTTATATAGGAGGACTCAAGAAATGGCAAAGATTAATTTTGCATCAGGACACGTGTACGATGCTGATGGCGCTGTATCCGTGTATGAGGCTGCAAGAGCTCTTGAAATCATCTCAAGAGAGGTAATTGCGGCAAAGGTAGGCGACGTTGTAACCGAGCTGTCGCACGTAGTAGACGGCGAGGCAAACGTACAGCTTCTTACCTACAAAGATCCCGAGGGAGCAAGAGTATTCCGTCATACAGCGGCACATATAATGGCGCAGGCGGTAAAAAGACTCTACCCAAATACAAAGCAGACTATCGGTCCTGCAACCGATACAGGCTATTTCCAGGATTTTGATTCGGAAATCTCCTTTACTCCCGAAATTCTTCGCAACATTGAGGCGGAGATGAAGAAAATAGTAAAGGAAAACCTCATTATAGAGAAATCTGTTCTTTCCAAGGAAGAGGCTATAAAGCTTATGAAGGAGCTCGACGAGCCGTACAAGGTGGAGAGAATAGAGGAGCTCGGCGATGATGCTACCCTCACCTTCTACCGTCAGGGCGAATATATCGACCTCTGCTCCGGCCCTCACCTTCATTCAACGGGTGCTGTAAAAGCCTTCAAGCTTACACAGTGTACAGGCGCATACTACAAGGGCGACCAGAACAACAAGATGCTCCAGAGAGTATACGGCATTGCCTTCCCCTCAAAGGATGAAATGAACGCCTACATTCAGCAGCAGGAGGAGGCTCTCAAGCGCGACCACAATAAAATCGGCCGTGAGCTCGAGTACTTCACAACCGTTGACAGCATTGGACAGGGCTTGCCCATCCTTCTTCCCAAGGGTGCGAGAACCATACAGTTGCTCCAGAGATGGATTGAGGATACCGAGCAGAAGCGCGGATATCTCTTGACAAAAACTCCCCTTATGGCAAAGAGAGAGCTCTACAAAATCTCCGGCCACTGGGATCACTACATCGATGGAATGTTTGTTATGGGCGATCCTTATGATGAGAGCAAGGAGTGCTTTGCTCTGCGTCCTATGACCTGCCCCTTCCAGTATCAGGTATACCTTAATAAGAAGCGTTCATACAGAGAGCTTCCTATGCGACTCGGTGAAACCTCAACACTCTTCAGAAATGAAGATTCCGGAGAGATGCACGGACTTATAAGAGTTCGTCAGTTCACTATTTCCGAGGGTCACCTTGTTCTCAGACCCGACCAGCTCTCCGAGGAATTCAAGGGCTGCCTTGACCTTGCTAAATACTGCCTTGAAACTCTCGGTCTGTGGGAGGACTGCACTTTCAGATTCTCACAGTGGGATCCTGCAAGAACAGACAAGTATGAGGGTACAAAGGAACAGTGGGACGAGGCACAGAGTATAATGGGCGAGCTGCTCGACGAATATCTCGGACGTGAAAACTACGTTATCGGCATCGACGAGGCGGCATTCTACGGTCCCAAGCTTGACATCCAGTGCAAGAACGTATTCGGCAAAGAGGACACTATCGTAACGATACAGATAGATATGCTTCTGGCAAAGAAGTTCGGTATGGAATATACTGACAGAGATAACCAGATGAAAACGCCGTATATCATTCACAGAACCTCTATGGGATGCTATGAAAGAACGCTTGCTCTTCTCCTTGAGAAATATGCAGGTGCGCTTCCCCTTTGGCTCTCACCCACACAGGTAACAGTTATTCCCGTAGTTGGAGACTTTGCCGACTATGCAGCCGAGGTAACGAACAAGCTCAAGGCACTCGGCATACGCGCAGAGCTTGATGACAGAAATGAAAAGCTCGGATACAGAATCCGCGAGGCACAGCTTGCAAAAGTACCTTACATGGTAGTTGTCGGCGAGGATGAAATGAACAGCGGCTCCGTAACCGTAAGAGCAAGAGTAGAGGGCGAGGGCGGCAAGTTCACAGTTGACGAGTTCATTGCCAAGCTCCAGCACGAAATCGATACAAAAAAGCATTAATAAACATAACGGGGCGGAAAATCCGCCCCACACTATAAAATAATCTTGGAGATAAAATGATAATTACTCTTAAGAACAAACACATTACCGCAAATATTGACACTCTTGGCGCGCAGCTTATATCTG
Organism: Eubacteriales bacterium; assembly: GCA_045576795.1. GTDB lineage: Bacteria > Bacillota > Clostridia > Oscillospirales > CAG-272 > UBA1740. The sequence goes on along the minus strand of JAZNHE010000014.1, from coordinate 7,330 downwards.
TTGTTTCCTCGTCGGGATATGAATTCATCTGGCAAGGTAAGATATGGCCCAAGCATGCGCCCGTGTTATTCCCTATCTGCGGAATGCTGAAGGACGGAAAATATCTCTATCGAGGCAAGGAATACAGTATAAAAAAGCATGGCTTTGCAAACACGAGTGAATTTAAGGTTCTCGAGCAAACAGATACCTCTGTTGTTATGTCAATGGAGCCTGACGAGCAGACACGCGAGATGTATCCGTTTGACTTCAGACTTACTGCGAAATTTGAGATAGCGGAAAATAAGCTGGGCTTAACCCTCAAGGTAGACAATACGGGTAACCGTATTCTGCCGTATATGATTGGTTGGCATCCCGCATTTACGCTCGGAGGCACACAGGAGATTGACACGTTTTACATTTCATTCCCTGAAAAAAAGAGTCTGCTTTGGCATCAGCTCCAGAACGGTCCGTTTGTAAATCCTATATGCTCACCGCATCCCCTGTCCGACTCCCGTTATTATCTTAACGAGAAGGAAATATACGAAAACGACACGATGATATTTAAGGATACTCCCAAGCACGTAACTCTTGCAGGAGGAGGACTTGAACACTCCGTGACGCTCACCACTACAAGCAATCTTAAGTATTTGTGCATTTGGAAGGCTCCTGACAGTGCCGCAAGATTTATCTGCATTGAGCCGTGGAGCGACGTCCCTGCGGACGGAGAATCTGCCGAAAACTTTGATCTGCGTGAGATGTCACGTCTGTCGGTCGGTGACAGTGAGGAGTTCGGATATTCCGTTGTTTTTGAATAAAAATAAAAAAACTCATACGTCCTCCGCAAGGATTGGCGTATGAGTTTTTTTAATAACTAATTAGCGCGTCGGAGCAAACTGACTGTTGTAAAGCTCATAATAGAAGCCGCCCCTTGCAAGGAGCTCCGAGTGAGTTCCGCTCTCTACAACCTGACCGTTTTTCATAACGAGAATGACGTCTGCCTCACGTATTGTCGAGAGGCGATGAGCAACGATAAAACTCGTTCTGCCCTGCATCATCTCCAGAAAAGCGCGTTGTATGCGCATTTCGGTACGTGTATCTATGGACGAGGTTGCCTCGTCAAGTATGAGCATAGGAGGTAAAGAAAGCATAATTCTCGCTATACATATAAGCTGCTTCTGTCCCTGTGACAGACCTTCTCCGCCCTCACCGATTACCGTATCGTAGCCATTCTTAAGGCGTTTGATAAAGCTATGTGCATGTGCGGACTTGGCCGCGGCGATAATCTCATCATCCGTCGCATCCTCTCGCACCATTGCTATGTTATCGCGAATAGTTCCCGCTCTCAACCACGTGTCCTGCAATACCATTCCGTATGAGGCGCGCAGACTGTCGCGAGTCACGTTTCTTATATCCTTTCCGTCAACCTTGATACTGCCGCCCTTTACATCATAGAACCTCATAAGAAGATTTATGAGTGTGGTCTTGCCGCATCCGGTAGGACCAACTATCGCAACTCTCATACCGGGCTTAACCTTAAGATTCAATCCCTTAATAAGAGGTCTGTCGGGGGTATATGAGAACTCAACGTCCTCGAGGTCAACAAAGCCCCGGGCATCGTCGAGAACATCCGCATCTATCGAGTCCGGTATTTCTCTCTTTTCCTCGATAAGCTCGAATACTCGGGATGCGCATGCGAGCGAGTTCTGGAATTCCGCAATCACTCCGGAAATCTCGTTAAACGGCTTGGTATATTGGTTCACGTAGGCGAGTAAGCATGCGAGCTCACCGACGGTAAGCAGTGCCACGACCTCTCCCGAATTGATTGAAGGCATTGCCATGAATGCGCCAACAAGCGCAACTGCAGCATAAACCGCGGAATTGACAAATCTTGTCGTCGGGTTTGTAAGCGATGAGAAAAATATTGCCTTCAGAGATGCCTTCTCAAGCCGTTCATTTATCTTGTTAAACTTGGAAACGGCTTCTCCCTCGTGCGAAAACGCCTTAACTACCTTCTGATTTGCAATCATCTCCCCGATATATGCGGTTGTCTCACCCTCACACTCGGAGCGTTCTCTGAACATAGAGAACGTACGCTTGGTTATGAAGCGCGCAATAACAAGTGAAAGCGGTGTCAAGACAACAACCACTATCGCAATTACCCAATTCACGTACATCATAAACATGAGCGTACCCACTATTGTAAGTATACCCGAGAAAAGCTGTGTAAATCCGAGCAACAAGCCTTCTGCAAATTGGTCTGCATCATTGATTACACGGGAAACTATATCTCCGTGCGAATGTGTGTCGATATAAGAAAGCGGCAGACTCTCGACCTGTGCAAAAGCATCGTTTCTTATATCTTTGACTACACCGAATGAAATCTTGTTATTTATCGCGCTCATCAACCATTGCGCAAGTGCGGTAATTCCAATAAGAACAACTGCTCTTACAATGAGCCTCATAATTCCGTCAAAATCAATCGGCGAGATGCCGATAAGGTCTATTGCTTCGCCTATAATAATCGGTATATAAAGCGTGAGTGCAACGGTAATACAGGCAAGGAGCATAGATATGGGCAGCAATGCCTTGTATTTGCCTATGTATTTCAACACCTTTTTCATAGTGCCGGGACGTGCCTTTTGTACATTCTTAGCCATTTTGCACCTCCCTATTAAACTGTGTATCGTATATTTCGCGATATACGTCGCACGTGTTAAGTAACTGCTCGTGCGTTCCTATTCCGACAGCGTGTCCATCCTCAAGAACCACTATTTTGTCCGCGTGCATAACCGACGAGGAACGCTGGGAAACGATAAATACAGTGGTGTCACCAAGCTTTTCTGCCAGGGCGCGTCGAAGTGCCGCATCGGTAGCAAAATCAAGAGCCGAGGCGGAGTCGTCAAGAATGAGGATTTCGGGCGACGTAACGAGGGCGCGCGCAATGGTAAGCCTCTGCTTTTCTCCTCTGGAGAAATTCTGTCCGCCCTCCTCCACGGGAGCATCAAGTCCGCCCTTGGAATTAACCACACCGTCTGCCTGGGCAATTCTTAAAGCCTCATATATCTCCTCATCGGTCGCATGGGGATTTCCGAGGCGCATATTTTCAGCCAGCGTGCCCTTGAAGAGCACCGCCTTCTGCGGAACTACACCTATTCTGCGGCGCAGTGCCTCCGGAGCATAATCCGTAATACTGATGCCGGAAACCTCCACAGAGCCCTGTGTAGGCTTGTAAAATCCGGGTATCATATTTACAAGACTGCTCTTGCCCGAGCCTGTACCGCCTATAATTCCAACCGTCTCTCCCCTCTTAACGCTAAAGGATATTTCTTCAAGCGCGGGTGATGAGGAAGCGTTATAGCTGAGGGATACGTTGTCGAATACTACCGCAGGAGCCGACTTGTCATACTCGGTCACGCTACCCATATTCTCGGTAGGTGTTATATCAAGAACGTCGGCAATTCTGCCTGCAGATGCAAGAGCTCTCGAGATGCTGATAATAAGATTGGCAAGCTTGATAAGCTCCACCAAAATCTGAGCCATATAATTGTAGAGTGCGAGAACCTCGCCCTCCGAGAGATTGCCGAGCGACACCTGTATCGCGCCTGTGTTAATCAGCCACAGCGTAATCACGTTGACTATTACGTAGGTCAACGGATTCATAAGGGCGGAAACCTTTCCGACTCTCTGCTGAATCAGAACAAGTGCGCGGTTCTCATCTTCAAAATCACCGATTTCCTTCTTTTCCCCTCTGAATGCGCGAATAACTCTCACACCTGACAGATTTTCACGCGTTCTTCTGAGAAGCGTATCCGTACCGCGCTGCGTCTTCTTATAAAGAGGCATCGTTATGAGCATAATACCGAATACGACTATCGCAAGTAAAGGAATAAGAACTACAAAGGTGAGAGCTGAACGGGCATCTACGGTAAACGCCATAATCATTGCTCCGAATACCACAAACGGTGAACGAAGCAGAAGTCTTAAGGTGAGATTAAGTCCATTCTGCACCTTTGAGGCATCCTGTGTCATCCTCGTCATCATCGTAGACGTTCCGAGCTCGTCAATATCGGAATACGAAAGTGTCTGTATCTTGGTGAAAAGCGCGCGACGAAGCTTGCCTACAAATCCGACTGCGGCTTTAGCAGAAAAATACTGTGCCGTAACGGAAAACGCCAAGCCAACCACACCGAGCAGGAGCAAAACACCGCACATACGCATGACGTAACCGCTATCGCCTAAAGCAATGCCCTTGTCGACTATCGAAGCGATGACAAGAGGCACAATCAGCTCGAGAGTTGCCTCAAGCATCTTGAAAAGCGGTGCCAGAACCGTTTCTTTCGTATATCCTTTCAAATATTTCAAAAGTCTTCTCATTTCTCCTCCATAAGAGAACATGCTCCCAAAAATAGGAACGAAAATATCTAATCAAGCTATTATACCATACATTCCCCAAAAAATAAAGGGGTTTCTCACATTTGACGCGCGATAATATTTAGAAAACACTTGAAATATCGGAGCGCGTATGTTAAAATACATCTGTAGATGCGTATTTTAGTCCCTATACAGCACTAATCGACGGACTGAAAGCAACAGGCGATAATCACGGAGGTTTATATGACGGGAGCCGCACATAAAAAGATATATCAAACGGCACTTGCCGTGCTCGAGGCTCATGCTCTGCCCCATGACAGACTTATCGAGGAAATAATATCCAAGCTATACGGACATATCGGTGACAACAGCGGCGACGTCGGAGAGTTTACGGAAGTAAGAGGAAGAATCGGCACGGTTATCAAGGAAATGCGAGAGGATGGCGTTATACTTAACAATGACGGTTATTACTCTGCGGATACCGAAAGACATCTGGCACTCAGAATAGAGTCGTGCGAGAGTGAAATAGTTAAGCTGCTCGCAAAAGCGCCGAAAAGCAAGGATGAATTGCGTACGCATCTCATAAACTACTTCAAAACGAACAGTACACCGAGCGATGATGATGACAGGCGGCTGTTCACCTACATCGGTCAAACCCTAAGACGTCTGACAGATAATAAGACGATAGCCGTAATGGACGGCAAATACGCTCTCTGTGAAGAGAGCCGAGCAAAGATAGACGACCTGTCCGCCATGCTTGAATTAAAGGATACCTTCCTCAGAAAAATTCACAGAGGAGGCGGCGAGTTCTTTGAGCACTACATCGTTACCCTCTTGAAGAAATATTTCACCTCTCTCGGCAATACCGTTATTGAGGCAAGAGTGGTCGGTGGCGCAAATGACGGCGGCGTTGACGGAATCATAAAGCAGGTCACTCCCATAGGCTTCAGAGAGACTGTAATGATACAGGCAAAGAACCGTACGGACGAGGCTACAGAGACCTCCCTTAGAGGCTTTTACGGGGTGCTATGCGCCTCGGGAGCAACTCACGGCATATATGCAACTACCTCTGACCTGCACCCTTCTGCCAAGAATTTTCTATCGGGAATTGACAATTGTATATACATCAACGGCGATGATATTTTTAATATGGCGTGTAAATGCCTTTACGGAATAAGAAAAAGGCACGGTGTGCTTACAGTAGATAACAAGATAATTTAACGGAGATTACTATGAACGTACAGGAAACAAAAAACAGAATTGAAAAAGAGCTCGAGGCGGTTGCAGAATCCTTTGGCATTGCGAAGCACCTGGTAAAATACAATGTTGAAATAGGTACTAATAAAATCGACGGCTCGGCTGACGATATCACCTATATATTTGGCTCTCTTGCCATAGGACGAGAGGACGCACCGGATGAGGAAAAGCTCTACCTCCCACTCGACGCAGAATTGGATGATGACGATAACGTAGATGACGAGAGATTTGAAGAAAGCCTTAAAGACTTTCTCTCCAAGGTTGCTCCCTACAGGGACAGACTTGTCAGGGCGGAAATTCCCGAGGACGAGCTCAAAACTATAATAGCAGAATTCGACAAAGAGCTTGAAGAAAACTACAAGAAAGAGATAGAAAGGCTCAACAGAATAGCAAAGAGAAATCTTGTGCTGTCAATAGTTGCCGTTTCGGTAGCTGCTGTTGCGGCACTAGTAATTCTCGTAATAGACAAGATTGCATAAGGAGCAGCGATGACTACACTTGAGGCAATAGAAAGAATGCAGGCCTCTGCAGAGGCAGCAAAGGAAAGACTCGCCGGCTACGGCTTTTCCCTATCGATAGAAACAGACTATATGAATAGCGTAATTAAGCCGGTGGAGGATATAAAAAAGGCGAGATACATTACCGTATCGCTTGTTTGCGGCGGTGAGGGTGTAAATCCAGGTGAAGAATACTGTATTTCAATAGGCGCAGAGACCAGACTCGGCAGAGTTAACGAAGGTCAGCTCGCCAAGGATATTGAAGGATTTGCGAAAATAGTTGAAGAAACCATAGCTACTCTCGACTCATACGAGGATAAGAATGAGGGACTCGCATTTCTTGTTGCTAAGGCTACCGAGGAATGTGAGAAGCTCCTCACGAAGCTCAAAGAAGACGAAAAAAGAAACAAGCGCGTTACCACGGTCAGCAATATAGTTTTCTGGGTAGGTGTGCTCATCCTCTTTATAGTTGCTCTTGTGAGGCAGTAATATGGCGTTAGACTTTTCAAAATACACACCGAGGCGCGAGTCGAGCTGTGATAGCTGTGAATACTACATCTATGATGATGAAATAGATGACTACACCTGCTCACTCAGTCTTGACGAGGACGAGATGGGAGATTTTCTCGGTCTTAATACTCGCGGATGCCCGTACTACAAGTATTACGACGAGTATAAAAGTGTCCACAAGCAGATATAACGTTTAGTGACTGTTAATAAAGGCAATGCTCTGTTTTTGTGTAGAGTGTTGCCTTTTTTACTGTTTTTTGGGTATGGTGAAAAAATATTTCATTTTTGTGTTGTTAGAAAAAACGAGATTTTAAGAGCATTTGAGAGAAAACGAGAGCTTTGAAATTCTAAATCATTTTTTTGAAAAAAGTTTTGCAAAAAGCATTGACAATCTATACCGTATATGTTATAATAGACGAGCTTGAAAAAAGACTTGTATAGAAGTTGTCTATACGAAATCAAAAAACGGAGGAAATTAAAATGTCCACATTTATGGCAAATGCTAACAACATCGAGCGCAGATGGTTTGTTATCGATGCAGCAGGCCAGCCTCTCGGTAAGACCGCAGTTAAGGCTGCCAACATTCTTCGCGGTAAGCACAGACCCGAATTCACTCCCCACGCTGATTGCGGCGAGTTCGTTATCATCATCAACGCTTCCAAGGCTGTTCTCACAGGTAGAAAGCTTGAGCAGAAGTACTATCGTCATCATTCCGG
>JAZNHE010000013.1:0-2433 GCA_045576795.1 Eubacteriales bacterium | reverse complement strand
ACTAGTTTCTAAAAAACTTCACCAAACTATATCATAATTCAAATCAAAAGGAGAAAACATTATGGAAAACACTGTTACCACTATCTTTCTGGGAGGCTCAAAAACAATAGGTCATCTGCCGGAGGACTTCATTGACCGTCTTGATTTCTTCATTAGCGAAGGAAATAAATTTATAATTGGCGATGCTCACGGAGCAGATTTGGCAATTCAGAATTATCTTCATAGCAAAGGTTGCAAGAACGTTACTGTTTACTGTTCCGGCGACAAGTGCCACTTCAACGTCGGAGATTGGAAAACGGAGCGCGTATATGACGAAAATGAATGCCCAAGACTCTATGATGAAATGGTAGAGGTGTCAAACTGCGCGTTTCTTATATGGGATGGTGAGTCACAAGAAACGGCAAACATTATAAAGTCCTTAAGACAACGTGGTCTACCAATATTTATATACCGAACGGATAGAGATGCATTGAGCGTGATACGAAGAAACAGCAAATTAAATAATAAATAAAAGGAGACAAACGATATGAACAACAAGCTTTTTATTAAGAGGGGTGCTAAGACGATAGGAGCATGCGCCTATCGTGACAGGATGGATATTACTACGGTAAGAATACCGGAAGGAGTGAAACGCATTGACAGAGGAGCTTTTTGCAGATGCATGGCGCTTCGCGACGTTTCTCTTCCGAAAAGCCTCAGAATAATAGGCGAGATGTCCTTTGCTTGTATAGGCATTAAGGAGATTGTAATTCCCGACGGTGTGCAAGTTATCGACGAACGCGCTTTCGCGTTCAATCACGAGCTTCGTTCGGTACATATCGGAAAAGGTGTAAAGCATATATTGCCCGGAGCTTTTAGCGGATGCTCGAACCTTGAAAATATAACAATAGATCCCGGAAATGACTACTATTATGTACAAAACGGTTGCCTTGTTGAAAAAGAAGAGAAAAAGTTGATAGTTGCGTGTTCTCCGTACAAGATTCCTGATGGCGTTAAAGCAATTGAGAATCTGGCGTTTGTGTTTATTACCAATTGCGACAGCATTACTCTTCCGGCAAGTGTGGAGTGCATAAATATGAGTAGTTGGCGCATTAAAAACTTTGATATGTGCCGCAGGCTTGAATACGGCAAGGATAACGAAATCACCGTGAACAAGCCTATCGTTATAAAAGCGCCGAAAGGCTCGTGTGCAGAAAAGTTTGCAATAGAAAATAATATAAATTTCGAGGAGATATAAAAATGGAAAACAAGATTATAGTTTTTGTCGGCAGAGGAATGAGCGACTTAAAGGAACTGCTTACCGATTATATGTGCGTTCGTGAGTTTAAGCATGAAAGAGGGGCAGGAGGTCCTTATCTTTCGGAATCCGATTTTATTCTCTACTGCCTCGGTCGCAGGTACGAGGGTGGCTTTATTGATGAGATATCGGTAGGTTGCGACAACGGTGAATATGAGCCTATTATGTTTGACGATTTTCTTAGTAGAGTAGACGAAGCGATAGACGTTAAGCCTTATTTTGAGGATTTACTTGCGATAGGTGCGCCCATCTTCTATTTCGCAGAGCATGAGAGCAGTGTTTCAAGGTTCAGTGGCTTACCGCACGAGATTTACAGACGAGAAAAATGAGAAAAGGTAAAGCATAAATGTTTAAGTATTATAACGCAAACCCCAGTGGCAGCTCTGTCGGAGACTGTGTCATAAGAAGCATATCCGTCACAACAGGAACGGATTATGCAGAAGTAAAGCGTGCGCTGAATAAACATAAAAAGCTGACGGGGGCAAGGAGCTTTAATAGCAATAAAAATCCCAACAGTTTCGTTGAGGATATATTAGGTGCTGAAAAAATTGTTTTCAAGAAGAAAATGACAGCCGAGGAGTTTTGCAAAAAATATCCTCGCGGTAGCTACATTCTTGATATGGATGAGCATTGGAGCTCTGCGGTTTGTGGCATTATTTATGATACTTGGGACACAAGCCTTGAAACAGTGAATTATGCATACAAAATAAAAACCGATAACTGTAAAGTTCCGGACCTATCACAGCAAAAGCTTTGCTACTGTTGTACGTCCGAGAAGTTATCTGATACGGAAAGCCGTATTCGCATTTACGATGGAAATAGCACGTTTGTTGAGCGGCATATTCCCATAGAGCTGGTCAAGGGGTATGTGCGATGCCTTGAGGATCAGCATTATACTTATGTGGAAATATAAGGAGAAATATTATGAAAGTAGAAATACATTCGAGGATGTCAATGAAGAAGCTTATAGAAGAGGGCTTCCCGAAAAATACAGCGGTTATCAGCTTTTATACTCCGCAGAAAATGAGGCGCGCTGAGGACGTTCGCATAGATTATTCAGGGGTATGCAACAAGGTGTTTTATATTGCCGTACCCGATATAGACCTTAAATGCCTTTCTGATTACGGTTACACATA
>JAZNHE010000012.1:0-14559 GCA_045576795.1 Eubacteriales bacterium | reverse complement strand
GTACCACGAATAATGTGATAACGTACACCGGGAAGGTCACGAACACGTCCACCACGGATAAGAACAACCGAGTGCTCCTGAAGGTTGTGACCGATACCGGGGATGTAGGAAGTAGCTTCCATTCCGTTGGTAAGTCTTACTCTGGCAATCTTACGAAGCGCTGAGTTAGGCTTCTTGGGAGTTACAGTAGTAACCTTGGTGCAAACGCCTCTTCTCTGAGGTGCAGTCTGGTCGATAGGCGCATTCTTAAGCGCATTAAATCCTCTCTGAAGCACGGGAGTCTTGGACTTCGTGGGCTTATCAGAGCGACCCTGCTTTACGAGCTGGTTAAAGGTTGGCATGATTTTCCTCCTTCTTTCATTATTTTTCACCGCATTAACGGTGTTTTTGATGTTTCTGCAAAAAGGCATAGGTATCCCTCTTTTTGCAGACCAGCACTATTCTATCATCAAAACGTCTGTTTGTCAAGCATTTTTTAATATTTTTATAAGAAAGTACAGTAAATATATAATATTAAATGCATAGTTTATATACTTCCACTTATATTTTGTTTTTTTAAGCCTCAAAACTATGCAAAATAACAAACACTCACCGAGTGCATAACCGTCACATAACTGTTATACCGACCAAAAACGCAAAAAAAACACCGCGAACTTAAAAGGCAAGTATGCGGCATTTTTATAATATGTATCAATTTGTCATTATGCTCGGGGAAGACAAGCACTCCCGAGAGCGCGTCATTCCTTGTCGATATTGTCTATAACGCTGTTTGACGGCTTGCGAATTCGCTGGAAGAAGTCCTTGATCTTCTTTCTGATGGCGAGGCGCTTGATGAGCTTGCCTACCCTCTTGATTCTGACCTTGAGTCCTCTTTCCTCTCTCTTGGAATACTGCGAATGTGTGTAAACGAGAACGTTAGCTACAAAATCACACGCCTCGTGGCTTTCAAACTGCTCCGGCTCCGCAAGATCCCATGACAGGATCTCCGCATATTCATTATGCAGCATATCCCAGAACTCCGCCTTTGCATCGCGCCAAAGGATGTTGTAAATCTTATAACATCTGCTTGCCGAAAGATTGAGGAAGGACACCGACAGCGGTGTGTACATTCCGTGTGCTCGCAGGAACTCCTTTATCTTGGCATAAACAACAGGCACCTGCTTATAATATTTTTTGAAAAGCTTGTTTCTCGGCTGATTGGTATACACGCGATGGTGGATTAAGATCTCAAAGCATTTGCCTACTCTTGCCGCCAGCGACAGTGCCGTGACAACAAAGTAAGTATCCTCAAATACGTTGAGCTCGGGATCAAAGGTTATCTCCTTTTCGATAAGGAACTCACGTCTGAATAGTTTATTCCACACGTACCCCGTCGTGGATGACAAAATAGTATCGGGGCAATCGCTCTTGGATACTACCTTACCCTCCTCAAAAATTTCACCGTGGTCGCTCCTTATATTGTCCTCAAAGCGCGATTTACGATTGTTATAGATGTTGAATTTGCAGACCGCTATATCAAGCTCGTCACGCTCGGCAAGATTATAGAGTTTCTCAATGAGAGTAGGCTCAAAAAAGTCATCCGCATCCAAAAACAACACGTACTTTCCGCGAGCTCTCAGGAACCCCTTGTTTCTCGCAACGGAGGGGCCTGCATTATTTTCAGGAATTATTCTTACGCGCTCGTCACTAGCCTGATACTCTTTAAGAATCTCAAGAGAGTTATCGGTAGAACCGTCGTCAACACATATAATCTCAATATCGGCAAGAGTCTGTGATACGACACCGTCAAGAGCCGCTCTGAGATAACTGTATGCGTTATATATAGGCATAACAACCGACACCTTAATATTATCGGCATTTGTCATATTATCTTTCTCCTATATGCATAGTTATTATTCTATCACACTAATATTAACACTTTTTCGGCAAAAAGTCAATAGTAGGATGCATTTTAGGTACAATACGGCCATCCGTGAGAAATTACAGCAAAAAATATACGACCCGATTCAACCTAAAAACAAGAGTGAAACGGGTCGTACTAATATTAAGTTAAGACCGATTATTCAGCAACAACACTGCCTGAATATTCGGATTCCTCAGCGAACGTGTAAAGTTCTTCACCGGCTTCATCAAGATCAACCGTTATTCCTGAGGGAGTAGGCTCCTCCTCAGGCTCGGTCTCATCCTTGACCTCAACCGAACGGTACGTGCCGAGACCTGTACCTGCAGGAATCAGCTTACCGATAATAACGTTCTCCTTAAGACCGAGAAGCTGGTCCTTCTTACCCCTGATAGCAGCCTCGGTAAGAACCTTTGTGGTCTCCTGGAAGGATGCTGCGGAAAGGAAGGATACGGTCATAAGCGCTGCCTTGGTTATACCAAGAAGAAGCGGAGCGCCCTCTGCCTTGCGAAGACCGATCTCACCTGCATCTATTCTCGCCTGGATCTTCTCGTTCTCCTCACGGAATTCGAGAATATCAACCTTTGTACCAACGAGAAGATCGGTATCACCCGCATCTTCAATCTCAATCTTACGAGTCATCTGTCTTGTGATACACTCGACGTGCTTATCGTTAATCTCAACGTCCTCACCGCGATAAACCTTCTGTACCTCGCGGATGACGTAGTCGTAAACTGCGTCTATACCGGACATACGAAGAACGTCTGCGGGATTAAGGAAGCCCTCGGTAAGAGGCTGACCGCGCTTAACCTGCTGTCCGTCCTCTATGGAAAGACGCATACCGAACGGAATCTCGTAAATTACCTCCTTATCGGGACCGTCAACGATATCCTTGATGTGCACCTTGGACATCTTCTTGTCGGACTCGATACGTGCAGTACCGGTATACTCCGTTACAATAGCAGTCTTCTTGGGCTTACGAGCCTCGAAGAGCTCCTCAACTCTGGGAAGACCCTGAGTAATATCCGAACCTGCGACACCACCCGTGTGGAAGGTTCTCATCGTAAGCTGTGTACCGGGCTCACCGATGGACTGTGCGGCGATAACGCCTACTGCCTCACCGATGGCAACGGGAGTACCGTGTGCAAGATCCGCACCGTAGCAATGAACGCACACGCCACGCTTTGCAAGACAGCGAAGTATGGTACGAACCTCAACGTGAGTAATGCCTGCGTTTATAATATCCGAAGCTGTTTCCTCGGTAATCATAGTATTTGCGGGAACGATGAGCTCACCTGTTTCCTCGCTTACTACGTCGTTTACAGTATATCTTCCTACAAGTCTGTCATAGAGCTTCTCTACGGGAACCTGACCGGAAACGATGTCGGACACTACGATACCTGAAGTAGCTCCGCAGTCCTCCTCGCGAACTATGATATCCTGAGAAACGTCAACAAGACGACGTGTAAGATATCCGGAGTCTGCAGTACGGAGAGCTGTATCCGAGAGCGACTTACGAGAACCCTTAGCACCCATAAAGTACTCGAGCATTGTAAGACCCTCACGGAAGTTTGACTTAATCGGAATCTCAATGGTTCTACCGTTAGTAGCAAACATAAGTCCACGCATACCTGCGAGCTGACGCATCTGCTTCATAGAACCACGGGCTCCGGAAGTACAAATCATATTAAGGGAATTATAAGAATCAAGGTTCTTGATAAGGGCGTCGGTTACAGCGTCGGTGGTCTTATCCCACACGTCAATAACCTGCTTATATCTTTCCTCGTCGGAAAGTTCACCCCACTCAAAGCGCTCTGTGATCTCCTCAACCTTCTTGGTTGCCTCTGCAAGAAGCTCTTTCTTTGCAGGAGGAATTGTCATATCGTAAACCGAGATTGAAAGAGATGACTTGGTGGAATACTGGTATCCCATAGCCTTGATATTATCGAGAACTGCCGCAGCCTCTGCAAAGCCGTGGAGTCTGATAGTACGGTCTACTATCTCCTTGAGCTTCTTGGATGTAGCTGCAAAGTTGATTTCAAGAGAGAACGGATCTACACTTCTGTCAACGTAGCCAAGGTCCTGAGGAATCTTGGTGTTGAAGATAAGACGGCCGTAGGTCGCGTCGATGATAGCGGATTTTTCCACACCGTCGATAACCTTGGTCACACGAACCTTGATAGCCGCGTGAATACCGATTTCTTTATTTTCATACGCCATTTCAACTTCGTTGAAGTCGCGGAAGATCTTGCCCTCACCCTTCTCACCGGGATGGTCGATAGTGAGGTAGTAGGAACCAAGCACCATATCCTGTGAGGGTACGGTTACCGCCTTACCTGAAACGGGCTTCAGAAGGTTGTTGGCGGAGAGCATAAGGAATCTTGCCTCTGCCTGTGCCTCTGCTGAAAGCGGAACGTGAACGGGCATCTGGTCACCGTCGAAGTCCGCGTTGAACGCAGGACATACAAGGGGGTGGAGCTTAATAGCTCTGCCCTCTACGAGTACGGGCTCGAATGCCTGTATTGAGAGTCTGTGAAGTGTAGGAGCACGGTTAAGAAGAACGGGATGTTCCTTAATAACGTACTCAAGTGCATCCCATACCTCGGGAGCGGTTGCTCTGTCGGCCTTCTTCTTTGCATCCTTAATGGAATTAGCCTTCTGAGTCTCGATAAGACGCTTCATAACGAAGGGCTTGAAGAGCTCGAGTGCCATTTCCTTGGGAAGACCGCACTGATATATCTTAAGGTTAGGACCTACTACGATAACCGAACGACCGGAATAGTCAACACGCTTACCGAGAAGGTTCTGACGGAAGCGTCCCTGCTTACCTCTGAGAATCTCTGAAAGTGACTTGAGAGGTCTGTTGGATGCGCCTGTTACAGGCTTACCGCGCTTACCGTTATCGATAAGAGCGTCAACAAACTCTTGGAGCATTCTCTTCTCGTTTCTGATGATTATCTCGGGAGCGCCCATCTTTATGAAGTTCTTAAGGCGGTTGTTTCTGTTAATAACTCTGCGGTAGAGCTCGTTGATATCGGAAGCAGCAAATCTTCCGCCGTCAAGCTGTACCATAGGACGAATATCCGCAGGAAGCACGGGAAGTGCCTCGAGTATCATCCACTCGGGACGGTTACCGGACTTTCTGAAGGATTCAACGACCTCAAGTCTCTTGATGATCTTAACCTTCTTCTGTCCGGAGGACTCTGCAAGCTTTTCACGGAGGTCCTTGGCAAGCTCATCAAGATCGATAGCCGCGAGCAGCTCCTTGATAGCCTCGGCACCCATACCTGCTTTAAAGTCATCACCGTATTTCTCTCTTGCGCTTCTGTACTCCGTATCGTTGAGAAGCTGCTTCGGCTCAAGAGGAGTCATACCTGCATCAATTACTATATATCTGGCGAAGTAAAGCACGCGCTCAAGAAGACGGGGCGTGATATCAAGCATCAAGCCTATTCTCGAAGGGAGAGCCTTGAAATACCAGATATGAGATACGGGAGTCGCGCGCTCAATATGGCCCATACGCTCACGGCGTACCTTTTTGGTTGTTACCTCAACACCGCACTTCTCGCAGACCTTACCCTTGAAGCGAACTCTCTTGTACTTTCCGCAATGACATTCCCAGTCCTTTGTCGGGCCAAAGATCTTTTCGCAGAAAAGGCCGTCTGCTTCAGCTTTAAGAGTACGGTAATTGATTGTTTCGGCCTTTGTTACTTCACCGTGTGACCAGGAACGGATCATCTCGGGAGAGGCAAGGCCTATCTTTATCGAATCAAACGTATTTCTTTCCATTTATTTATCAATTCCTTACTGGAATTTTCTTCCCTTCTATAGAATTAGTCTTCGTCGCCTTCGTCGTAGACGTCACTGTCACGAGAGATCTCGTCATCAATTATATCGTCGATCTCGCTATCGTCAGCGTCGAAATCATAGGGTTCCTCATCATCGAAGGAGTAGTCACCATCATCCTCGGCATCCTCTGCAGTCTCCTCTGCAGCATCAACCGACTTATCTACCTCCTCGATAGTAGCAAATCTGGGGGTATCATCCTCGTAAAGACCGGAAATATCCACATCCTCACCCGCCTCATCAAGAACGCGAACGTCAAGACAGAGAGCCTGAAGCTCCTTAACGAGCACCTTGAATGATTCGGGAACACCGGGAGTAGGAATATTCTGTCCCTTAACGATTGCCTCATAAGTCTTGGTACGTCCGGTAATATCGTCAGACTTAACGGTAAGTATTTCCTGAAGGGTGTACGCCGCGCCGTATGCCTCGAGCGCCCAAACCTCCATCTCACCGAATCTCTGACCACCGAACTGCGCCTTTCCTCCGAGAGGCTGCTGTGTAACGAGAGAGTAAGAACCGATCGAACGAGCGTGGATCTTATCGTCAACGAGGTGATGCAATTTGAGATAGTACATTACGCCCACGGTTACGGGGTTGTCAAAGGGATCACCGGTACGTCCGTCGTAAAGCGTAACCTTACCGTCGATAACCTTGAGGCTCTCGGTCTTCATAAGGTTGTGAAGCTTTTCGTCATCGTCAACTATGGACTGATCTACTCTCTGCAGATCCATCTTGCCGTCCTCGCGAACGACCTCCATAAATACCGCCTTACCTCTGACACTCTCGTTAGGACGAATATCACGTGTGTATTTAGCCTGACGAAGAAGCTCGAGTATATCCGTCTCCTTCGCGCCGTCAAATACAGGGGTCATTATCTTTATACCGAGCTTTCTGCACGCGATACCGAGATGCACCTCAAGCACCTGACCGATATTCATACGTGAAGGAACGCCCAGCGGGTTGAGAACTATATCAAGAGGAGTTCCGTCTGCAAGGAACGGCATATCCTCAGGGGGGAGAATTCTGGAAACGACACCCTTGTTACCGTGACGGCCCGCCATTTTATCTCCTACGGAGATCTTACGTCTTTGAGCAACGTATACGTGTACAACCTTGTTGACACCGGGAGCAAGCTCATCGGAGTTTGAACGGTCGTAAATCTTAACGTCAACTACTACGCCGTATTCACCGTGACGCATCTTGAGTGAGGAATCCTTAACCTCTCTTGCCTTCTCTCCGAAGATGGCACGAAGAAGTCTTTCCTCAGGTGTAAGCTCGGTCTCACCCTTGGGTGTTACCATACCTACGAGAATATCGCCGGGACGAACCTCGGTACCGATCTTGATGATACCGTCAGCGTCAAGGTTTTTAAGAGCATCCTCGGACACGTTGGGAACCTCGCGCGTGATTTCCTGCACGCCGAGCTTGGTGTCACGAGCTTCCTTTGTGAACTTCTCAATATGGATAGAGGTGTACATATCCTCGCGAACAAGCTTCTCATTAAGGAGAACCGCGTCCTCGTAGTTGTAACCCTCCCATGTCATAAATCCGATAAGAGCATTCTTACCGAGCGAGATCTCACCGTTTGAGGTACCGGGACCGTCTGCAATAACCTGTCCTGCAGTAACTCTCTGTCCCTCTTCAACAATCGGGCGCTGGTTTACACACGTTCCCTGGTTGGATCTCTTGAACTTGATGAGATGGTATACGTCCTTGCGTCCCTCGTCGGTAAGGATAACGATCTCCTCACCTGCAGCGCGCTCAACTATACCGCCCTCCTTTGCTACAACCACCGTGCCTGAGTCAACGGCAGCCTTGTACTCCATACCTGTAGCAACTATCGGTGAATCGGTTACCATAAGAGGAACAGCCTGCTTCTGCATGTTAGATCCCATCAGCGCACGGGTGTTGTCATCGTTCTCAAGGAACGGGATACAGCCTGCCGCTACGGATACTGCCATCTGAGGACATGCGTCCATGAAGTCAACCTGAGTAGGCTCAACCTCTATGAACTCGGTCTTGTATCTTGCGATAACCTTCTTGTTTACAAAGTAGCCGTTCTCGTCGACAGCCTCGTTTGCCTGTGCAACGATGTTGCCATCTTCCTCGTCTGCGGTGAGATAAAGAACGGTATCCGTAACTCTGCCCGTAGTCTTGTCAACAACTCTGTAAGGAGCCTTGAGGAAGCCGTACTCACTGATCTTTGCATAAGATGCAAGATAGGAGATAAGACCGATGTTGGGACCTTCAGGCGTTTCTACAGGACAGATTCTGCCGTAGTGAGTATAATGCACGTCACGAACCTCGAATGAAGCTCTGTCACGGGAAAGACCGCCGGGACCGAGAGCAGAAAGACGACGCTTGTGAGTAAGCTCTGCAAGCGGGTTGTTCTGATCCATGAACTGCGAGAGGGGCGATGAGCCGAAGAACTCGCGGATAGCGGTAGCTACGGGACGGGTGTTAATGAGAGCCTCGGGGCGAAGGTCGTCGCTGTCGTGCGTTGACATTCTCTCCTTGATGTTCTTGTCCATTCTGGACATACCTATTCTCATCTGGTTCTGAAGAAGCTCACCTACGCAACGGAGTCTTCTGTTACCAAGGTGGTCGATGTCATCAACGCTTCCCACACCGTGAGCAAGAGCAACCATGTAGTTGATCGATGCAAATATATCTTCTTTGGTTATATGCTTGGGACAAAGAAGCGCATTCTGCTCCTTTGCACACTTCTTTATGAACTTCTCACGCTCTTCGCCGGAGAGTCCCTCGCTGTCTGCAGACGCGATTATCTCCTGAAGAACGGAGTATCTGACCTTTTCTCCAACTTTAACGCCACAGTCGGAAAGATCATATCCGAGCACGAGCTCAGGACGAACGGTATTGTTACCGAACACCTTAACCTCTCTGCCCGTAGAGGTCTTAATAACAACCTCATTGGTAAGGCTGTCCTCAATTGCCGCAGCTATCTCACGGGTGATGAAGGTATCTGCATCCGCAACTACCTCACCTGTAAGCTGATTAACTACGGGATAAGCAAGGGTAAAGCCTACTATTCTGTTAGCGAGAGCAACCTTTCTGTTGTACTTGTATCTTCCGACAGAAGCAAGGTCGTATCTCTTGGGATCGAAGAACATATTGTTCACAAGAGTTTCCGCACTCTCAACGAGCGGAGGCTCGCCGGGACGTATCTTCTTGTATATTTCCTTGAGCGCCTCATCACGAAGAGAGGTGTTGTTCTCCTCCGCAAGAGTGCGACACTCATCCTTTGCCATAGTTATGCGAAGGATCTCCTCGTCACCGAACATTGCAAGAATGTCGTCATCCTTATCTACGCCGCTCTCCATAAGGGCTCTGATGAGAACAGTGATGGGAAGTTTACGGTTCTTGTCTATCTTTACGTAGAACACGCCTGCCGCATCTGTTTCATATTCAAGCCACGCACCTCTATAAGGTATAACGGTGGCACTGTAATTGTGTTTGCCCTGTTTGTCTACCGTGTCAGCATAGTACATACCGGGGGAACGAACCAGCTGAGAAACGATAACACGCTCTGCACCGTTGATAACAAACGTTCCGTTGTCTGTCATAAGCGGGAAGTCGCCAAGGAAAATCTGAGCTGTCTTAAGCTCGCCTGTCTGCTTGTTGGTAAGTCTTACACCCACCTTCATATGCGCATCGTAGGTAACAGATCTATCCTTACACTCCTCTACCGAATACCTTGGATTGGGATCCAATGTGTAATCGGTGAACTCAATCGAAAGATTGCCCGTAAAGTCCACGATAGGTGAAACGTCACGGAGAACCTCGTTAAGTCCTTCCTTCAGAAACCATTCGTAAGAATCCTTTTGTACCTCGATCAAGTTAGGTATTTCGGTCGCTGCCTCGATCTTGGAAAAACTCATTCTAACGTTGGTGCCAAGCTTTTGGGGTTTAAGCATCATAAATAGAATCACTCCATTCCTGAAAATTTACAATTCTCACGGGAACTCTTTGTTCCCTTGCATTTTGCCTATAATAAGTTAGGTAGAACAAAAATGCAAATTTTGGTCAATATTATGTAGATTTTACCATTTTTTGGGTGGCGTCCCTAAAAAAGGGCATAAAATCCCCATAGTTATTGCAATTATACTGCATTATAGTATTATATCAAAAAAAAATCAAATGTCAATGGTTTTTTCAAAAAATATTTATTTTTTTGACGAATTTTTTTATACACTATTCACTAAAAAAATATTTCTGCTTCAAATTACGCGAGATTGGCTTTTTGCCGCCTCGCTATTTTTCACCTCTTGCAAATAAAAACGGCAGACTCTGAGAGCATCACAGCTCTGCAAATCTGCCGTTTATGTCAATTATACGCCGTTATTTCGACTTATTTGTATACAGATCTCTGCCTCTCTTAAGTCTTTCGAGTCCATCGAGGACACGTGATCTCTGTGTGGCGAGATTCATACGGACAAATGCTCTGCCGCACTCACCGTATTCCGCGCCGTCGGAGAGGTACAGTCCCGTTGTTGCCCTCAGGCTGTCGCAAAATTCAACAGAATTCTCACAAACTCCCGAGATATCTATCCACAACAGGTAGGTTGCCTCGGAAAAAGCAGCCTTCATTCCCGGTATCTCCGAGTTAATAAACTCACACGCTACCCTCTTGTTTTCGAAAACGTAGTCAAGCATCTCGTCTACCCAATCTCCCGAGCGTGAGAATGCCGCTATATTTGCCGTCATAGAAAATGCATTGGGCTCTCCGACCTCATCGGTGTTTATTCCGCGCCATACTCTGTGGCGCAATACGGGATCTGCCGCAAAAACACAAGCCGACTGCAAGCCTGCAATATTGAAGGTCTTAGAGGCTGCAATAGCAGTGACGGATATATTCCGACAAATCTCGCTCACAGAGGCAAACGGCACGTAGCCCTTGCCGGGCACTACAATATCGCAGTGAATCTCATCGGACAAAACCGTAACGCCCCATTTGTGACAGAGCTCACCTATTCTCTCAAGCTCATCTCTCGTCCATACCTTGCCGATTGGGTTATGCGGATTACACAAAATCATCAAAGAGGTCTGTGGGCGTGAGAGCTTTTCCTCAAGGTCATCAAAGTCTATCGAATACTCGCAGCCATTGTATACGAGATCGCTCGAGAGCACGTTGCGGCCGTTATTGAGTATCGAGTTGTAAAAGATGTTGTAAACGGGAGCTTGAATAAGCACGTTCTCGCCGGGTGTGGTTAACTTTCTTACAACCGAAGATATAGCGGCAACCACTCCGCTCGAGTAAATCATATGCTCTGTGGGTATTTTATAGCCGTGTCTTTGCTCCCAATAGGTCGAAATAGCCTCAAAAAACTCACACGGTGTCGATGTATAGCCAAAAATTCCGTGCTCTGCTCTCTCAATTACAGCCCGTCTGATTTCCGGCGCAACCTCAAAGTCCATATCCGCAACCCACATAGGAAGCTCACCGTCCTTGACGTCCCATTTGTACGACAAGGTGTCCCGTCTGTCTGTCAGCTTGTCAAAATCATACATTCTTCTTTACCTCTTCAACAACGGTTGCCGCGTGGTCAATATCATCGTCATCAAGAATAATCTCGCCTATGCTGTCTGCCGTTATACGGCCCGATATAGGATTCTTAACACTGTCAATATGAGAATCAATCTCCGCATCCACCGTACAGTATTCAAAGCAGAGATCGGTATTTTTGAGCCTGCAATTTTTCAGGGTGACGTTTTCCATATAGCAAAGCCCCTGATTTGATTCAATATCACAGTTGATAAATGTGACGTCCTTTGAATTCCAGCCGAGATACTCACCTACTATCAAGCTGTCGCAGACGGTAACTCGTTCACAGTTCCAAAAGGCATCCTTAGAAATAAGCTTTGCGCCTCTTATGACGACGTCACTCGCTCCGTCGAACAAGTAATTTCCGTCTACGCTGAAATCGCTCGCGGTAATGTGCTTTGAGCCAAAGCCAAAGTAATCGCCGCGTACATACACGTTCAGAAGCGTCATATTTTCACAATTCCACATACTCTCCTGCGCATTGGGAAGCCTGACGCCTTTAAGGGTGATATTTTTAGAGCGACGGAAGGTTTTTGGCGCTTCGATCGTGCAGCTGTTCATTTCTATTCCGTCAGTATACCAGATACCGGATCTTGCGGTATCTTTAAGGAGTGTGTTGCTAACCTTGACGTTTTTAGAATACCAGAGAGGATATTTCCATTCAAACACGCAATCGTCAATGGATATATTTTCGCTCTCTTTAAGGGGGGATTCACCGTCGAAGAAGCGCGCTCCCGTTATCTCGGTATCACGAGCTTTGAACAAAGATCTCTCTCCGGTAAACTCTCCGCCATTTATCTTTTTCACAGTTTTTACCTCGTTTTTGCAAATATATGTTGTCAAAATATGAGTTTAAGCAGTGCCTCTGCACCTATTGCCACAAACATAGACGGCACCATATTCACCGTCTTCACCTTGGTTATTCCAAGCACGTTCGTGCCTATAAGAATTACAACGAGCGAGCCTGTCACGGACATATATGTAAGCGTCGCCGCCGACAGCACCTTCACAAGAAATCCCGCGAAGAATGTTATAGAGCCCTGATACAACAGTAAGAAAAATGCCGAAAACGCGCAGCCTATGCCGAGAGACGATGCCATTACCAAAACAGAAACACCGTCAATAACAGACTTGGTAAGGAGCAGGTCATGATTTCCGCTTGCACTCGCTATTGCTCCGTTTATCGTCATTGCACCCACGCAGAAAAGAATACTGCAATTGGCAAAGCCCTTTGCAAAATCCTCACGTGAGCCCTTGCCCGAAAGCTTTACGGCGACAATGTTGCCGAGCCTATTCATCCATTTATCAAGATCTATCAATTCTCCTATCAGAGTACCGATTGCCATTGATATTATCATAACCAACACTTTGAAAAGTCCGCTCGGAAGTATAGATGCCTCCGACACGTCCGGTGCCTTCTCAAGTATGCCGTCAATTCCTATGTAAACAACGCATATCGCCATAGCTGCCATTATGCTCTCGGTAATACGCTTCGGTATTCCCTTCTTGATAAAAGAACCGAGAGTGCCTAAAATCAATACTACGGCAAAATTCACTATAGTGCCAAGATACGGGCTTAAAAATTTCAGCATTTTTTAACCTTTCTTATATCAGCACGGCAGGAGCCGTGTAAAAACAACGTTGTAAGAAGCACCGCTTACGCTTCAGATGTATTTATTGCGGATATGTCACCGTCGGCAACTATATAGTGCTCGCGGAAGCCTATGCCGACCGTCATAAACAGTGACTCCAATTTCTTTGTAACAGCCAGGTCATCCTTTGACGGTACAACAGATCCGTGCGGATGATTGTGCGCCAATATAACCGAGTGTGCTCTCTTTCCGACAGCACATTCAAGCAGCTTTCTGGGATAAACGTCAGAGGCTGCGACAGTGCCCTCGCCCATATATTCCGTGCTTATGATACGTCCATTTGAATCAAACAGGATTAAATAGACGGTTTCTACAGTTAATCCGAGGAATAAGGCCTTTATGTACTCCATAAGCTCAATTGCATCAAGATTCTCCTTGCTTGCGGCGGCTTCTATAACGCTTCTCGCGTTTACGTATCCAACGAGCTTCAGCAATATAGCGCTGTTCATGCCGAAGCCTCCAACCTCGCAAAGCCTGCTCTCATCAAATGAGAGAATGGCATCAAGATTGCCGTAGCGTGAGATAAGAGCAAGCGCTGCCGCATTTGCCTCGTCGCACTCAAGAGTATGTGATAGAATCTGTGCAAGAGAATTTACACAGTCCTGCTTTTTAATCTCACCCATTCGTAGCACCTCTGCTTTCAAGAATAGCACTCTCACGGAATTTCTCAAGCTCGGGACTAAAGGTCGATACGTTGAGTGAAAGGTCTGTCTTTATTCCTATAAATCTTTGACCGCACACAACGTAGTGCTCCGCAACAATAACGCCGAGAGCCGACAGCTCGGAGCGTATAAGCTTGTCCGTAGCCATGTCGGATTCAGTAGGAAAGAGGGGTCCGTGTACGTTGTGATGCGCTATTATCACCACCGCGGCGCGAGATTCAAGCGCAGCATCTATGAAATACCTTGCCTTAACTCCTCCGGAGGAAAAGCTGTCGCCCGGTATATCTACGAGATTGATCAGCCTCATTCCGTTGTCCAGAAGAAGTACGCATATTTTCGAATCCGTAGAAGCAAAATGCGAGCTTACGTATTCTCCTGCGGCATAGTAGTTGTCAAAAACGATGGTTGGAACAGCAAACTCCAGCGCATCATTTTCAAGTTTTACACGTCTCACCAGCTTTATAAAATCCGCGCAGCGCTCACCTATGCCGTCAACAGTCATCAGCTCCTCGCGCTCGGCGTTCAGTACACCGTCAAGCGAGCCGAAGCGTGCAAGCAGCCTTTTCGCAATAGGATTTGTATCCTTATAGGGTATCACGTGATAAAGAAGCATCTCAAGCAGCTCATATGTGTCGAATATCCTCGCACCGTGACTCTGCAGCTTGCTTTTCATCCTCGCCCTGTGTCCTTTGTGAATATCTTTATCCTCAATATACATGGATTATATCCTATGACCGTCTTTGTAAGAGGCTCTGTCCTTTGAGAGGTCCTCCGGTATTTCAAGACTGAAGCCCACCGGCTTGACTACCTCAAGCATATTAATTTTGACTCCCTGAGCAGAGAATGCCGCCTCGTATTCCGTAACTACGTTACCCTCGTTCCATACGGATGCATGGAGATCTCGTGTCAGCTTGTCGGTAGTAAGACCAACCTCAT
>JAZNHE010000011.1:0-4382 GCA_045576795.1 Eubacteriales bacterium | reverse complement strand
AAGTAAAACATCTTCTGAGTAACTTTTTTTCCTAATTCGTGATCATATTTATTGCATAATATTACAAATAAATCTGCCAATTTATTTATGCTATCCATTATTTATCTCCTTATTTATCACTCGTTTGTGGCTCTTATAATTTGATAAGCTTGTTCTCTCTTGCTCGGGTGACAATAAACTCTCATGATATCAATTTTTTCAGTTAAACTTTTAATAATCTCTGATTCTTCTGATATAGTAGTTTTTCTATTCGTTTTTGAATTATAAATTACGATTGCTTTTTCGTGATCTGGCTCGATTTTAATCGGAATTTTATGAGGCATCTTTCCGGCAGAGCAATCCTTAATTATATTTTCCGGTTCAATAACTTGCTCTAAATCACGGCAGTTTCTTTTAAATTCGCGCTTGTCGGCATCTTGAGGATGTGCTTTGGTTTCAAAAACACACGGGTATACGGTTCTGTTAATAATGTTTTGACAGTAAATACTAGGACTTACTTTCAAAAGTTGAATAACCTTACAATCGTCCCACTCCAAATATCCTTCTACATCAGCAGGATAAGTTCCACCGGGAAGAATTTCTTTTAAAGCACTTCCAAGCATAATATCAAAGAATCTTCGGGTTCGATGAAAGTACACTTGAATAAACATAAAATATCTTGCGAGAACAAATTCCTCAAAAGACTGAACTCCGCCACTTTTGATTGCCAATCTAGGGGTACTATCAACATAATAGATTGTAAAAGAGGCAATCAATCTTTCAATGTCATATGCTCCGTACTTGACGCCACAATAATACGAATCTCTCAATAGATAATCCATCTTATCGCAATCAAGTTCGCTGTCCATAAAGCTCTTTAAAAAAGTATATTCAGAGTTTGGTCCAGCATTACGCCCCATATAAATATCACAAATCAATTCAGGTGTGATATTGTATTCAGGACCATATTCCAGCGAAAATTTCTCACCAATTTTATTAATGATGTCACCAATTTCCGTTTCCTTTATAATTTTTTCAGTGAAGTCCTCATGCTCGATGCCAGCCGGGAAAACCGATTCGGACGCGTGTGAGAAGGGGGCGTGTCCTAGGTCGTGCGTAAGAGCTATCAATCTTAAAACTTGTACACACCAAGTTCTTTTAGGCTCCGGAAATTTCTCCAACGAAGAACTAATAGCGGAATTGAATGCTTTTGTGACGAGATGCATTACTCCGAGTGAGTGACCGAAACGAGTATGTTCTGCGCCATGATATATGTAATATGTCATAGCTAATTGTTTGATATTTCTTAATCTTTGAAAAGGTCTAGAATTAATAATATCATTTTCATGATCGCCTACTTCGATAAATCCGTGAATTGGATCACGGTACTTATTACCCACTAAAATCACCTCCTCGCTGTGTAATATAGAATTATATCACAAATTTCTACAAAAAACAATCCCTAAAATGTAAATTTTCAAATGAACTATCCTTTCTTTATTCTCAAAGTAACCTTGAAGTTATCTTCCGGAAACAGCGAATCGTGTTCACGGCATCGTGCTACCTCTGCCTTTATAACGCTTTCCACGGCGTGTTTGCCGTATTCGTCAAGACATAGATATGCCATAATCGTCTCGTAGAAACTCTCCTCGGCTTCCCATATTCCCAGTTGCTCTATATCTGATTCTGACAATTCAACCGAAGACGCATCATTAGAATATCCGAGAATGTAATCTATTCTTCTATCAAAAATAGTTGATAACGCATTGAGCGTTTCAAAATTAGCTTCTCGTTTGCCAATCTCCCACATAGCAACAGTACCCTTGGAAACGCCCAAAAGCTCTGCCAGTTGCACCTGTGTCATATGTTTTTCTTTTCTTAATTCTTTCAATCGTTGAGCAAACATACCATCACCTCACCGTAATTATATCACGAATCGTGAGTAATGTCAAGCAATTTTTAGCGTTTTGATGTTACTTGCGATATTTTTTGAAATTTTTATAACATTATGTGAGATTTGCTATTGACAAATATTACGTTTTGTTGTAAAATATAATTGCAAATCTTACGAAAGGAGAGAATTTTATGAAAAATGAGACAAAACCGTCGATGATGACCATCAAGCAGATAGCAAAAACAGGGCTGATGCCCGAAAATGCTCTCCGTCAACTTTTGAAGGAAGGCAAGCTGCCTGTTGTCTATATCGGCAAAAAAGCTCTCATCAACTATTCCAAGTTATGTGAGCTTCTCAATCGGCTCGGTGATACCGAATGACCGATGCAAAATTTATGGAAAGGAGGAAACGGAATGAGAACTCAATATGCTAATCTGCCGAGCCTGTTAAAAAAGGAAGGCTTGTTTTGCTTATGGCAATACGAAACTCGTGATGGCAAAAAGACCAAGGTTCCGTATTGTGCCCGTGGTTATCGTGCTGACCCCGGAAATAAAAATTCATTTTCAAAGTTTGAGCAAGTCGTTAGCCTTGCCAACGGATATGACGGAATCGGCATCGGTGTTTTTGATGACATCTGCGCCGTAGATATCGACCATTGTGTAGAAGACGGAGTGCTTTCAGAAATGGCTGACGATATCGTAAAAATGATGGACTCCTATACCGAGTATAGTCCCTCCGGTACTGGTGTGCGTATCTTTTTCAAGGCAAGCGGTCTGTCTTATGACAAAGAGCGTTACTACGTCAATAATCGCAAATTCGGTCTTGAAATCTATGTTTCCGGTTATACAAACAAATTTGTAACCGCTACCGGAAATGCACTTATCGACCGAGAAATTGAAGACCGAGCCGAATCTCTTTTGCTCGTGCTTGAAAAGTATATGGTCAAGCCGACACAGTTATATACTCGCTGCAAGGATGTTCCCGGTAGCTTTCTTTCAGACGAGTCCGTAATTGCCAAGGCAAGTGCATCCAAGCAGGGTGAAAAGTTCTCGGCGCTTTGGTATGGGGACACATCTGCATACGGAAGTCAAAGCGAAGCCGACCTTGCCCTATGTGCGATTCTCGCATTTTGGTGTGGCGGTGATATTGAGCAGATGGATAGACTCTTCCGTCAATCTGATCTTATGCGAGAAAAATGGGAGAGGGAGGATTATAGAATGAACACATTGAACCGAGCCGTTGCAATGACCAAGGAATTTTATAAGCCTCTCGGTCGAACCGCTCCGGCAGAGGATTTTAACGATATCTCCATTTTTCTTGAAGAAGCAACTCCTGAACGCAATGACCGTTACCCTTGGACGGACATTGGTGGCGGACGGCTGTTTGCGGATTGCTTTGAGAGCATTGCCAGGTATGTCCCCGAGAAGAAGAGCTGGTACTGTTACAAAGACGGCGTGTGGTCTCCCGACAGCGGTGCGCTCCGCACGATGGAGCTTTGTAAGGCGTTAGCGGATGCATTAATCGTATATGCGGTATCCATTCATGATGAACGCCAAAGACAAGAGTTTATGAAATACTGCACCAAATGGCAGACGCGACGTACGCGAGAAACGCTACTCAAAGATGCCCAAGGCGTACACCCCATATCCCTCTCGGAATTTGATTGCGACCCTTACATCTTTAATTGTAAGAACGGTACATTGCATCTTGATACGATGGCTTTTACAGAACATCGCGCAGAAGACCGCTTGACCAAGATCTCAAATGTGGAATATAACCCTTCCGCATATAGTTCTCGGTTTGAAAGCTTTGTATCTGAGATTATGAGCGGAGATGTCGAAAAAGCGAGATTTCTGCAAAAGGCTCTCGGCTATGGTATCAGCGGAGATACTCGCTACGAGTGTATGTTCATAATGTACGGCGCAACCACCCGTAACGGAAAAGGCACCTTGTGCGAGAGCGTTCTGAAGGTTCTCGGCAATTACGGATGTACCGCTAGACCGGAAACTTTGAGCATCAACGCCAACAGCAATAGTCAAACCCCGAGCGAAGATATCGCAAGGCTTGCAGGGGTACGCTTTGCCAACATTTCCGAGCCTGGCAAGGGACTTCTTCTTAACGGAGCGAAAGTCAAAAATATGACAGGAAACGATACTATCAACGCTCGTTTCCTTCACGAAAACAGCTTTGACTTCACTCCCCGATTCAAGCTCTACATCAATACCAACTACCTTCCCGTCATCAATGATATGACTCTTTTCAGCAGCGGACGTGTAGTCATTATTCCTTTTGAAAGACACTTTGAAGAAGCCGAGCAGGACAAGACTCTGAAAACGGAATTCTCAAAACCGGAAGTTCAAAGCGCAATCCTCAATTGGCTTGTAGACGGCTATCGTATGCTGATGAAAGAAGGATTGTCGCAACCGCAAGCGGTCAAGGAAGCACCCGCTTCTTACGAACACGAAAGTGATAAGATTGCTATGTTTGCCGAGGACAATCTTATTGAGGA
>JAZNHE010000010.1:0-5775 GCA_045576795.1 Eubacteriales bacterium | reverse complement strand
AAGAAGATGATCGAGTCTTAGAGATGTCGATGAACGCAAACAACGGCTAATTTTCCAAAGCAAAATCCGCGGACTGCTGTGCCTTCCACGGTAGAGGTTGAGTCAAGAGGCTTTATCAGGCTGATTGCTCAGCCTCTTTTTCTTCTGACCACGCAGATAGCGTTGGCGCTCAGATACGTCGTAAAGAAACAATAATATAACCGATTTTTTATTGTTAATTTCCGTTGAAAATGAAAGTGCGCAGAGACCTATGCCCTGCACACCTTTTTAGTTTATTGTGTATAACTGCTTAAAGCAATTACTTCATATACTTTTTTCTGTTCTCTGCGAGGATTCTGTCGCGCTCCATAGACTTAATGCGGCGGAATGCCTCAAGCGTGGCGTTCCAGCTTCTTATGGGATTCGCAGAACGATAACTGTGAGACTCGGCACCATTGTAGCTCCAGGAAAGAATGGTTCTTGCACCTGCATCATAAACCGCTTCTGTCGCCTCGATAATTTCTTCTTCTCTTCCTACAGGAGCGCCGTATCCCTGAATCCAGATATTGTGATCCTTGCCATGCTTGTTTGCCTTCTCAAGACAAAGCTTGGTCGCATTGTAATTATACTCATAAGGACTCATTACAGCATCACCATATAAATATGTATCTGCACCGTACCAATAAGGATCCGTTCCTATGTTATCTATGTAAGGCATCGAGCATATCGCATCAATATCAAAATTAAGAAGCTTCTCCTTCTCTGTCTGCTTTCTCATACCCGAAAGCTGATAAGGCATAAAGCAAATGATATTCTTCATACCAAGCGAATTCGCATATTCGCTGATGAAGTTGTGATATTCAATCATCACGTCATTTCTGAACTTGGAAACATCCTCATCCATAACTGTGGGCATTCTCTTGCCGAATCTGTCCTCAAACATCTTGCGACAGGTAGGGCACGTGCATGCTGCATAGTGATCATCTGTTCCATCGATCTTTACGTGAGGAATATTCGGCTCATCCCAGAAGAGTGTCTTGCCACCGAGCTCTGCAACCTTATTTATCCAATCCTTAACAAACTCTCTGTATGATGGAGCATTCAGACAAATCTGATAAGGATGCATCATTCCGTCACCGTAATACGAATGCGCCTCAGGGTGATATGCGAGGAAGTGTCCCTTATCTCCGGGAGCACCACCAATACCCCAGTTATCTACCCATATTTCAAGTCCTTCAGCCTCGGTTGCCTTGAAAATATCCTTCATAACAGAAAAGCTGCGCTCTATGTCATTGTGAGTCAGCATATGTACCACTATATCCATATCCGATCTTGCTATATCCTTCATATCGGTTATAGCGTGGCTAAGCATTCTGTTGCCGTAATAGGCAACTCCGGTCCTCAATCTTTTGTTTTCCATTTAAATTTTCCTTGCGTAATGTAATAAAAGAGGGTCAGTGACGCATTGCATCAGCATCAAACGCTTCAAATAGCTTGTCTCAATGCGCCACATATTAACCCCGTTAAAATAAAATCCTAATATTTGAAATTTATGTCAGAAAATCAGTAATACTGTCCCCAATCCAGAGTTTCATCATCTTCGCTATCAAAAGGTGTATCATTGTCCGACGTTGTCAAAATATCGTAATTCATCAAATGAATATCGATTTCGGGAGATTCATATTTTTTCATCATATTCATTCACCTCACGAAGCAGAAGAATTAACTATCTTCTCTGCATAATCTTTTGCGGCCTGTGATTCAGTGGGATTGTTTACCATATTCTGCGCAATCGCATAGATGTTTCTTGTGCGAATGCGGTCATAAATAACATATGTTTCACCGTCAATTGTAATATTGAACACAAGCTGGCATTCAAGGTTGGTTTTATAATAACTTTCAGGTACCTTGGTTATAACCAAATTGGTAATATTACTTGCATTATAGCTTGTGCCTTCTCTTTTGTTTTTAAGTCCTGAACCCTCTACACCGTATTTCCAGCCCCATTCAACTCCACTCAAATCAATTTCGGAATTGAATTTATATCCGAATCTGATGTTAGTATATCCATCGATAGCATCACCGTGGCGCAACGAACCACCCATAAATGTGAAATAATTATTTTCAACAAAGGTATAAAGTCCGGTGTTTTGATTCTTAGCAATAACATAGTTATTGGGCACGTTATCGTACGAAGGCATTTCAGTAGAACCGTACGAAACAGTAAACTCGCTCGTGGGACGATATGTATCCTTAAGAGTAGAATAGTACTCTACGCTTACGTTCTCTCCGTCCTCGGAGAAATAAAGCATTGCTACCATACCCTTGGATCCTTGTGCGTACTCAGCGTCCATACTCTGAGGATCGATAAGAACCTGTGTAACCACGTTGCCATAGTCACCGATCTGCTTGGAAACCACTACGTCATCCGAATCTACATGTCCGCAGAGAACCATAAAGATATTAGGATGCTTGCTTAAGAAATCTTCCCACAAAACTTCTGCATTGTTATTATTGGGATCATAAGCGCTGGCAGCTCCCGACTCTCCGGTTACAATCATCGAACCGTCACGACGGATGTACTCGTGGGTAGTAACTATTACTCTATGTGCAGGATGCGCCGCAACAACCTCGTTTGCCCATGCTATAGCAGCATCCTTAGTTCCGTGGTCAAGAGAAAGAAGAAGATAATCCACATTACCAATCTTGAATGTGTGGTAAACGTTGTCTATTCTTCCTTCCTCTAGATACCCTGCGATATTATCGGTATAGCCACTGTGATTACCAAAGTATTGATTAAAGAGCTCAATACCGTCATGACCGTCACCGCGAATAAGAGAATAAGGAATCTTGCCATCCATAAGAGATATTGCTTCCTTGGCTGCCGCCCATTCAGCATTTGCTCTCGCTTCATCGTAGTTCGCGTGGCCAACGTCTACACCGTATTCGGTGATGTCGCCAAGTCCGATAACGTATTGAATATTCTTTGCGTCCTTGTTTTCTACTATCCAGCTGTAAATGTTCTTAAGCAACTCAGGATTCTGATAGGTCACAGTCTGTGTGTCACCAACGATTGCTAAGCTATAAGCATAGTTCTCCGCAAGATCAACATATTCTTTCTCCCAAAGCAGCTGCTTGTAACTTGCATCATAACCATTGACGGTAAGATCCTTTATAGTTGTATATGCATTTTTCTGGGATATTTTGTAGCAAGAAAGAAGATTATCATCACCAATATCGATAACTCCCGAATAGTCCATGGCTATCTCGGATTCAGTTCTCACGTCAGCGAAGGTTCTTACTTCCTTGATAAAGCCCTTGAAATACTGGTCATCTCTATTTTCCCAATATTCACCGTCGCCCTCGGCGTAACGCAGTGTAGTATCTCTACCGATAAGGAATTTGTTATTAAAGGCATTTTCACCATAAGCAACACTGCCCGAAACAGTCTGCTTAAGCACACCGTTTACATAACAGCGAGCCTCACCGTTAGCTACGTCGTGAACGATAGCGAGGTGCTGCCACGTACCTGTTTTCAGGTTTACATCTGTAAATCTGTGATATGTAGTTGTGCCGTTCGCATTAGTATAGAACATACGAGGATTGCCATCTTTGTATATTTCATATACAACCTTAGCGCCGCCGGAACTGCGATTGTTACCGAATATAGTTCCACCGATGCTATTTGTATAATACTTTGGCATATAGATCCAGCTCTCGAAAGTTTCTATACTGCTCTCAAAGGTCTGATCTATCTCGTATTTACCGAAGTTCTCAACCTGTATACCACTGCCGTTATTATAAACGAGTTTATTGCCTCTGCCCGAGTAGTCACGTAGAGCCGCTTCACCCATTCTTGTAATATCATAAGCAGCTATAAGTCCATGGGTAGCGTTGCTCCATGTTTTGTTAATATTCTTATCAGATTTTATTTCTTCTGCGGTACGAATGTCACTGAACATTGCAACAGAAAAAATAAGTCCCTTGAAGTAGTTGGTGTTTCCGCTACTGTAGTCACCACCTATTCTGAAAGGATTTGTATACTGAGAAGCCGTAGGCAGTGTCAAGCTGGCAGGATACCTTGTTGCCTTATGTACACCATCAACATACAGACTTACACCGGTCCAATCTTTTCCTATTGTAATAGTGTAATGATGCACTCCGCCAAGTCTTATATCAGCCTCACTTTGATAGAACTGTGCTGTCCATTCAGAGCCATTATTGTATTTGCCGCGGACGATGAGCTTTCCGTAATCTACAGCTTCAATGTTGATGTAAGATGATGAATCCTCGCTATAGTTACCGATAATAACTCCACCTTTCGTGGCACCTGCGATGTTTGCGCATCCGGCAAGCTCAAACTCGAAAGTCATAGGTGTGTCAACCTTGGATGTCATATCGAAGTTTGTATCTTCCTTGAAGTACTTATAATTCTGAGTAGCTCCCGGAGTGGTAACAACGCCACCGGTTGTAGTCTGTGACGAAGGTAATGCACTTACCGACAAGGTAATGGGCATCATACACATCAACAAAGCTAAAGAAAGTACCAAAGATAATACTTTTGATGTTATTCTTTTCATGGGTTCCTCCTAAATATTTATTAATTCCATTCTACGCCTATTATAACACGTCAATACGATAACGTAAAGAATATCATAAAAAGGGGTTGCCATATCCTAAAATGTGTGCTATAATATATAAAAAAGGAGGTAAACTATGGAACTTTTACAGCTACGGTACTTCTATGAAAGTGCCAAAAATGAGAATTTCGCAAAAACTGCAGAAAAATACATAGTACCTGCATCATCCATATCAGCATCTGTTAAGCGACTTGAGGATGAGCTCGGATGCAAACTGTTTGACAGAAGAAGCAACAGAATATTCCTCAATGACAACGGACGAAAGCTACATAATTCATTAGCCGTTATTTTCGAAGAGCTTGACGGAACAATAACGAAAATAAAGCAAGTAAAGCCTGAAAAAACAGAAATCAAAATACTTATACTCGCAATGCGAGAGTATATTGGTAAGCTCATATTTGAATATCAAAGGATGCATCCCAACGTGCATTTTGTAGCTATGTTTGATTCTACTAACAGCGATTCGTTAGACTACGACCTCATCATAGACAAGGATAGCAACCTGTATAATGAGTACAAACGACGCAAACTTGGAAACTACGATATAGCCTTCAGGGCAGTACCGGAGCATCCATTAGTCGGTCAAGAGCTGATGATGAAAGATCTAAGAAATGAGAAATTTATAACATTGGAATATGAGCTCGGTCTTAACAGTACCCTATTTGAATGCTGTAAGAATGCTGATTTTTATCCTAATATTGTTTTACAGACCAACGATAGGCAATGCTTCCGTGTTGCTGCGCAGGAAGGAATCGGCATAGGATTATGGCTCAACTCCAATCTTGCGCCTCCACCCGACAATCTTGTAGAATTAAAAATTAAAGACTTAGAAATACGTCATACACTATACCTTTATTATAAAAATCCAATATCTAACGATCAGCTTAAAGATTTTGTAGACTTTATCGCGTTGAAAGATTTTCAAAACCATTAGGGCACTATATCCAATAACACTACCTACACAAAACAGGAGAACTATAATGAAAAAAACATTACTTCTATTACTAACGATGCTTCTTGTTTGCTCTTTCCTTTTTGCCTGTGTGCTATTGCCTGATTCTACTGACAAAAGCTCCACTGATACAGGAAAGAGTCCCGAAGATAAGAATAACGTTTCAAACGATGATAACTCAAATCCCGATGGTCCGGAGAATCC
>JAZNHE010000009.1:0-2294 GCA_045576795.1 Eubacteriales bacterium | reverse complement strand
AAGAACTGCACCAATGACGTCATCCTTACATATGGAATACTCATATTTATACAATTATTATTTGGATTTGTGGGGATCAGTATATTTTAAAATAGACCCCACTACAGGATATTACTTCTTTTCTAAGTTTCCGTAATTGCTTTGGGAGGATATTATGTCACATCAAGATATAAAAGTGCCACTTACTAATGAAAGCATTGTATCTATCATTCATACCGGTCGTGTTACACATTCCGACGTCTGTGAAGATTGGATCAACGAGTTGAAATTGAAATGGCATGTGGATGCGGTTGCTTGCTATGGGGAGAGTATCTGCTATTTGGTATTTGACAAGCAAAAAAAGCGTTTTGCCAAACGTGAGACTCTGATTCCGAAATGCTTAGTAAATGAACTGTGCATAACAGTATATTACAGGATGATTTCCCCGGAGGACTACGCACGTTCACAAGAGAGTTGCGCTGATATGGGAAAAGAATTATTAGCTTTGTTGGATAAACATTGTATTACCCCACAATTCGCGAGAATTCTAACACTGGAAGAGCGTCAGTATTTCGGTATTCAAGATACAGATCGAGAATGGCGAGAAAAGTGGGAACGAGGCGTGCAAAAGTTGTCAATATCGCCCGAGCCGCAGTTAAAGATAAATATTAATTTGCAACCGTTTGAATCGTTGGCAATGTGGCATATTTATGCAGATACCCGCGTGTCGGTTGAGAAATATTTTCACAATCGTTTTTTTCCAAGAGTCGGCGTTAAGGTGTATCATGATGAATCAACTCACTATATCATTTTTGATTCGAAAGAGTTTTTAGACGATTTTCGTGCTGATGGAAAACTGAGTCATGATACCATGTTTGAAGTTTTGGAAATGGTGAAGCAAAAAGATGTTTGGCATGCAATTGATATCTGCGGATATAAAACCGTTTTACAAACCATGGATGGTCTCACCCCTGAACAACGTTGGATCTGCATGAAGCGTTAACGCAACGTATAAGAGAGGCAATGTAACAGGGGCTGGTTTTCACGCTAACCGTCCCCTGTTACATCAACAAACAATTAAACGATATTCTGAATTTTTTGAAGGGAGCTGCAACGTGAAAAGAACTGTTTTGATGGCGATAACAGTATGTCTTGTGCTTGTCAGCTTTTGCGGTTGTCGCATGACAAAAAGACAAATATCACAATACGAGGTGGTTGACTATAATTTGATATGGGATTCGGGAGATGCCGTCCTTCGTTCCACCTCTTTCGTTGAATATTACAGCATAAGCGGAGTGTCGAAAAATGATGTGATTGCTCGAAGAAGGCACGGAGGTCTTGTTGCGGATCCTCGAAACGTTCCTGAGGTTTTGATGCATCAAGATAAAAAAGGGGAGTATACATTGGATGAGACCTCGGCGCGATTTGCATTGAGAAAGCATTGGTTTGAAAATGATTTAAATGAGCAATATTGGATGAATCTTGCTGATCATCATCGCACGCAGGTACTTGATCCCATAGACGAGCAGATCGCTAAAGCAATTATTTCGGAGCTGTCATCCAATCCACGAAAATATCAAACGTTGGATTATTTACAGAGTACCAGTTTCCTACATTTCGAAAGTCAAGAGATACCCTATTCTATTTTAACTATTGAGATATACTTGAAAGAATACGAGAACATACTTTGGATGGGTGAGATTTTGAAATGTGAAGACATGTACTTGATTGCAATTCATACCTCTCGGGGCGGGCATGATTATCAATATCTGCGTTGTAACGATGAGCTGACAGCGCTGATTGAACAAATAGCAGATAAATACGGCTTGGATTCTGATTGAGAGCAGGTTGCAGAGGAGTACAGAAATCTCCGGCGATCCTCTGTTATATCGCTCCGCCGCTTTGCGGCTGGGGAGGGCAACGTGGACAAGCTGATATTTATTCATTCGCGCGCGTAACAGGTGGACGGAACCATGTTACAGCGACCTTGTCGCCATAACGTGGACCCGTCCCCGCAGTTACACGCTTGCCCGACCGCTTGGGGATGCAAGATAAAGCGCAAAGCCCGGTCGTGCACTCGGGGATGCGTCTTGACGGGGACGGAGCATTGTTACGCCGCCGGACAACCAAAAACAACGCAAAAACCGAACTGCGGTGTAACAAGGGCCTGTCCTCCGTTACGCGCAATACGCGAAAACGCTTATACTATAAGGAATTTTAATGTAACAGAGAACTCCGCATGCCTTTTTGTAGTCACACACAACAGATGAAAACCAAGATGTGGTATAATAGATGCGCAGGACAGGTCGGGGGAC
>JAZNHE010000008.1:0-2415 GCA_045576795.1 Eubacteriales bacterium | reverse complement strand
CGTCAGATAAGAGAGAATTCCAACTTCTACTATTCGGGATATTCTATCCCTGTTCCTCCCGAGAAGGAGGGTTACGTATTTGCAGGCTGGTATACCGAGAGAGGACTTGTGACACCTCCGGTTACCATGGGCGCATTTACTAACCTTACGGTTGTTATGGGTACAACAGATCTCTATCCTCTCTGGATAGCTGAATGATAAAGACGAGAGCTGCTCTTAGGGCAGCTCTCACAATTTGATTATCGTATTTTATGCGGCGATTTAGCTTCACTTTTGAAAGGAACGAAAAATGAAAAATACTAAAAGCAACAGGGGCATGAGCTTTACTCTTGTTGCGTTGATATATGTTTTTGCCATTCTCGTGGGCGTTGGAGTGTACAATTGCCTGGACTACGGGTGGTGGCTCTCACTCCTGATTGCCGACGTTATGGCAACCGTCATTACCTTTGTTTTCAGCGTGTTGCTCGGCAACGCCTCGGTATATGATCCCTATTGGAGCGTACAGCCCCCGGCTATATTGCTTATGCTTGCTATGGGCAGAGATATAACTTTGCTCGGACTCCTGCTTATAGCGGTTGTGTCGATATGGGGCGTAAGACTCACCGTAAACTGGGCTTATACCTTCCACGGTCTTGGCCATCAGGATTGGCGCTATACTATGCTGAAGGAAAAGACGGGACACTTCTATCCGATTATTAACCTTGTCGGCATACATATGGTGCCTACGCTTATAGTGTGGGGATGCACAATTCCTGCCGCGTACGTTATAATGAATGACGTCGAGCATAGCGCACTCTCATTTGTTTTCATCGGTGTATCTCTTTTGGCAACGCTTATGCAGGGTATTGCCGACGTACAGATGCATAGGTACAGAAAAAACAGAAGGACAAGCTTTATAAGGTACGGACTCTGGAAATACTCAAGACATCCGAATTATCTCGGGGAGATACTTATGTGGTGGGGTGTTGCTCTTGCGGTAGTCAGCGCACTGCCGAATAAGTGGTATCTCATATCGGGAGCGGCAGCCAATACGGTTCTGTTCCTTGCGGTAAGTATTCCTATGGCTGATGCAAGACAGTCAAGGAAGGACGGATTTGCAGAATACAAGCAGGCAACGAGAATGTTGCTTCCAATCAAAAAGTAAAAGTGAGGATAACAAATGAAGAAGAGCTTTGGTAAAAAGAGCTGGCTTTACCCTATGCCCGTGCTTATTGTCGGCACGTATGATGAGAACGGCAACCCCAACGCGATGAATGCCGCGTGGGGCGGAATATATGACACGGATCAGGTTATGGTGTGCCTTGCGCACGAGCATAAGAGTGCCGAGAATATAAAAAAGACGGGAGCGTTTACTCTCAGCTTTGCCACCGAGGACACGGTTGCTCCCTGCGACTACGTCGGCATAGTGTCTGCAAACGACGTGCCCGACAAGTTTGAGAGGGCAGGATTTCACGCGACGAGGAGTGAGAATGTAAACGCACCGCTCATAGACGAGCTGCCCGTAGCTCTTGAATGTAAGCTCCTCAAATTCAATGAGGACGGAATATGCATAGCAGAGATAGTGAACGTCATAGCCGATGAATCCGCGCTGGACAGCGAGGGAAGAATTGATACGACAAGCTTCAAGCCCATAATATACGATAGCGTCACACACGCATATCGCTCGATAGGTGGCAAGGTCGGGCAGGCTTTCCATGACGGATTGAGCATCAAGGGTAAAGAATAAGTGATGAGGATAATGTTTGTCTGCCACGGCAATATTTGCCGCTCACCGATGGCGGAATTTATTTTCAAGGCATTGCTTGAGGAGAGGGGAATAGCCGAGGGCTTTTACGTAGCCTCCTCCGCAACGAGTGATGAAGAAATATATCGCGGTGTTGGTAACCCTATATATCCACCCGCAAGGCACGAGCTTGCCGCACACGGAATATTCCCACCCGATAAGAGGGCTGTAAGGCTGTTGGCAGACGACCTTGAGAGATACGATATGTTCGTGGTTATGGACGGGAGAAATCTCACCGGAGCCCGGTCGATACTGGGGGATGACAGTAAGATATACAAGCTGATGGATTTCACCACCCGCGGAGGCGACGTTGCCGACCCGTGGTATACCGACAGATTTGATATTGCATACCACGATATTTATGACGGCTGCGTAGCACTAAAGACGCAAGGCTTTGCACCGCAAAGAGTATAACCGGTCGGTCCTAGGTTCGCATACGCACCCTTGTGGTGCGTATATTGCGTAATTCGTCGTGTCCGACCGACGAATAGCAAAATCCTAGATGGTCGAGGTCAGCCCTTGCGGTTGACCTCTTTTTGTTTGCGGCCACATCCGTGGTCTCTAACCTAGTTTTGTGGCAGCACCACAAAGTTAGGTTCGCATTCCCGCCGCAGAGCGCATTGAACCCCCAA
>JAZNHE010000007.1:0-9626 GCA_045576795.1 Eubacteriales bacterium | reverse complement strand
GCAAGATATGCAGAGCTTGATAATGTTAATACTCTTTCCGACTACGATAAAGAGGTCTTTATGTCCTCTGACTTCAATGATGCTATCGTAGGTATAACATCTAACGGAACGAGTGTCGGAAACAGCATATTCGTCGCTAACCAGAATGGAACTAATCATCCTATGGGTGTTGGTGAGGAGGCAGACGGTAACAGATACGTATACGGTAGGTATACCACAGGCGGTAACTCATACCACTACATAAATCTTGGCGGTCGCGACTCCTCCAAGGGATACATATTCGAGTTTGAATTCTCCACGATGAGTGCTCTTCCCGAAACAGGTATAAAGATTGAGGCGGGCGGTTTTGATCACCCTACAGCGGGTAGATTCTTCCCCCCTTACTTCCTTAACATTTCTGCAGACGGAACTATCCAGGACAATACAGGCAAGGCACTTGTTCCCAAGGGCGTTGTCGTAGGTGAGTGGATAAGAATAATGGTTATATTTGATCCTGTTGAGTTCACCTACAGTGTATACGTTGAGGGACAGTATATGTCTACTCAGACAGCTAAATATACCAATGGTAGTGTTAAGGATTATGTATACGATCTTTCCAAGGGTCACTTCCGTGTAGGTACTAATACCAATAACGGCGAATACGCAGTAGATAACCTTAAGTTCTACAGCGGTACAAACTACCGTGACATTGATAAGTTCGACGTAATGACCGACGACGAGCGCTTCCTCTACTATACAAACTACTTCTCGGATGATGCGAAGGACCTTAACGGCAGAAACTTCTCTTACAGCTACGTAGAAGAACACATCGCAAACTATGCAAGCGTTGATGAAGAGACCGGCGTGTACTCCTACATCGGTGCAGCTGAGGACGACACAGAGCTTCAGCTTGCAGTTGATACGTTCTTTGGCTTCGACCTTGAAGCACTTCTCACGCACGTAAGAGATAATAACCTTGAGTTGTTCAAGAGCTACGTTGAAGAGATTATGGCTATTGAGCGTTCTACCGATACTATTTCGACAAGAAACTTTAAGATAGCTGAAATAAATACATTTATAACAGCCTATCAGGATCTCATTAATAAAGAGAAGGATAGTGATGAGGACGGTGAGCCTGATTACCGTCATTATAATGCAATTCTCAGTCAAGCAAAGAGAGAGCTTGATTACGACAGCAACGCCGTTCTGTTTGTAAGATATATGACGCGCTATCAGAAGGTTAGCACGGTATCCGCGCTCGAGAGATATTACGACAGAGCAAAAGAGCTTGTCGAATCCGGCGTTATCGACCTTGAGCTTGTTAGAGATGAGAGTCATCCTGCCAGAGAGAACTTCGCTGAGTTTATTGCAGCGTATGACGTTTATCTCGGCGCGGAAGACTATATCAAACAGCTCATAAAGAGAGAGGCGGCCAAGAAGATCGTTATCTGTATCGGTCACATCAACGAATATACCACCGTGGAAGAGTGGCTTGCTCACGAGGAAGAGATGAATAAGTATCTCCAAATGGTTAAGGAAGAGGTTCTTTCCAGAGACGAGAACGGTGAGCTTGTTTACGATGAGAAGTATGATGGTGTAAGAGAGGCTGTTGCATTCTTTGATGAAGCATATGGATTCTTCTATGCTCGTCTTCAGGATAATCACGTAGCATACCTTACAGAGATTCTCGATAAGGTTGCGGCTACCGATGCTTATGTTGAAAAGATGGGTATGATCGCGATGCTTGAGAGATATCTTGCAAATAGCGAAGTTAACTACGAGGATGCAAGAATTGTTTCTCTTATCAACGATATGGATACCTGCCGCGCAGAGCTTGAGCTCCGTGAGGTAGACTATGCGAAGATCCTTGTACAGAATGCAGTATACTTTGTAAACCTTGTTGAATATATGCGTACAGCACCCACCTACGTCGAGCAGAAGAAGTACTTCGACGAGGCAGAGCTCTACTTCTACAACATGGATATAACTGTTGAGGGCGCAAGAGCGGCGGCTGCTATTTATGAGGAATATTCCGCAAGATTTGAGCTTATAAGCATATCCTCCGAGGCATTCCTTGAGGCAGTTGCGGTATATACCGCTTGCGAGACTGAGGAAGATAAGTATGCGGCTCTTGTAAATTGCTACTACTACGCAGAGAATGCGGAGATGACCTATGCAGGTGTTAGTGAAGCAATGGCGACCTATAAGGCAGCATATGATGCATACATGGGCTACGCAGAGGCAGTTAACAACGACATCGCTGCTATAGGTAATGCAGTTGGCTCTCTCAGAAGCCACTGTGGCATTACACAGGTAATTGCAATTATCATTAAGAAAGTATTCGGTAGATAATCCCAATAGATAATTTTTCGAATATCGATATAAAAGAGCGAGATTGACCGCGTGTCAATCTCGCTCATCTTTTTATAAATGGACTTTTGTGAGCTGCCAATTTTAAGCGCAGCTTTCATAGATAACTGCTTATAGGTCGGTTTTACAGGCTCGGATTTTTGCGGCATCTCTTCATTTTTAACCTCTGCCGCCGTGAGACTCATTCTTGTGAAAAGAGAGGGAAGCGCCGCTATTTGATTATTCTTCTGTACTATCCTCTCTCATTAACGGTGCGGTGCCGGGTGTCACTATTGCTATACCGTTCAGAACACTGTCAAAGCAGTCGTCCTTTACCTCCGCCTCAAATCTCACGCCGAGTATCTTGATATATCTTAAAAAGTCGTAATCGTAGGTCGATAGCGGACGCCCGTAGGCATCGTTTGTCTGCGCGGCAATCAGCGGATCCTCA
Source organism: Eubacteriales bacterium (assembly GCA_045576795.1). GTDB lineage: Bacteria > Bacillota > Clostridia > Oscillospirales > CAG-272 > UBA1740. Next base: position 6,847 of record JAZNHE010000007.1, on the reverse strand, counting down.
CCGTCAAAGCCGACTATTATAAGAGTGTGATAGAAGCCGTCCGTGTTGTTTCCGAGCTGTATTACGTCACCGATTTCCATCTCATCCGGCCCTACCTCTTTACCAAAAGGGCCGACGTCGGCATTCTCCGTCATAAAATTATAGAAGAACTGCACACCGGTCCAGGACGGCGACCTGTCATCAAGTGATATATAATACCAACCGAACGTGGGCTTATAATTCATCACGCACGAGCCTGCATAAATACACTGCGATACAAAGTTTGTACAGTTGCCGCCTATTCCGCGAAAGTTTCCGAAAACAGGGTTCTGTCCGAATGCATATTTTTTGGCATAGGTCACCGCCCGTTCTCTCAGATATGGTTTGACTACTAACATCTCTACTCCTGACAATATATTTTGCTTACCCACGCCAAAGAGGCGTATTCATTACCAATTTATTCAAGGGTATGAAAATATGTGAGGCAACGCCAATAGCGTAAAAAGTAAGATTATGATTGATTTTGTCCCGCGCATTGTTTATAATTATATTAGTAGCAATATGTCATCAGCATAGCAAGGCACAGCTTACCAAGGAGGAAAAATGAAAAGACAAGATCCATGGATATGGCTCGACGGGGATAAATATCCCGACAGAGTGCTGTCGAGATACACAGGTAATTGGGACAACTCAAGTGACAGTGACACCGTTGTCGAGTTTTCGAGAGTGTATAGCTTTGATAAACCTATCTCTCATATTGAGATTGAATATAGCGCAGATGCAATAGTACAGACGTGGATAAACGGCAGATTTATCGGCACAGGTCCTGTGTGTGTCGGAGGAGATTTTCTTGCCAATGACAGAGCGCGAGCCAACAGGTATTCGTCATCCCTTACTATTTTGGGATGCGGTGATGACGACTTCATATCAAGGCGGCTGGTCGTAGGCGAGCTTGATAGCGGTCGGGTGGAGTTTTTAGCACGGGTAAGGCTTTTTCCCGTTCAGATATGCGATTTTTCCGTCGGTAGAGGCGGATATATGTTACACGGAACAGTGTATTTTACCGACGGCGAGAGGGAAAAAATACACACCGACAATGGTTGGAAATGCACGCTTTGTCCGTCTTATAGCTTACCCGGACACTATGACGGAAGCCTTGATAGGATAGATGCAGGACTTGCGGTGAGCATACCTGACGTATGGAATGTCGAGAGGAGTCCTTTGCCACACCGCGTTGAAAGACGTCTTTCGGGTGATGGCAGTATAATCACACTCGCATCAGGCGAGACGAGAGAATGCGCGGTCAGATATGAGAAGATTTATGCCGCGTATCCGTCCGTTATATGCCATGCCGACGGACGTGTAGAGATAGAGGCAAGCTATTATGAAACCGAGAGGGACGTGGCACACAAGGGAGAGAGCCTCGTCTTTAACCGTGATGATGAGTATATCGGAACAACGATGTACGGGGTAGGATATATAAAGCTCAGGTTATGCAATAAGTCCAATAGTGACGCAACGGTTGATTTTTCAATTAACGAGGCGTATTTACCCTCATCGGAAGAGGCGAGGATCACGACGGACACAGACTGGATGAATAAGGTGCTTGACGTGTGCCGCCATACTCTGAAATATTGCCGTCAGTATATACATCTTGATAGCCCTAAGCACTGTGAGCCATCTGCTTGTACGGGAGATTATTACATAGAGAGTATGATGAGTACATTCTCATTTGCAGATATGTCGCTCGCTGACTTTGACGTGGTGCGCACCGCAAGGGCTCTTGAGCACAATGACGGTGAAATGTTCCACCCCACGTATAGTCTTATATGGGTAAGAATGCTTCTTGACGTGTATATGAGATGCGGAAGAAAAGGGTTGCTTGAGGAGTCACGCGCGGCACTTGATATGTTGCTCTCGAGATTTTCGGGATATGTTGGTGAGCTTGGTATAATTGACACGCCTCCCAATTATATGTTCGTTGACTGGATAGTCGTCGACGGATTTTCATTACACCATCCGCCAAAGGCTCTCGGTCAGAGCGTTATGAATATGTTTTACTACGATGCACTCTGTGCCGCGACTGAAATATACTCCTATCTCGGTGATACAGACTCCGCACTCGCAACGCGTGTTAAGGCGGATGAGCTTCGTGACGCTATCAATACTCACCTATATGATAAAGAGAGAAAAATGTATTATGAGGGAATGAATACCCCCACCCCGTGTGAATATTTGGGTTATTATATGCCGCAAAATACAGAAAAACGCTATTACAGAATAAATGCAAACGCTCTTGCCGTGGCATTTGGCGTTATATCGGGAGAGGATGCGAAGGAGCTTATATGCCGTATTCTTGACTCTGATGAATATGATGACTACCAGCCGTACTTTGCTCATTTTGTATTGAAGGCTGTTCACAGAGCTAATCTTGATGACAGGTATTTACTCAAGATACTAAACAAATGGCGTGAGCCTGTTGCATATTGTGATATGGGACTCGCAGAGGGGTTCATACCTCCGGAGGACGGATATATATTTGACCACAGTCACGCCTGGGGCGGCACTCCGCTCTACTCTTTGCCTATGGCAATCACCTCGCTCCGCATACTTGAGCCGGGGATGGATAGACTTTCCCTGTCGCCCAAATCTCTCGGTATCGGGTATTCTTACGTCGAGATTCCAACACCCAAGGGGATGGTGACGTGTGAAATTAACGGGGAAAAGATTACCGTAAATACCCCACGCGGAGTGTCCGTGCTGATAGAATAGAGCTGTTTATATGTACCTGTGCTTTTTTGCATAGCTTGTCAAAGTTTTTATGGTATAAGTTTTAACATACCTATATTAAATATATTCATACCTAAAATATACTTTTGCTATTGCAAAAAATAAGCATATGTGATAGAATGTCTTTATTATTAAATAAAATAGAGGAGAAAATTATGAAAAAGCTATTAGTATTAATCTTAACACTTGCTCTGGCTTGTTCATTGCTTGCGGGATGCGAATATATCAATCCCGAGAATTATGACAACCCTGTAGCAGGCGCGTTTGATTCAGTTAAAGGCTTCTTCGGCGGCCTTTTTGGCAAAGATGAAGAGCCCGATGAAAATGATGGAAATAACGGAGGCAACGAAGATGAAGAGCCTCAGGTTCACGAGCATGATTTCGTTCTCGTAAAGACCAGCAAGGCTACATGTAGCCGCGACGGTAAGGAAATGTACGAGTGCTCATGCGGTGAGAAAAAAGAGGTTAAGACCGATGATGCTTTCGGCCACACTATGAAGAAGTCAAGAGAAACCAAGGTTACCTGCGAGCAGGCGGGAAGCATAGTTTATAAGTGCTCTGTCTGCGGCTTCAAGGAAGAGGAGAGATTTGCACCCCTTGGCCACGAGTACGGTGAGTCTTCCGAGGCTTCACGCCTTATTCCCTGTACCAGAGAAGGCTGTACATACGGAAAGCTGGCTGAGAGCAACGGCAAGTATAAGGAAGTTCTCGTATTCACATTTGATGAAGAGGACGAGGCTGAAATAGAGGCTAAGTACAACGAGATCCTTACTCTTCTTGAAAACGCAGAGGCATACGATGCAGCTCTTCACGGATATAGCGAGACAGGTGCGCTTGCAGATGCTTACCTCGTTATTGACGAGATGCACACCGAGCTTTATGATCTTGTTCTCAATGCCGTTACACAAAGACAGCTTGCTGAAATTCTTTATTACGGCAACACGGGTAGTGCCGAGCTCAAGGAAACCTATTCCTATATGATGGAGTATTACACCTCATTGATTTCTCAGTTCTACTCACTCTCTCAGCCCTTCTATGATTCTATGTACCGTGAGTTCTTCTACTACGGTATGACAGAGCAAGAGATTCTTGAGTATCTTGCCGAGAGTAACGCAGTATCCGACGGTGAGTATGCAGAGCTTACCGCTCGCAACTCCGAGATTGAGATAGAGTATCTCAGCATCGGTGCTCCCGAGACCGATCCCCAGGTTCTTGAGCTCTACTATGAGTTCGTACAGAACAATAAGAGAATTGCCGAGATCATGGGCTATGAGGGCAACTATCTTGCATACGCTTATGAGAACGTATACGACAGAGATTACTCCTATGAGGACGTAGCAGAGTTCAGAGAGTACGTTAAGCGTTATATCGCACCTATTTACTGTGATATTTATTCTACGTACGTGGAGATGATGAGCGACATCTCGTTTGTTTCAAAAGCAAGTGATGACTATAACGTTCAGTTCGAATTCAGCTTCTTCAAGAACGTTACCTCAAACTCTCTTCTTAACGACTACATAGATCTTCTTGCATTCGATACCGAGAAGATGAGCACCACTTTCTCCGATGAGTTCAACAACCTCATGGGCGACGGCAACCTCTTCCGCGGTACTTACAGAGGCGCGTTTGTTACCAGACTTAACGCTCTCGATCTTCCCGTTGCATACTTCGGCTCAGGATATGACAACACGTTTACTGTTGCTCATGAGTTCGGCCACTTTATGAACGAGATTTATAACCCCGATGCAGGTAGCCAGTCCTTCGACCTTCTTGAGATGCACTCCCAGGGTAACGAGGTTCTCTACCTCTCCTTCCTTGAGGATAACCTCAGCGCAGAGGGTTACTCCCTTGTTAAGATTTATCAGCTTCTCAACATGCTTTACACCTCGGTAACAGCGCTTACCGTTGATACGTTTGAGCAGGCAGTTTACCTTGATGAGTACACAGGACATCATGCAAGCACCATTATGGCGGACGGCACGATTACTATGGATGAGTATGATCTTCTCTACGAGAGCATTCTTATCGACTTTGGTATTCAGCAGTGGAACAGCGTAGAGTACTGGAGATACGTAACCATTACCTCTCCTTGCTATTACGTTTCTTACTCCGTATCTGCAATTTCCGTTCTTCAGATCTATCAGATGGCTGAGGAGGAGTCGTTTGACGTAGCACGTGATGCATATCTCAAGCTCTTCACCTACACTGACGATGATCCTACACTCACCACAGAGGATGCGCTCCTTTATGCAGGACTCCGTTCCTTCAAGGATCCGTTTATGTTCCTTGACCTTTCGGAATTCCTTTCTGAGGACATAAAGTATAAATAATCTTTTCTGAAGATTACCGAGAGGGCGTGTGAAAGCACGCCCTCTTAAAATTTACTGTTGACTTTATATTGATTTGGATTTATAATTGTTGTAGTTTTAAGCGATAATACCGTCGCACGTAGTATTTATGCAAGGAGAGATGGAAAAAGATGAAAAAGATAAGGGTTGGTGTGATAGGCTGCGGTAGAATTTCCGTTATGCACCTCGTTCCGATAGATGTGCTTCCGGATACCGAGCTTGTTGCATGCTGTGATATAAAAAAAGACAGAGCCGATGCCGTGGCAGAGAAGTACGGGGCTCGCGCTTATTACTCATACGAGGAGATGCTCGACAATGAGCAGCTTGACGCGGTGCATCTGTGTCTGCCTCACTATCTGCATTGCCGTGTGGCCTGCTACGCCCTTGAGAGAGGTGTACACGTGCTGACCGAGAAGCCTATGGATATAGACCTCGAGAGTGCGGAGAGAGCTGTCGCACTGGCAAAGGAAAAGGGACTCCTCTTCGGTGTTATCTTCCAGTGTAGATACAACAACGCTCCGAAGTTTGTCAAGGAGGCGGTGACCTCTGGCAGACTCGGTAAGATAATTTCCGCGCGCTCAACTCTGACGTGGTCACGCCCCGACGACTACTATTCCGAGAGCGATTGGAAGGGCACGTGGGACAAAGAGGGCGGAGGCGTGGTTATAGATCAGGCTATCCATTCCATAGACCTCGTTAACTGGATTGTAGACAGCGAGGTGGAGAGTATATCCTGCTCTATGGCTAATCGCGGACACTGTGCGGTTGACGTTGAGGATACCGCAGAGGGCCTTATAACCTATAAGAACGGTGTGAGGTATGGCTTCTACTGTATGAATAACTACGGCTGCGACGAGCCGATAGAAATACGTCTTTTCTGTGAGCGCGGAAAAGTCGTCTTCGGATACGATGACGCCTCTATAACCTATAACGACGGCACGCGTGAGGAAGCGCATCCCGAGAAGGAGCACATCGATTACGGCGGCGGTATGGATTATTGGGGTATACACCATATCAAGCAGATCAGACAGTTTTACAGCGCTCTGATGGGCAGAGAGCCTCTTGAGCTCACAGGCGAGGTTGCGCTTAAAACGCATAAAATGATAATGGATATTTACAAAATCGGTAGAAAAACGATGAAATAATAGAAAAGACTGAGTCAACAGCTTTTGTGATCAAGCTAATGGCTCAGCCTTTTTTATTGGTTTATACGTCCGACTCTCTGATCGGCTTAACGTTGTAGAAATCAAGTATCGGGATGATTACAAGCGCGGTAAGACCTGCGTTGAATCCGCCGTTATAGAGGACGAAGCCGCCGTGCATTTCTGCGGTTATTGCGCAGATGACCGCACTCATAAAGCCGGCTAAGACTCCGTAGCGGAATCCGTACTTTCCCGCGATGGGGCAAAGTCCGGTCGCGAACGCCAATCCGTTGATATAGGACTGGGTAGACAGTGTCCAGGGAATATCGAAATCTGCAGCCAGGCAAATGAGAACCACGAGCGCGAACAAGGAAACGTAGCCAACTACGATGGGGAATACGTTCTTTATGTGCTGACCGTCGGCGGCGAAGGTTAGTGCCGCAAAGATGATTCCCGCTGTAGCTCCGGTAAATCCAACACCCATAGGTAATCCCGGGAAGACGGAGGGAAGCACGAAAACCAAATTCAGATACGCAAGCATGGATAAAGTCGGAGGCCAAGCCGGTCTTAGGAAGACAATTTTCATTT
>JAZNHE010000006.1:0-4099 GCA_045576795.1 Eubacteriales bacterium | reverse complement strand
GCTATGCTCTGTATGTACCACTGTCGAATGGTCGCCGGAATTATTGTTGCCACTATTGTTTACACATCCGTTCAAGTAAAATGCAAACAGTAAAAGCGTAACAAATACAATCGGTATTCTTATCCTGTTTTTCATTGAGTTATCAACTCTCGTCTTTCAAAATAGTTGAGCTAAACAGCGTTAGATTTTTCGATATGGTGTAGCTGTAATTATTGTTATTGCTTAAAATAGTTATCTCTTTAGTAAGCACGTACTGATTCTTGTTTTCAACACCGGATACCGTAGCCTTATCTACTCCCGTTGCGAGATTCGGTAAAATATAGACGCTTGTTCCCTTGGCAAGTGTTATTCCATCTATAATTATGTTTTCAGGGAGATAACAGGTATATCCAAAGTAGTGATTGCTCCATCCCGCATTTATCAGTGTTGCTGTACCTGTATTGTTGAGAGTTACGTTTCTGATTATCAGATCTCCCTGCCACGTGCTTCCGTAATCGCTTCTGAGATTAACTATATTGTCGCCGTAAACTACGGTGTTCTCAATTATCAGCGTGCCAGCGCCTATTATATTGACCTTCTGATGGCCTATCTCACTGTTGATAATAGTGGCGTTGTACGTTCCCTTATGAGCATCAAAGCGTGAGAATACGCAGCCATCGTAGGTAAGATTCTTGCAATAATTACTGCCCATTATTCCCCAATATGCCGTATCGGTTATGGAATTTGTCTGCGAGCAGTTAAGGCACGTCACGTCGTTAGCGGAATTGAATGAAATATCATACGTGCCCATTGAATTATTTGCATCGGTCTCAAGCTTATAAATCTTATGGCCTGTCAATACCACGGAATCAATCAGTGTATTCGTACATAACGATACGCTTAAAAATCCTCCGTAAGGCGCGCCCGTTTCTCCTTCTCCCTCGATTGTGTGGAGGAGTCCTCTTACTGTTACGTTGGAACGTGTTATGCTTATTCCGCGGTTGTAATAAGTATACCTGCGAGGTGCGGCATTGGCAATAGTTATAAAGTGACCGCCTGTTATCGTAATAGGCTTATCGGTTACAGAATATGCCATAACCGCAGTAACAGTATCATAGTCCCACATTATCGGTGTTGATGGATCTACATTACCGTCCTTGTCGACAAGAATTATTTCCTGCTGCGGAGCACCGTTGTCAGCATTTGCGCCTTTCCTTATATACTGCATAACATTGTTGTTATAAAGCTTCAGAAGTACGGGCTCTGAAAACGTCACGCCAACGTTAGTCTGCCCTGCTTTAAGAGTAGTTATGCCGGAAACATTCTTACCGTTATGGCTTGGGGCAACCCAGAAGATGTTCTTATCCTTTGCCGTACCGTCAGGTGAGAGAGTGCTGTCATCTATAATAAAGGTAGCACCTGTCCAAACCGTATCGGTCATTATCTTAATGGATTCGTTGTGCTGTCCTACATTAAAGGTCTTGCCATAGTCGGCTACAACAATCTGCCCTGTAATATTTGCTCTTTCGTGAGTTTTCTTGATTGCATCGAAGTCATCAGCAACGCCGTCGCCAATGGCTCCGCCATACGTGCAATAGGTAATGGTGCTTATGTGTCGGGTATATTCACTCTCTGCGGTAAATTCAATAGTTCTTTCCTCACCGGGAGCAAAATTATCCTCAATAAGCTCCACCATACTCTCAAGCAACAGATATGGATATGCACATTCTATAACCAGATCATTGCCTCTTACAACCATTCTAAATCCGTCGTATCCGGCATCATCGGTCAGTTGTATAATGATCTTGGATTTATTACTGCTTTCCCTTACGTTAAGCCAGTAACCAGCATTTTCGTACAGAACTTTATGGAGATCATTCGCGCAGGTAAGGAGATCGGGATTTGTTACATCGCATACTATCGTATAATCTGCAATATCATTCCCTGCTACCGTAATTCCCTTTATGTCATATGTCCTGGGCATAAATATGTTGGTCTTTCTGTCAACCGTCACATTTTTAAGATCGGATGTCAGGTCAAGCACATCATTGGCAAACATATTGATAGCGTACGCGAGTGCCTCATCATCGCCTCCCGCGATAATGATCTTGTTATCGACAACGCGGATAGCGTATCCGCCACCGCCGAGATCATAAGGATCTATGTAGTATTTACTGCAAGCATCAACACCGTCACCTATGATTATTTCATAAGTATCGGGATTGTTATCCGTACGGTATGCCTCTGAAAGCTGTATGCTTTTATCAGCGAAGGCATTTTTTATTTTGTTAAGTGCGTCAATTACCTTATTAGACTTAGAATATGGAGAAACAATTTTTATTACCGCCTCCCCGTTCATAGTTATGGGTATATATTTTTCGGTGTCTATTGTTATATTATTCCCATCACTGCCATCAGTCGGAGAATTTGCATTCGCGCCTCCGTCCCCTTGATCATGGGGTGAATTGCCGGAAATACATGATGATAGTACCGATAACGATAATAGCATCAGCACAATTAAAATTACAGCTTTCGGTTGTTTTTTCATAATGCCCCCCTACTTTTTATTTAATTATAACATTCGCGCGAGGATAAATCAACCGATATTTGTAAATTTCATATAATCTACAACCTTAAATATTGAAAATTCACTCCGAAAGCGAATCTATCGAATATATAGAGACGTAAGAATACATCAATGCAAAGTCAAAGTATAACAAAATGCACCGAGCGTTCTTAGGTTAAATCTGATATATAACGGATTTTGTCATTTTTTTATTAAAAGTCCTTGACAAATAACTTTTCATTTAGTATAATAATGCTTGTGCATAGGGGTATAGCTCAGTTGGTAGAGTACTGGTCTCCAAAACCAAGGGTCGTGGGTTCAAGTCCTTCTGCCCCTGCCATTGCAAGGGCTCAGCCTTTTAGACTACTTAAGTGTAGACTAAAAGGATGAGCCTTTTCTCATTTTTACAAATTCACACGCTCAAAGAACTCCGTCTCAAACTGGGACGGAGTTTTCATTTTCAGCGTTCGGTGCATTCGGACTTCGTTGTAATACTCGATGTACTCATCGAGTACCGCAGCAAGCTCGGCGGCAGAATCGTAAATGTGATAATAAATCGCTTCCTTTTTCAGAGTATTAAAGAAGGACTCGCAAACAGAATTATCGTATGGATAACCCGGAGACGAAAACGACTGCCGACACTTCAGCTCTTCCAAATGAGTACGAAAGGCAAATGCAGTATACTGTACACCTTGATCACTATGAAAAAGAAGATTTTCAGGCCTTCCTCGCTCTTCAAACGCTTCGTCGAATGTATTTATTGTAAGCACGGTATCAATGGTGTCTGAAATACCATATGATAAAACCCTTCTCGAAAACAAGTCGATCACTACGCAAACGAACATATATTGTTCTTGTACTTTTACATATGTAATATCGCTCACCCAAGATACATTAGGAGCTTCGGGATGAAAGTCTTGATGAAGAAGATTTGGAAATTTATTTCTGGGTATGGGCTTTTTATGTTCGCTGGCATAAGGTGCAACCTTTACCTTAAGCCCCATTTCCTTCATCAATCTGCTGATGCGCATTTTATTCACTTGATATCCGCGCTCTTGTAGCCTATACTTAATAGGATTTCGTCCGAAACGTTCTTTGCTCTCGTCGAAAATCTCCCGGATAAGTACTTTGATTTCATTATCGGCAATTTCGTACTGATTAGGCTTTTCGCCTCTCTTTTTTCGATTGTAATACGTACCTCTGGGGAGCTGCAGTGCCTCACACAAAACGTGAATTGAATATTTGCCCTCTAATCGGTTTATTTCCGCAACCTTTTCGGTGATAGAAGCGGTAACGCCGCAACGCAGCTCCTTGGATGCTGCTACGAGCTTATTCAGCTTATCAAGGTGTGCTTTGGCTTTGTGTCCGGTATTGGCAGGTTTCTTTGAAACACGAAAAAAGTGATTTTCCTCGTATTTCTTTTTCCATTTGAAAAGAGTGCTACGGGCGATTCCGTATTTTTCAAGAGTCGCGCTTATGGAATGATGCATTTTGTAATGCTTGACAACCTCAATTTTGAAATTGTCAGGATAATAGATTTTTGGCATGATAGCC
>JAZNHE010000005.1:0-14791 GCA_045576795.1 Eubacteriales bacterium | reverse complement strand
TAATTCGCTTCACGGATATTTGAATAAACACTGCTTGAACTTTTGCGTATTTGGAAAAGAGTGTTGGAAGGAGCCTTTATATTTTGGCAAAGTAGTTCTATTTCAGTGGCAAGTTGTTCAGAATACATCAATAAATAATTTTTCGACATAACATCACCTCTTTAAGTGTATTATACCGCAGTCTAACATTAAAATTAAGGCGTGAGCCTTGTATATCATCAATTTCGGAGAAATTGCATATCATCAAAACGAAGTTTTGTATATCATCAAGTCGCAGAGGGATACACCTTCGGTGATGATATACAGCCCCAAAGGAGCTGATGATATACGCCGCACTTCGTGCGTCAATGATATGCCAAGTCTGCGACTTGGATAAAAAAATACTGCAGAAAATGTATCCTTTTCTGCAGTATTTTTTGGTGCGGGTGACAGGACTTGAACCTGCACGGGGATCCACCAGATCCTAAGTCTGGCGCGTCTGCCAATTCCGCCACACCCGCATTTATAAGACAGACGAAGCATCAGCAACGCCTGTCTTTTGTATTTGTTCTTATGTATTACTTCTGACAGCGCTCAATATAGAACTTCTTAACGAGCTCATGATATTCCTCATCGGAATAGTCGCCTCTTATAAAGTGATAGTCAGCAATTGCTATGGTTTCAGAGGTGTGGAAGAGCTCCTCTTCCCTCTGATCGAGTGCGAGGAATTGCTCAAATGTTACGTTATCGCGAGCGGAACCGCGCGCTCTTGTTCTCTCATATCTGACACGGTCGTCCTCAACAACTATAGCGACGAGAAGAAACTTATCTCCAAAAGCCTCTCTGAATTTCTCTGCATCAGAGGGTGGGCGTATTCCGGAAACGAGAACGTTTTCAATGCCCATTGTATTTATCTTCTCTATCATCATTTTGGGGAAGAAATCCTGACCGTATTTGCTCATATATTTCTCGGAAATATGCTGAAGGTTCTCGCGTGTGTGCTCAAGTCCTTCCTTGTCCGCAAGCTCTCTTACACAATCTCCAAAGGAAATGAGCGGTACGTTAAAGTGTTTGGCGATTATATCGAGGAAGTAATCCTTACCCGATGCATTTTTGCCAACTGCAGCAACAATCATTTTATTAATCTCCTCATAGTCCATATTTGGACAATACAGACAGTATTTTATCACAATACTATTTGAATGTCAACCTTAATAACAAATATTTTTTCTTAAATGAAATTATGACTTTATTACTATACAATTAATTATTTATTGGTCTTGAAGCCCTTTCCGCTTACCCCTATGTCGCTATCAAGTATTGCTCCTGTTGATATTGATAATGAGCCAAATTTTTTGCGTATTTCATCAATGGTTTCTTCCCTCTTTTTCTCACGCTCGCGCGTATCGTCACACGGATCGGTGAAAAGGTCAAGCTGGGTATATGAGTTGGCTGCATCTACAAATCCGCTTACAGAAACCGTAAGCATGCGTATCGGCTTTTTTTCAGGCCACTCCGAGCGCAATATATCAAATGCAGTATTTGATATTTCCCTGCTAATGTCCGTTGCGTTAAATAAAGAGCGCTGCCGCTGAATGCTCACGAGATACGTATCCTTTATCGTCAAAGCAACGGTGTTGCACTTTATGTGTCGCTCTCTCAATCTGCGACCGATTTCATCGCACAAAAAGTCGAGTCCAACCTTACACTCCTGATAGCTTACAAGATCGTGCTTGAAGGTAAATCCATTACTGATGCTCTTGAGGTCATCACGCCCTTCAACAGATACGGGGGTAGTATCCAGACCGTTGGCATAATCGTATAGCATATCTCCCATCTTACCGAGCTTTTTGACTAAAAGCTCACGTGAGGTTTCCGCAAGATTTCCAATAGTGCGTACACCGATCGATAAAAGCTGTTCCGTTGTCTTTTTACCCACGTATAAAAGATCGGAGACAGGCAATGGAAATACAATGCTCTTAAAATTTTCCTTTGAAATTACGGTAACTGCATCAGGCTTCTTATAATCACTTCCAAGCTTGGCAAAAACCTTGTTAAACGAGACTCCTACGGAAATCGTTATCCCGAGCTCCCGTTTTACTCGCTCTCTGATTTGATGAGCAATTTCCTCTCCTGTGCCAAACAGTCTCTTGCTTGCAGTAACGTCGAGCCAGCTTTCATCTATTCCGAATGGTTCTACAAGCTCCGTATATTCCGAATAAATATTATTGACAAGTCTGGAGTACTTCTGATATTCAATGTGATGTGGCGGAGCAATGACCAAGCTCGGACATTTTTTCTTTGCCGAAAATACGGTTTCCGCCGTCTGTATTCCATACTTCTTTGCCAACTCGTTTTTTGCAAGGACAATTCCGTGTCTATCCTCGGGATCTCCGCATACAGCCATCGGAACATTTCGGTATTGAGGATTAAGAGCGCTTTCTACAGATGCGAAAAAGCTGTTGCAATCACAGTGCAAAATCGTTCTTTCCATATAGCGCTCCTTTCCCTAAAAATTACATTTTATGCTTCGATACAGGCTCTCCCTCTTTTAAGGTGAACCAAAATTCACAACCGTTATCATGCGTCTGTAAATGTATATCCTCGCCGTGTGCATCAACAATGGTCTTGCAAATATACAGCCCAAGTCCGACACCGTGCTTATCAAGACCTCTGCTCTTATCGGTCTTGTAGAATCTGTCGAATATATGCTTGGCATCATCGTTAGATATAATTTGTCCCTCGTCAAAGATTGAAACCTTGATCTTTTTATTTGCGGTGCGAGAAATACTAATTACAAATTTTCCGCGTTCTGCCGAGAATTTTATGCCGTTATGACAAAGATTGTATATAACCTGATATATTGCATCCTTGTCGGCATTAACCCACATAGCATCATCGTCCGACTTGAATTCTACGTCAAGACGCTTATCATCAATATTCTTCTCAAATGAAAGAAGTATTAATCTTGAAACCTCCGCGACATCAAAATCGACAAAGTTAAATTTACGGTCTCCAGACTCAAGCCTTGATATATCCAACAACTGCGATACAAGGCGTGAAAGTCGGTGTACTTCTGTAGAAATTACCCCGAGATAATGCTCATGCTGATCCTCAGGTATTGCGCCGGACAGTATTCCGTCTATAAATCCGGATATGGTTGTCATAGGCGTACGCAAGTCGTGTGAAACGTTTGCAAGGAATGAGTTACGCATACTCTCAAGGCTCTCAAGCGACTCCGCCATATTGTTAAAGGCTACAGCAAGCTCAGAAACCTCATCCTTTCCGTGAACGGCTATGCGCTCACTGAAATCTCCTTTTGCAAATTTCTTCGCTGCGCGAGTCATACTCTTAAGTGGGTGAATAATACGCTCAGTGATAAAATAAGTTGCTATCACGGCAGCGAGCATAACCCATATAGAGCTGTTGATAACCGTTTTTCGCGTGACGCTTATCAGCCTGTCCTCCTGTGTGGTAGATGCAAGCATAAATACGTATCCGCACGTAGCCTCTTCTACAACCACTGCTTTACCGTATATCATAGCAACGTCGTTGCTTATTCCCTTAAGCGAGCCCTTAAAAGTGATGAAGCTCTCATTCTCCTCATTTACAACGGGAGAGAATTCCACGATAGGCACGTTTCCAAGATCTCCGTAGATACTCGGCAACCCATCCTTTGTCGTCTGCATAGTAGACAAGAGAACCGTTCCCTGCTCATTCGTAACAAGCATATTGAATCCATAATCCGCCTGTACAAGCTGAGCTAATGTCTGAAACGATGAAAGATTTGAGTGTATATAAGCGTCAAGATGCTCTATCTGCGCCCCCTCAAAGTTGTTTGCGATTATCGTACAGGACTTCTGAAGCTTATGAACCTTATCATCTGTAACATGTGTCCTGATCATTGATGTGATAATACCCGATAGCATTAAGAAGGATACGAGAATTATCACCACAAATGCAGTCAGATATTTAGAAAAAGAAGTCTTAAGCATTCGTTATTGCTCCGATTTTAGTCTTTATATAATTAGTATACATTATTGTATCATAAGTTGTCAAACATTTTTCTGTATTTAGATTGACTATTTTTAAATTTTGTGTTAAAATATGCTGTAATAGAAAATATAGTAAATTTAAGAGGTAAAAAATGACTGTAACAAGATTTGCACCAAGCCCCACAGGTTATATGCATATCGGTAACCTTAGGACTGCTTTATATTCTTATCTTATATCCAAGCATGCCGATGGCAACTTTATTCTCAGAATAGAGGACACAGACCGTGAAAGACTTGTAGAAGGTGCCACCGACATCATCAAATCCACACTGAAAATAACAGGTCTCAACTGGGACGAAGGACCGGATGTTGGCGGAGATCATGGCCCCTATGTACAGAGCGACAGAAAGCCTATATATATGGAATATGCCAAAAAGCTTGTTGATATAGGCGCGGCATACTACTGCTTCTGTACCAAGGACAGACTTGAAAAGCTGCATGAAGAGGATGCAACCGGCGGTTATGACCGTCACTGCAGAAATCTCAGTCAGGAGGAAATAGAAAGTAATCTCGCAGCCGGTATTCCTTTCGTAATAAGACAAAAAATGCCTTTGGAGGGCGTAACCACGTATACCGATGCGGTATTCGGTGAAATCTCGATGAACAACTCCGAGCTGCAGGATCAGATTCTTATGAAAGCCGACGGCTATCCTACGTACAACTTTGCTCACGTAATAGATGACTATCTTATGGGCGTTACGCACGTTGTTCGTGGATCGGAGTATCTTACCTCCACTCCAAAGTACGTTCTCTTATACGATGCATACGGCTGGGAAAGACCCACCTACGTTCATCTTCCCCTCCTTATGGGTAAGAATGAGGATGGATCCGTCTCCAAGCTTTCCAAACGTCACGGAGCAGTATCATTCCAGGATCTCATTAAAGATGGCTACCTCCCCGAAGCAATAATTAATTATATTGCTCTGCTCGGCTGGTGCCCGAAAAACAGTGAGACCGAGTTCTTTACTCTCGATGAGCTCAAATCCGTATTCACAATTGACGGTGTCTCAAAATCACCTGCAGTGTTCGACTTTGAGAAGCTCTTGTGGTTCAATGGCGAATACATTCACAAGCTTGATCCAGCGAGATTTGACAGACTTGTAAGTCAGTTCATCAAGACAGAGCTCCCTGAAAACATAAACAGAGAAAAGATGCTCAATCTTCTCCGCACGAGAATATCCAAGCTCTCCGAGATAGACGAAAAGATGAGCTTCTTTATCGCTCTGCCCGAATATGAGAAAGAGCTGTTCCTCAACAAGAAGAATAAGATTACAGAATTTGATACTGTAAAGCTTGTTCTCAACGAGGCACTTTCCGTCCTTTCCGAAGTGACAACATTCGATAACGATACTCTCTTCGCGGCACTTGCACCGCTATCCGAAAAGCTCGGTCTTAAGGTTGGTACTATTATGTGGTGCGTAAGAATTGCAGTATCCGGTATGAGTGCAACCCCCGGCGGTGCTACAGAAATAATGGAGGTAATCGGAAAGGACGAGAGTCTTGCCCGTATCAAATCTGCTCTTGCTGGACTATAATATGAAGAATACGACGCTGTGTTATATAGAGGATAATGGAAAATATCTTATGATACACAGGGTCAAAAAAGCTGAAGATATTAACAAGGACAAATGGGTCGGTGTAGGCGGTAAATTTGAAGAGCGTGAGACTCCGTTTGATTGCGCGAGGCGAGAAATAGCGGAAGAGACAGGCTTGGAAATCGGAAAGCTGAATTATCGTGGAATAGTAACGTTCGTGTCAGATAAGTACGGCACAGAATATATGCACCTTTTCCATTCCACTGACTTCAGCGGAAATCTCCGCGAGGATTGTGACGAGGGCGACCTCGTATGGATAGACAAGTATGCAGTCCTTGACCTTCCTCTATGGGAGGGAGATAAAATCTTTCTCGATCTAATAAACCGTGACGTACCATTCTTTTCCTTGAAGCTTGAGTACATCGGTGAAACACTGGTATCACATACATTGGAATATTAAAGAAAGCGGCTACTTCAATAGCCGCTTTCTCTTTTTGTAATCGGGAAGAACTCCCTCAACTATTTTGTAAAATCTACTTGAATGATTCATTTCCACAAGATGCGCAAGCTCGTGAACAATCACGTATTCTCGAGCGGCCTCGGGATATAGCATAAGCCTGTATGAAAAGCATATATTTCCGTTTGAGTTACAAGATCCAAATCTTTTCATAGCAGAGGTTATTGTAACTCTGCTATAATTTAATCCCATAATTTTTGAATAGTAATCAATTTTATCCTTGAAATATATCTTTGCTTCTTTCTTTAATCTTTTAATATCATCAGAGGAGAGAGCATCCATCATATTTTGCTTTCTCACCTGCTTTTCGATATGGCTGGCAATCCAATTCTCGTGCTCCTTGACAATCTTTGCAATCTTGCGTTTGGGAGTACCAATAGGGGCTTTTACAATCAGACGGGAATTAACGATTGAAAGAGCCAACGTTTTTCTGTTACTGTATTTAATATCATATTCCATATAGTCCACCTCCCAATATTATTCTATCATATTTATTCCTCGTTGTAAACATCATCGTGTAAATTACATATATCTTCAGGCAAATATTTTTCTATATAGTATCCATAATTAATGCCATCCTCTCCGAGCTCGCATTTTTCCGTCGGAATTAATCCTGATTTTTTACAATAAGGTTGCAAAACTATACTCTCTGTCGGAAAAGTCTTTAGCTCATCATACGTATTATCTACACACTCATTGTGAATACGCTTCATTACATTATCCCAAATTTGCAAGTGACTTGGATAATTTGAACCAACCTGTTGCGACTTATCAGAATATCCGCACCATATACCGGCACTGAAATACGGGGTATACCCTACAAACAATCTGTCAAGGTCACCGCCCGATGTCCCTGTCTTGCCTGCAGTATCTACGATTTCTTTTATGCTGATCTGCTTGGCAGTACCGTAATCAACGACATTTTTCAGCATCTGTGTCATCACCTCTGCACATTCCTTTGTCAGCACTCTGTTCTTTCCACCGTCGTTAATCAGAATTTCCGCGCCTGTGTTATCTAAAACACTGTGATAGCTTTTTCCCCTGCATAGTACACCGTCATTTGCAAAAATTCCATATGCCTCTGTTAAACTTCTCAATGAAATTCCGTGTGTAAGCTGACCGAGTGCCAAGGGTGCCTCCGCTAAATCGGTAACTCGCTCCCCTTTTTGATTTATCCCATCTCTTACAAGCGTTGTAAAGCCGAGTGTATCATTAAGAAATTCAAATATTCTCTCCGCCCCAAGCAGTCTGTATAGCTGAATAGCAACGGTGTTTTTCGATTTTGACAGTGCCTCATTTATCGCGATCGGGCCTTCGTAAACATCAGGTGAATTTCTCGGATACGGAGTATTATCAGAACCGTACCTCAAGGGCTCATCATTAAATTGCATGGACCAATTGATGAGTCCTTCATCTATCAATGGTGCATATAATGCGATCGGCTTCATTACAGATCCGGGAGTAATCGGTTTTGTGGCAAAATTATATAACATTTCACCACTTTTCTTCCCTGCGCTGCCGATAATTCCGAGCAATTCCCCACTATAAGGGTCACTTACTACCATTGAATAGTTCATCCCCGTCTTAAAGCTTGGTGATAAATTTTCCTCATTCTCGAAGAATTTGTTAAGAATATTCTGTATTTTAACATTCATAGTGGTTATTATTTTCGCACCATTAAGCATTAATCTGGCGGCGGGTTGAGTAATCTTGTACTTCAAAGAAATATCCGTTATAACATCCTCTCTCACTGTCTCTATAAACCATGATGATACCTCTCCTATAACTCCGCTGCTTCTCAACGCAAGAGGCTGTGAAACCGCTGTATCATATTCCTCGTTGCTTATCTTTTCAGTCTCGAGCATAGCATACAACACCTTATTCCGTTTTTCAATGCACTTATCGGGATACAAATACGGATTATACCTTGAAGGCGCGTTAGTAATGCCTACAATTGTTGCCGCCTCGTGCAGGTCGAGCTCCCTTGGTTCTTTTCCAAAATACACCTCCGAAGCAATTCCTACCCCGTACATATTCCCCGACATAGGTGCAATGTTTACATATAGCTCCAATATATCATCCTTGGAATGCATCTTTTCAAGATTGATCGCTCGCATTATCTCGTTTATTTTTCTTTCTATACTCTGATCATCATCTCCGCTTATGTTTTTTATAACCTGTTGTGTTATTGTGGACGCACCAAACCTATCAGTGAATTTAAATATTTGATTTATTGCCGCAAGAAATGTTCTCTTTACGTTAACGCCTTTGTGCTTATAGAAATCACGGTCCTCCATAGCTATGAATGCGTCTATCAGATATTTACCTGTGTCTTCAATGCCACACCATTCCCGTTTGCTGCTCCTTGTGCTTTTCCATACCTCGAGCAAATCAAGTCCGTCGTATGCATAGTAATAGGTGGTAGTTTCCTGCTTTGCTCTATCGAATAATTCTTCATCAAGAGAATAATCTATTTCGTTGCTTGCTTTATACAACATAAGACCTCCGGAAAGTGTTAATACTACCGTTACAACAATTAACACTACTGCGATGACAATAATTATTTTTTTCATATTAACTCCATAAAAAAAGCAGAGTGTCGGACTACATAAATCTTTTCACTCTGCACTTTTTTTATTTATTGAGTTTTTTAGAAAAAGTGGAATCAATATGAAACCTTGTTAAGATAAAGCCCATCCGCAGGTGCCGTCATTCCCGCACGCGTTCTGTCGTGTGACGAAATAAGATTATCTATTTCATCAGGCGAAAGGCGGTTGTATGCTACCTCAATAAGCGTTCCGACAATTATTCTCACCATATTGTAAAGAAAACCGTCTGCCGCAATTTTAATGCGGATTTCAGTTTTTTCCTTCTCAATTTCGAGATAATGAACTGTTCTGACAGTATCAGTGATATCCGAACCCGGAGACATAAATGTAGAAAAATCTTTTTTGCCTACTATCAGCTTTGCCGCCTCACACATTCTCTCAAGCGCATCATCCGTTATCTCGCGCGGTAAAAACCATGCTCTACCGTAAAGAAAAGGATCGTATACCTTTTCGTTCCTTATAACGTAGAGATATTCCTTCGATACAACATCGTATCTTGGATGAAAGCTTTCATCACACTCTCTTGCATAATACAAGGAGAGATCAACGGGAAGGTATCGCGCGACCGCAACAGGCAGCTTATCCGCCGGTATAGAGCCGTAATCGTTTTCTACAGTAATGCAAAACTCATTCGCATGGACGCCTGCATCTGTTCTGCTGCATCCTGTAACCTTGCAAGGACTCCCGAATGCAAGCTCTAAAGCCGTACAAAGCTCTCCCTGTACAGTGCGCTTATCGGGTTGTACCTGAAAGCCGTGAAACTCAGTGCCAAGATATTTAATTTTAGCAAAATACTTCATTTCCGTCCTCGCTTATATCCTATAGAAAAATACCTTCAAAACCGCATTTTCAATCTCATAATTGTACGGTAAGGTACGTGCCAGAATTACAGCGGTGAAAATTGCCGCAAACATAAGCATCCACAAATAGTCACGCGCCTTAAATTCAAGCTTAACGAGCTTGGTTCGATTTTTATCTCCACGATAGCATCTGCATTCCATAGCGGTTGCAAGCTCGTCTGCTCGATTGAACGCAGAAACCAACAACGGTATAAGTATAGGAATAAGGGCTTTCGCTCTCTTTATAAGACCTCCGGTTGTAAAATCTGCGCCTCTTGATTTCTGAGCATTCATAATTTTCTCGGTTTCCTCAACCAAAATAGGAATAAAACGCAAGGCAATTGACATCATCATGGCAAATGCGTGTACCGGTATACCTATCTTTTTGAAAGGAGAAAGCAAGGATTCTATTCCGTCGGTAAGTGAAATCGGCGACGTAGTATAAGTTAATAATACGGTTGATGAGAGAATGAAAATCAAAACTCTTACAAACATATACGCTGCTCTCACAAGTCCCTCTGTATATATGTGTATAACTCCATATTCGAAGAGAGGCTCACTATCACCTTTGGTTAGAAACACATTAAGCAGTGCTGTAAAAATCAATATAAACATAAGAGGCTTTATTGATTTCATTATAACCTTAAATGATATTTTGCTTAGCAAAATCAAAACAAGTGTAATGATGGCCAAAAATAGAAGACTTATCGGATTACCGGCGGTGAAAACCGCAACTATAAACAAAACAGAAAGTATCAGCTTTGTTCTTGGATCAAGCCGATGAATAATCGAGCTACCGGGGAAAAACTGTCCGAGAGTAATATCTGAAATCATTTAGACCTTCCCCCTTTATATTCAATTATCGCTTTTCTGAGGCCATCTACCGTATACAAGCTTCCCGACAGATCTATTCCGCGAGCGATAAGCTCATCTGCGATTTTGGAAACAGAGGGAACGTCGAGACCTATCTCTGTAAGCTCTCTGCCGAGAGAAAAAATCTCGTTAACACTTCCGGTCTTGTAAACGGTCGCATTTGACATAACGACTACATTATCACAGTAGTGTGCCATGTCTTCCATAGAATGACTTACAAGTATAATTGTAGTTCCCGTTTCGGCGGCAAGCATACGCAGTCCACCCAGGATCTCTCTGCGTCCGCGCGGATCAAGGCCCGCTGCCGGCTCATCAAGAACGAGAACATCCGGACGCATAGCTATTACGCCGGCAATAGCGACACGTCTTTTTTGTCCACCCGATAAATCAAACGGTGATTTATCAAGCAATGAGGAATCTATGCCTGTAAACCTTATGGCATCGAGTGTTCTTCTTTTTACCTCATCTTTATCAAGGCCCTGGTTACGTGGACCAAAGCCGATGTCTTCAATTACAGTATCGTCAAACAGCTGATATTCCGGGTACTGCATAACCACACCGACACGGAATCTGATTTTTGTTATATCCTTTGGTTTTTCCCATATGTTTTTACCGTCGAGATATACCGTTCCTTCCGTTGGCTTATTAATACCGTTCAAAAGACTCACAAGAGTAGATTTACCGGAACCGGTATGACCTATAAGTCCCGTAATTTTACCTCTTTCAAAATCCACGGATACATTATCAAGCGCAATCTTCTGAAAAGGCGTGCCCTTGCTGTAAATGTACGATACATTTTCCAAGCTTATGATTTTATCCATTTTAATACTGCCCTATTTTTTAGAGAAATCCACATAGATTACATGCATTATTTGAGCGCAGACAAAATTGTCTCTATACATTCCGCCTCACTTAATGCAAGTGGGTCAAGATCAAAGCCACATGCAATAAGCTGATGCACAAGTTCCATGCTCTGCGGTGCTTCAAGCCCTATTTTATGCAATAAATCAATGTGTGAGAATACATGTTTTGCAGTTCCGTCAAGAACTAATTTTCCATCATTTATGACGACAACTCTGTCAGCGCGAGCCGCTTCCTCCATATAATGAGTAATGTTGATTATCGTTATATTTTCCTCTTTGTTGAGTCGCTCCATAATCTCAATAACCGACTTGCGTCCGTCGGGATCAAGCATTGCTGTCGATTCATCAAAAATAATTACTCTCGGTTTCATAGCTATAATTCCAGCTATTGCTACCCTCTGCTTTTGTCCGCCGGATAATTTATGGGGCGCGTGTCTGGCATATTTAGTCATACCGACTACGTCGAGTGCCTCATCCACTCTGCGTCGTATTTCTTCACGCGGTAATCCGAGATTCTCAACGCCGAATGCCACATCCTCTTCTACCACGGTGGCTACAATCTGGTTATCGGGATTTTGGAACACCATACCGATATTCTTTCTTATCTCAAAAACCTCATCCTCACTGAGCTTCTCGCTTGATACGTCTAAATCGTCTATAAATATTTTTCCGGAAGAAGGAATAAGTATCAAATTCAAAAGCTTTGCGAGGGTTGATTTTCCCGATCCGTTATGTCCAAGCACCGCGACGTATTCTCCCTCTTTTATATTCAGAGAAACATCAGAAAGCGCCGGTATATCATCATTTGTACTCTCGTCACCGTCACGGTAAATAAACGAAAGCGACTCCGTCTTAATAATATATTTTTCTTCGTTCATTACAAAACCTTTCGGTTGCCTATTAATTAAAATCAATAAAATTCCACACGCACACTTGAGCCGCAAGGCAAGGCAAGTCCGGATTCTTTAACCGGTATACCAAGCTCGTCTGCCTCACTTTTTCCCCTGAACTTTGTCAATAAGCGCGTGTCTATTATGTATTTCATAGTTGAAGCCGACAATCCTGTCGTGTAAGAATTAAGCAAGAAGAAAAGCGGCTTGTCGGAAAGAACATCGGCGGTGAGCCGGACAAATTCATCTATACTTTCCTCTATCTTCCAGACCTCGCCTGTCGGTCCTCGTCCATATGATGGCGGATCCATAATTATAGCATCATACTTATTTCCGCGTCTTATCTCTCGCTCAATAAACTTTTTGCAATCGTCGACTATGTATCTTATCGGTGCTGTATCAAGTCCGGAGAGCCGTGCATTCTCCTTTGCACACTGAACCATTCCTTTTGATGCATCCACATGACAGACAGAGGCACCGGCTTTAGCCGCAGCAACCGTCGCGCCACCGGTATAGGCAAAAAGATTTAACACTTTTATCGGTCTTTTCGCATTTGATATCAGTCCTCTGAACCAATCCCAATTTGCTGCCTGCTCGGGAAATAGTCCTGTATGCTTAAATCCCGTCGGCCTTATCATAAACGTAAGATCGGAATAATTTACAGTCCAGCTCTCCGGCAGACGATTCTCATTCCAGGCTCCTCCGCCCGACTTACTTCTTTTGTAGCTTGCATCCGCACGTTTCCACAATGGATGATTCTTATCGGTCTTCCAAATTACTTGAGGATCGGGACGTATAAGGCTGTACTTTCCCCATATCTCAAGCTTTTCGCCGGAAGATGTGTCTATTATAGTATAGTCTTTCCATTCATCTGCTAACCACATAATCAACCTCGTTTGTTAAAATATTTGCCCATTGCAGAGCCTGCGCACTGTGAGTGACAAATTGCTATTGCAAGTGCATCTGCCGTATCATCGGGCTTAGGCGCCTTTGCAAGCTTCAACAACGTTGTTACCATTGCTATCACCTGCCGCTTTTCAGCCTTTCCGTATCCGACAACAGCCTGCTTTACCTGAAGGGGTGTGTATTCGTTTATCTTAACACCGAGCCTGTGCGCCGTACATATTATGACTCCTCGAGCCTCTGCAACAGCTATACCGGTAGTAATATTGGTATTGAAGAACAGCTCCTCGACCGCCATTTCCTCCGGCTTGTATTTATTAATTATGGCTTCGAGATCGTTCTGTATAATGAGCAGACGCGACTCGATATCAGTATGGGCAGGTGTTGTGATCGCTCCATACACAATAGGACGTATACGTCCGTTCAATGACTCAATTATTCCCCATCCCACAGTGGCAAGACCGGGGTCAATTCCTAAAATGTACATACTTCCACCATTAACATATTATTGGTTTATTATAGCACATTCGGATGAACAAGTCAATTATTTAGCAATAACTTCACAAATATTTTCTCTTATTTACATAATATTTAAAAAATAAGCTAATAATATTTATTAAAAGTATGGATTTTACAAAAAAAGTGTGTTATAATGATAGATGGCGTATTATGTTTTTTTACGCTAACAACGCATATACAGAGGTACTAGCAATGTCGAAATTACTCGAAAATGATTATATAGATAACGAAAATCAAGAAATTACACTTCCCCTTATTGCTTTAAGGGGTATTGTCGGATTTCCTGCTGTCCAATTAAGTATTGAAATTGTACGACCCATATCACTCAAGGCATTTACCGCTGCCGCAACAATACACGATGCTAAGGTGATACTGGTTGCCCAAAGAGATATATCGGTAGAAGATCCTACGGAAGACGATTTTTATGACATGGGTGTAATTGCGGAAATC
This sequence comes from Eubacteriales bacterium, assembly GCA_045576795.1. GTDB lineage: Bacteria > Bacillota > Clostridia > Oscillospirales > CAG-272 > UBA1740. Next base: position 759 of record JAZNHE010000005.1, on the reverse strand, counting down.
AAGCATGTCGTTAAAAACCCACAGGGGAACCTCTCGGTTGTTTTTGAAGGAATTTCAAGAATTAAAATAACAGACGTAAAACAGAATTCCGGATTTTATGTTGCAACAGGACGCCCGAGAGAAGAAAAGTCCACTGCAAAGATAAGCAAGGAGCTTGAAGCTCTTATGCAAGAGGTGAAAAACCGTCTTAAGCTCTTGAAGGATATTCATCCGAGCTTTACTGACGACCTTCGCATGAATGCCGAGGCTATTTATAATCCTGCTTATCTTGCCGATTTCGTTGCCTCATCCGCAATAATAGATTACAAGAACAAGCAGATAGTTCTTGACAGCATGTTCCCAAAAACAAGACTTGAAAAGTTGCTTGTGTGCATGGAGGAGGAAATTATGCTTCTCCAGTGCGAACACGATATACAGATACAGGTAAGACAAAAGATCGATAGAAATCAAAAGGATTATTTCTTACGCGAGCAGATAAAAGCCATTCAGTCCGAGCTTGGCGAGGATGATGACGACGAGATAACCGAATATGAAGATAAGATTCTCAAAGCCAACCTCCCTGACGATGTAAAGGAAAAGCTCTTCAAGGAACTCAACAAGCTCTCAAAAACCCCCTTTGGAGCTGCTGAAGGAACCGTTATTCGTGCCTATCTTGATACGTGCTTAGACTTTCCCTTTGGTATAAAATCAAGTGATGAGGTGAACGTAGAGGAGGCTCGCGCCATAAGTCGGATCGTAGCCATGTCGTTCTGTGAGCCA
>JAZNHE010000004.1:0-33403 GCA_045576795.1 Eubacteriales bacterium | reverse complement strand
TTAAATGAGTAAGGTCACTTGTAGACTACGAGTTTGATAGGTCAGAGATGTAAGCACAGTAATGTGTTCAGTTGACTGATACTAATAGACCGAGGGCTTGAACATCCTTTGTTCAAGTAAGCAAAACGCACAAAGCTTCTTTGTTTCTTCATTTATTCGGTTTTCAATGCGCATTTGTTCTAGACGAAGCGCTTATATATATTGGTGTCCTGCATCCGCGGGGCATTTTTTTGTTTTATAGTGCTTTAAGTGTGCAGTAAGGACTAAAGTATTCTTCTTTGAGTAATCCAAATAAAGCATTTCTCGTACTTGAGGGCTTAATTTATGGCGTAAAATCCTATTTTACTGACGTATATTTGACTTTTGCTATATTATATGTTATACTACAATTGACAAAAATGAAAAGGACGTTTCTATATGAAAATTGCAGTTGTAAACGGTAGCCCAAAGGGGAAATACAGCATAACCCTCCAGACTATACGTTTTCTTGAAATGAAATACCCGGAGCACGAGTTTTCGGTGTTGAATGCAGGTCAAAAGATAAAAGCGTATGAGAAGGATTTTACAGAAGCGCGCGAGCTGCTCACCGCGTCTGACGCCGTAATCTTTTCTTACCCCGTTTATACGTTTTTAGCTCCGTCACAGCTACACAGGTTTATAGAGCTCTTAAAGGCTGACGGCATTGATTTATCTAAAAAATATGCGACGCAGATAAGCACATCAAAGCATTTTTACGATATTACTGCACACAAGTATATAGAAGAAAATGCATTGGACCTTAATATGAGATACATACGCGGATTGTCCGCTGATATGGAGGATTTGCTAACTGAAGTTGGCAAAAATGACGCTATTAAGTTCTTTGAACGCTTTATTTGGTCTATCGAAAATAAAGTTTTCGAAACAAAAACGGTTAAAGAAAGCGACTTTTCCTCCATACTTGCAGAGCCTACGGGTAATCTCTCACATGATAAAAAGAAGGACAAGGACGTATTGATACTCACGGATAATAAGGAAAATGGAAATTCTCTTGATTTGATGATACAGAGATTCCGCGAGGTAATTCCATATCAGACGCGTATTGTAAATATATCGGAATATCCGTTGTCGGGAGGTTGTCTTGGATGCTTCAGATGTGCGGTGTCGGAGAAATGTGTTTACAAGGATGGATTTGATAAGTTTCTTCGTGAAAGCATACAGACAGCGGATGCAATAGTGTATGCATTTTCAATTTCCGATCACTCTATGGGCTCGCGCTTCAAGATGTATGATGACAGAAACTTTTGTAACGGACATAGAACCGTTACTGTCGGTATGCCTGTGGGATATCTTGTTTCCGGACAATACAGTGTTGAAAATAACCTTCGCACCGTTATCGAGGCGCGCAGTGAAACGGGCGGCAATTTTCTTGCCGGGGTAGCTACTGATGAGTGCGATACAAACGCGGCTATTGATAACCTTGCAAAAATGCTTGAATTTGCGCTTGTAACCAAGCACACGGCTCCGCAGAATTTCTGGGGAGTTGGCGGTATGAAGATTTTCCGTGACCTTATATATCAGATGCGCGGTATGATGCGTGCTGACCATAAATTCTATAAAAAGCAAGGCATATATGATTTTCCACAGAAGAAAAAGGGCAAAGCAATCCTTATGTATCTTGTAGGTGCAATGCTTTCAAATGAAAAGCTACTTGCTAAAATAGGCAACAAGATGAATGAGGGAATGCTCGCTCCCTATGAAAAGATGTTCAAGAAAATGAAAAAGGATTCTGAACGTAAAAACAAGTAAATAAAAAAGATGCAAAGATCCTGTCGGACTTTGCATCTTTTTTATTATGAAGCGAGAAATTCAAGCATAATATTCCACACGTCCATATCCTGATCAGCCATTCGTGGCCAATCGTATTTGTTTGTGAATGACTGCTTTTCTTCATCGCTCAGCTTGTGCTTGGATTTGTAAATCTTTTTAAGATCGCTTGTAAAACTATTTCTATATGCTACAGAGTCGCGTGTATAATGGGGATGATGTGCCTTTCCGCTCACTTCTAAAAAACGCAATCTCTTATTATCGCCAAGCGCGGATTTTAATGCCGCGAAGTGAGTTTCAAATTTCACAGTAGGGTCATCGCTTGAATGTATAATAAGACATTTCGCATTTGAATTTTTAAGACTTTCTCTGGCGTCACACCTTGAATATTTCGGGTTTAATTTACACTCGGCTGTGATTGCCGCCTTTTTATACGGCTTCAGCACGCCTACAAATGAGTCGCTGAGAATCGCATCCAACGAGATAAAGCCTGAAAGAGCTAAAACGTGAGTGATCTGCGGATGAAAGGCAGGCACGTTCAGGGAGGAATATCCGCCCCAGCTGTGGCCCATAACCGATATATCGGCATTTTTGTATTCCTCTGTGTTTCGAAGTGCCGTTATGCAGGCGTCAAGATCCGATAGGGATTGAGTTACGCTTCGTATGCTTTCTCCCTCGCTGCGGCAGGTTCCTGTGTGGTCGTAGGTGTATACCGTGTAACCGTTTTCTGTCAATATATTGATTTCAACGAGATACGCGTTGTGCCCACAACCCATACCGTGATCAAAAACGATCAGGCGGTCTGTCCTTTTCTTGGAACGATAGTAGAAGTATCCGCGCAGTAGCTGACCTTCATTTCCTCTGAAGTCGAATTCCTCGCTGTTAAGTCCGTCGAAGTCATTTTTTGAGCAGTATCTTATTGTGCCGTCAGGGTCATATCGCTTATACAGTTTTTTTCTGAAAATGTCAAGAACGAACTTTTCAAAAATCATATATTTACCTCTGTAACTATGAAATTAACAGGATTTGATAAGACGAATAAAGAACTCGCACGCTCGGTGACAACAGTCAAAGCGTATGCGCTCGTTATGTCCGTGAATGGTTTTGCGCTCCTCTGCGGTCAGGTCCATGGCGGAGAATCTGTATACTCTGTCGGATATTCTGCCCCAATGTCTGCTATCAGAGCATTGCATCATAAGATATGGCGTGGGAATACATCCATCCCAGGTGGCTTTTACAGCATTGCAAACTCTTGAAAAACCGTCGACGTCAGTTCTGGATATGCGACTCGGGTTATACCCGTGTAGGATTTTCAGCTCTACTGCAGGGTCATTAACGGTCTTCTTGAGATATTCCAGTGCGGACTCCATGGTGTCATGAGGATTGAGTCTTATGTTGGAAACCATAGTTGCCTCGGGCGGAATAACGTTAGATTGCTTACTGCCCGACATCTGTGTGAATGCAACGGTGGTTCTGAGCAGTGCATTTATATCACCGCCACTCTTTTTACCCAGAAGGTCAAGAACCCAGCCGAAGCACCACAAGTTCGCAAAAATGATACGGTACAACAGATTTGAGTGTCTGCCGAGAGTATCAAACATCTCTCCGGCAGGAGGAGTAATATGTGCCTTGAACGGATGGTTTTCCACGTTGCAGCAGGCACGGGAAAGAATTCCTACGGGTGTATGCGGCTTTGGTGCAGAGGCGTGACCGCCGTTTGACTTAACATGGTACTCGACCTCTATCATTCCTTTTTCTGCAATTCCAATATATGCGCAGGAGTCCTTGAGTCCGGGGAAAGCATTTTCAACCACTGCGCCGCCCTCGTCAAGAACAAGTGCAGGGGTGATGCCCTCTTTTTCAAAATAATCAACTATGTGGGACGCACCGGGGCCGTTAACCTCCTCGCATCCCGAAAATGCAAAGTACACGTCATTTTCCGGTGTATATCCGGTGTTTATCAAATGCTCCGCTGCAAATAATATGGCGTTGAAGGTGACCTTTGTATCAAGTGCGCCTCTGCCCCAGAGCACGCCGTCCTCCATCACACCGTCAAAGGGCGGCTTCTGCCAGCCCTCCTCGTTTACCGGTACAACGTCATAATGTGCCATCAGGACGGTAGGCTCGCCGGAGCCTTTACCCTCCCATTTGTATAAGAGCGCTCTGTCAGGGAACCTTGTCAGCCTGCACACTCTGTGTACCACAGGGTAGAGAGAGGGGAGCATATCGGTGAGCTTTTTAAACTCGACGTCATCCTCTCCTATGTGATCTGTGTGGGATACAGTCCTGCACTTTATGAGCTCACTAAGGTTTTTAACAGCGGTATCCTTGTCGAAAATCTCTTCGCTTTTTTCACACGGTGCAGCCTTTTTAGGCTTAAAGCGTATAGTTCTTATAGCTATCACAGCTATTATAGCCACAATGGCCACACCTAAACCGATTAATACGTAATCCATTGTTTTTTACCCGCTTTGTATATTACAAAACACCCTTCTTATAGAGTATTCTTGACATTATGATAGTAAATAAAACGCCAACGGGTACCATTATACCAACAGTTCCTGCATTGAGTGCAGGTACGAATATGAACAATACAAGCATCAGAGCAACGGGTGCGATAGCTATCTTCCAGTTCTTTGATACAAGAGCTACACCGAGAGCACCGAAGAGTGCAGGGAGCATCTGATCAAATGCAGGAGTAAGCGCAGGATCGGATAATATAGGTCTGAGTGGAACAATCAGCAAAACGCCGAGAGCTACAATCACCGTTGTAACTATTGATGATACTGCAATTGATATAGTGGAGATTATTTCTCCCTCCTCACTCTTGGGATCTGCATTAGCGTTTTCAAGAGCGTTGATAGCGCACGGGAGCTTGAGATTGGAGATGTTTCCGGTTACAAATGAGAGATATGAGCCACCTGCACCGAGCATAGGGATAAAGGTTATTACCTCTACCACGCCTACAGCCCAATACATAGGTGCTGTAGCAACAAGGCCGAGAGCAACGCCCTTCCAGTCGGGGGCAGCATCTTCAAATACTATCCATACGATAACAGGGAATAGGAGTAATAAAACCATCATACAGAGGTTCCATATTGTACCGTCTCTATGTACTGTATCCATATATGACATATTATTCTTTTTCATCAGAGAGCACCTCCTAACCAGCTTGTAAGCGGAATTGCAAGCACCATTCCGAGCACCATACAGATGGGCAGAGCGTAGTCGTCTACCCATTTCCACTTGAGCTTATTGATAAGAATACCGCAGATGCACATAGCCACTGCAGATATTAGCATTACAAAAACAGGAACAAGACCCGATGTGGACGTGAACGTATCGCCGTTACTTGCGGTGAAGACGCCGTCTTCTGACAGCCAGAGTCTTGATACGTCGCAGAACACAAATCCGACAAATGCGGATATCATACCGATAAAGAGCGAATTCTGAAGTATTCCGCTCCATTTAGCATCCTTTTTCTCGAATGAGAGCAGCCCCTTCTGGTATCTCTTTGCAATCACGGGAACGAGCCAAATGCCCACTAGTATGGAAATCGTCATTACTATGGCTACTGTTACGTACTGTGATGCAGTCATATTTTTAGCAAGCTCCGAGAGAGTGGTGCCCATTCCGGATGCAGCATTTGAAGCGGCTATCGCCTCATAAGAGAGTGAGCCAACAACAGATAATCTGAGCCAGGGAAGAGCAAGACCTAAGGACTGCGACAGAGTTATTACAGTTATTACTATAGAGATCGCAGGTGCAATCGTAAATATAGCAGCTGTCTTGATTGTTTTGTGTATTACCTTCATATCCATGCCCTTTGCTTTGGCACGCTTATAGGATTTTACAAGGAAATACACCGATTGAGCAATTACTGCCGATATTATTACACCTACAATAACAAACAGTAACGGATGATTTGTACTGAATTTCATAAGTACCTCCTTATTGGTGATGTGTATATTTTAACAGTTGATGAAATAAAAGTCAATAAAATGAACATTAAAAATAGAGCAACAAGGCACTGCCCGGCAAATTGTAACATAATAGGTGTCGAGCCTGCCGGAGTAAGTCGATCGTTGTGAAAAAACGTCACTCCGTGGCAACGTATCCATTAATGTGTGTTAAGAAGGCGAATCTACCCGAAGGTAAATTCGCCTGTTTTTCTATTAAATAATTCACCAATTGAGTTAGCCGACTACGCAGCTTTTGAAGATTACACTTATGACGGAGGACTCATTATATAATAGATGTTTTTATCTAAATTTTACCATATTTTCTCGTAGAAATCAATCAGTCACTAATAACATATTCTTAAGAAAAGTAAATGTAGTGCAAGGATGTGATTGAAAATCGCAATATTTGAAGCCGAGGTAAAAATATTCGTAAAAACAGTTGAAAAACTCCATAGCTTGTGGTAAAATATATTATTATTGATAATTTCTCTTATTTCGGAGGCAAAAATGAAAAGAGATTTACTGAGAGATATATATGCCGATATGTCGGCTTACAGTGACAAGACCGTAACTGTTGGAGGTTGGGTGAGAAACCTTAGAGATTCCAAGGCCTTTGGATTTATCGATCTTAATGACGGCTCGTACTTCAAGAGCATACAGGTAGTATTTGAGAGGGAAAAGATAGATAACTACGATGAGATTGCAGGACAGAACGTCGGTGCGGCTCTTGTAGTAACCGGTAAGATTCTTCTCACCCCCGGTGCAAAGCAGCCTATGGAGCTTAAGGCAGAAAAAATAGTTGTTGAGGGCACTTCAACCCCTGACTATCCCTTGCAGCCCAAGCGTCATACCGTTGAGTATCTTCGTGAGCAGGCATATTTGAGACCGAGAACCAATCTGTTCTCCGCAGTATTCAGAGTTCGTTCCGAGGTAGCGTATGCTATTCACTCCTTCTTCAATGAGCGAGGCTTCGTTTACGTTCATACACCTATTATTACCGGCTCCGATGCAGAGGGCGCAGGTGAAATGTTCCGCATAACAACTCTTGATCTTGACAATATTCCGAGAGATGAAGAGGGCAAGATTGATTTCACCAAGGACTTCTTTGGCAAGAGCGCAAACCTCACCGTTTCCGGTCAGCTCGAGGGCGAAACTTATGCTATGGCATTTGGTAACATATACACGTTCGGACCTACGTTCAGAGCCGAAAATTCTAACACGGCTCGTCACGCAGCTGAATTCTGGATGATAGAGCCCGAGATTGCATTTGCTGATCTTAACGACAATATGCAGCTTGCATGGGATATGATAAAGTATATTATCAATCACTGCATGGAGCACTGCAAGGAGGAGCTAAACTTCTTCAATCAGTTTGTTGATAAAGGACTCCTTGACAGACTTACCTCCCTCAGAGATGCTGATTATGCCAAGGTTACTTATACAGAGGCTATTGATGTGCTCCTCAAGTCAGGCGCTGATTTCAAGTATCCCGTATATTGGGGTGTTGATCTTCAGACCGAGCATGAGAGATACCTCACCGAGCAGGTATATAAGAAGCCGATATTCCTCATCGACTATCCCAAGGACATCAAGGCATTCTATATGCGTCTTAACGATGATGGCAAGACTGTTGCCGCTATGGACCTGCTTGTTCCCGGTGTAGGTGAAATTATAGGCGGCTCACAGCGTGAGGAGCGTCTTGACGTTCTTAAGACACGTATGGCAGAGCTTGACCTTAAGGAAGAGGATTATTGGTGGTATCTCAACCTTCGTAAGTACGGTGGCACCAAGCACGCCGGCTATGGACTTGGCTTTGAGAGAATAATAATGTATCTCACCGGTGTTTCCAACATCAGAGACGTTATCCCCTATCCCCGTACAGTAGGAAACGCAGAGTATTGATAGCTTTACCGTGTACAAAAAAAGAGCTTAGCGGACAGATGCCGCTAAGCTCTTTTTATATTATCTGTTATTTTTTACAACCGATATCTGCGTGATTCCGTATTTACGGAATAACTCTATAGCGGAGTCGCTTATAATCTCTCCGCTTACCACAATCGGTACTGCAGGAGGACAGGAAACCGTTGGATCCTTGCATATTCTTCCCACAGCATCCTTGACATTGATTATTTCTCCCGGCGCAAACACAGCATCACGTATTCTCATTGCACTGACAGCTCTGTCTGCAGATTTTGGTGCAATTTTCTTTACACGTACGCCACCGTGTTGCTTTATCATATTAACTATATCGTCTACTGCCGTGCAGAGATTCTTAAAGTCATCGTCATCGTTTTCGGGACTCAGCATCAGTACGATCAGGTCATCGTCGTTGAACTCATGCTCGATCTTGTTTTTTCTGAGTATTGACAGAAGGTCTTCAACCCGACAACCGTAATCGTGTGAAGAAATTACAAGCTTCAGAGGCTCTGATTCTCTTATGGGGCATCCCCTGATATTCATCAACGATTTCAGAATTTCAATCCTGTTTATTAAGTGGTCGAGCCTCTCTCGGAAATCTGTAGCAATATAAGCGTTACAGGCATCGAGTGATGCGAGTGTAAGATACGAGGGGCTTGTCGATGCGAAAAGCGAAAGTGCCTCTCTCGCCGAATCCTTGAAGTGGGAATATTTTTCCGAAACGTGCAAATACGCTCCGCCCGTCAGGACGGGTAGAGTCTTGTGTGCGGAGTCCGCGCACATCGCTGCTCCAAGCGATATTGGGTGTAAATTAGGCTCACAAAAAGCGAGATATGCCCCGTGAGCATTATCCACAAGCAGAGGGACGGAGTATTCGTCACACACTGTCGCCAGTCCCTTTACGTCTGCTATATTGCCGAGATAGTCCGGACTGGTAACGTATACTGCATCAGGCACAGCGCTGCTTTCTTTTATTGCTCGGCGGAGATCCTCGGGGGTAATATTACATTCGCAAAGATGGGTATATACCTCAGGGTAAATCCACGTGACATCAAGATCAAGCAGTGCTGCAGTATATACAAATGCCTTGTGCACGTTTCTTGCGGCAAGTATGAGTGGGGGCGTGTTGCTTTTTTTTGCTTTTTCGCCCTTGATTATTGCCAACATAGCCTTTATTGCAAGTGTAGAGCCCTCCGTAGAGTAAAAGCTGTGTGCAGTACCAAAAAGGAGTGAGGCGTTATTCTCACTTTCGGCAATTATGCCCGTTGGAGAGTACAACACGTCAGCACCCGATATTTCGGTAATATCAAGATGCTCAATTCCGAGCGCACCGTGTCCCTTATGCCCCGGCATATGAAATCGTGAAAGACCCATCTCGGAATATGATTTAACAAAATCAAATATGGGAGTATTCATATGTTTATTCTTCCGTTTCCGCCACCTGAATCATTATAGCGCACTCGATACGCTTCTTGAAGAGCTTACATCCGTATTCGTAAACACCGCCAATGCTTCCCGTTGCATGATATGCGTTTGCCGCACATCCGCCGGAGCAGTATAGCTTTGCCCAGCAGTCCTTACATTCGGGACGTGAGTAGGAATTGCATTTTCTGAATTCATCCTGTATTTCAGTGCCGGATACTCCGTCAAATACGTTACCAAGACTGTATTTGGGATCTCCTACAAACTGGTGACACGGGAACAGCTCTCCCCAAGGAGTAACTGCCATATATTCAGTGCCTGAGCCGCATCCTGTAATGCGCTTATATATACACGGTCCGTGCTTTAAGTCGAGCATGTAATGATAGAAGGTGAAGGGGTGGCCCTCTTTTTTACGCTTTATCATTTCCTTTGCGAGTATCTCGTATTGCTCGTAGAGCAGAGGAAGATCCTCCTCGGTGAGAGCATACGGATCATCGGGCGGACATACGACGGGTTCCATGCTAAGCTCCGTAAAGCCGAGATCTGCCATATGGAACAGATCGTTTGTAAAGTCTACGTTGTTGTGGGTAAACGTTCCTCTCACGTAATAGCCCTCGTTGTTACGGCTCTTAACAAGCTTTTGGAAATTGGGAACTATCGTGTCATAGCTACCCTTGCCACTGTAATCTCTGCGGAAGTGGTCATTAACCTCACGTCTACCGTCAAGCGACAGTACCACGTTATGCATTTCCTTGTTAAGAAACTCTATCATATCGTCTGTGAGCACCATTCCGTTGGTTGTATATGTAAAGCGAAAATTCTTGTTCTTGTCCTTTTCTATGGATCTTGCATATTCGACAAGACGCTTGATAACGTCAAAGTTGAGAGAGGGCTCTCCTCCGAAAAAGTCAACCTCAAGGTTTCTTCTTGTGCCTGAATTTTCTACGAGGAAGTCAAGCGCGCGCTTTCCTACCTCAAAGCTCATAAGTGCTCTGTCACCGTGATATTTTCCCTGACTTGCGAAGCAATAGGAGCAGTTAAGGTTGCATGTATGGGCAACGTGTAAGCAGAGTGCCTTGATAATCTTACTGTTGTTTTTATAATCGTAAGCGAGGCTCTCGTACTCATCCTCTGTAAAGAGCTTTCCCGCCTTCTCAAGTGAGGCTATATCGTCTATACACTCGAGTATTTCATTCTCGTTAACACCGTCAAGGTGTCCGTAGCGGTTCATTATTTCGCTCACTATGGTGCTTTTGTCATTTTCCTTGTACATAGCGATAATATCGTACGCAACCTCGTCTACGGTGTGTACTGAGCCTGACACAGTGTCGAGCACGATATTATATCCGTTTAATTTATATTGATGTACCATATATACTCCTCATGGCTGAAATTGGGCATAAAAGAATATTAAGGGGCTGTCTTGCGACAACCCCTTACGGAAAATCTATTACTTACGATTTTCGCACTGCTGATTTGCAACGCCGCAAGAGGTCTTGCAAGCGGACTGGCAAGAGGTTTGGCACTCGCCACAACCACCGGTCTTAACGGTCTTTGCAATATCTTTAGTTTCTACAGTCTTAATTCTTTTCATCGTGAAATCCTCCGACTTTATACAAATTTATATAACGCAATAATTATATCACACGGTAGAATGGTTGTCAAGGTGCAACCGAAAAAAATATCCGTCAAGAGAAAATATGATCGATAAAGCTCGATATTTCCGCTTTAAGATCCTCGATAGGCTTTCTGTTTTCCGACTCGAACCACCTGATGATGTTCTCTGCGACACCTCCCGTCAGCATTGCTGCCACAACCTCCGCCGAGGCAGGGAGGTGAGCACCTGCGCTCTCACTCTCAAGCAGCTTTATCCGAGTGTCTTGATAATTCTGCTCGGAGAAGATATTGACTACCATCGCGCGCATAGGTGATTTCAGGATCTTAACCATTGCGGATTCATATTGCAGGAAGAAACCTATCAGTGTGCTTACGTAGCTGATATGATATTCCTTTGTTGTCATAGTGCGCTTCTGAGACTTTATATTTTCGTCAAATTTCTCGCGTACACTCCTTATCAAGAATGAAAGGAAGTCGTTCTTATCATTGAAATGCTTGTAAAATGTCGCACGTCTTATTCCTGCGTTGGTGCACAAGTCGTTTACGGTTACATCGTCTATCGACATCGTTTCAAGCATGTTGAAGAATGACTTGACAAGCGCGGTTTTTGTTTTTACTATTCTTAAATCCTCTTTGTGTCTCATATTGATAATCCTAACATTGAAATTAATACAAAAACAATTATACAACGTTTGTAACGCTAAGTCAATGATGAATTTCGCAAAATGACATTCGAAAAGTTAATACCTATATTAGATTGTCGAATGATATAACATACAAAACTACTTGAAAAACATTGGGGCGTGGTGTATAATTAATGATATTGAAAAAAAGGAATTTTGTATTCCGAGAAAGGATTTATATGTTAGAAAAGAGATTGTACGAACAAATCCTCGGTATAGCTCTTTCCTCCGGAGCGGATTTTGCCGAGGTGTATTGTGAATACACGAGAAACGGCAGAATAGCTCTTTTGAATGAGAGAATCGAGAGCATCACTGATGAAACCGTTTCAGGAGTCGGAATAAGAGCATTTAAGGGCACGTCTACGGTTTACGGCTCAACCTCCGATACGACACCGGCGGGACTTATCAAGTGTGCAAAATCCGTGGCGGAGGCCATGGGTGAATGCGGTGAGGGCAAGAGCATTGTGCTCACAGAGAGGATTTTCCCCAACATACATCCTGTGCGTGAGGTTCCGTCAACGGCTGATATGGGCGTTAAGATAGATCTTCTTAAGCTTGCGTGCAGTACTGCCAAGGATTACGACAAGCGCATAGTTCAGGCGGTAGGAAATCTTTTGACAGTAGATCACACCATTGAGATTGCCAATTCCGAAGGATTACTTACCACGGATAGGCATATCCGTACACGTATGGCAGTTAATGCGATAGCATCGGACGGTTCCGAGACACAGTCTGGCTCATGTAGTCCCGGACGAGGAATGGGACTCGAGGTGTTTGAGCTCTTCACTCCCGAATCAATAGGACATGAGGCGGCTCGCCAGGCTATTGTAAATCTCGGTGCAACGTATTGTCCTGCAGGACAGATGCCCGTGGCTATTGAATCCGGCTTTGGCGGAGTAATCTTCCACGAGGCGTGCGGTCACAGCCTTGAGGCTACGTCTGTAGGTATAGGATGCTCGCAGATGTGCGGTAAGCTCGGACAGAAGATAGCAAATGAAAAGGTGACTGCGATAGATGACGGTACCATTGCAGGCGCGTGGGGATCTGTGAATATCGACGATGAGGGCAATCCTACTCAGCGTAACGTTCTTATTGAGAACGGTGTTCTTAAAAACTATATGGTAGACAGGCTCGGCTCACGCAGAATGGGTATGCCTATGACGGGTAACAGCCGTCGCGAGAGCTATCTTTACGAGCCCACATCGCGTATGACAAACACCTTTATCGATAACGGACCCGATAAGAACGAGGATATCATCGCATCCATTGAATACGGACTCTATGCCAAGTCCATGGGCGGCGGATCCGTAAATCCCTTGACGGGCGATTTTAACTTCGCTGTTAACGAAGGATATATAGTAAGAGACGGTAAGATTTGCGAGGCTGTAAGAGGCGCATCTCTCATTGGCAACGGTTCCGGTATACTTCAGGATATCGATATGGTTGGACAGAATCTTGCCACGGGTCAGGGTATGTGTGGTTCTTCATCCGGAAGTGTTCCTACGGACGTAGGACAGCCTCTCATCCGTGTATCTAAAATCACAGTAGGAGGCAGATGATGAATTTCGACGTATTAAAGAATGTACTTGTTGCTGCTCTTGAGAAGGAGGGGCTCACTGAGTACGAAATATATTATATGAGTGATGAGAGCACATCGGTCTCCACTCTCAACAAAGAGGTTAACTCCTTCTCCTCATCTACAAGCGGCGGTCTTTGTCTGCGCGTTCTTGTAGATGGAAAGATGGGCTACGCATCCACGGAGCTTATGACCGAGGGTGAGATGTCACAGCTTGCCGAAAGAGCAAAGGCAAACGCCAAAGCAACAGAGAAGCCCGATACCGTGGGTATCTTTAAGGGCTCGGATAAGTACGATGAATTAAAGCTTAAGAAGGCTGAATTGCTTTCGGCGGCAGACTTAAAGGAGTATGCGATAAAGACGGGTGAAGCGCTCTTCGGTAAGGATTCAAGCGTAAAGGAGGGAACCTCCTCACAAGCTATTTCCGCAGGTATCGCAGTACGCCTTGTAAATTCACATGGTCTTGACCTTTCGCTTGATTGTGGCGCAAATGTACTTGTAGGTGAAGCCGTTGTTGGTGTTAACGGTGAGAATCAGCAGGATTACTCCGTTAAGAATCTTGATAAGAGCAGTGCCGATGACACTATCAATGAGGTCGTTGATGAGGCGGTCGGTGAGGCACTTTCAAGAATAGGCGCAACGACCGTTGCCACGGGTAGATATAACGTTGTTATAAACGGTAACCAGATGAGATCGCTCTTGTCCGTATTTTCTTCTGCATTTTCTGCAAAGGCAGCTCTTGACGGTATGTCAAGACTTAAGGGAATGGAGGGCGAGACCATTGCCTCTGAAATAGTTACCATTACCGATGACCCTCAGAGAGAGGGAAATGCAGTTGGTACTAACTTTGATGCAGAGGGTGTTGCAACTCACCGCAAGGCAGTAGTTGAGTCCGGAGTTCTTATGACTCTTCTTCACAACAGAGAAACCGCACTTGCTATGGGCAAGGAGACAACCGCCAATGCATCTAAGGCAGGATATTCTTCTCCCATAGGAATCAGACCGTATTCATTCGCTATTGAGCCCGGTGACAAGAGCCGTGAGGAACTTTTTGCTATGGCAGGCGACGGAATATTCATTACCGAGATAAATGGTCTTCACGCAGGAGCTAATCCCGTCAGCGGTGATTTCTCGCTTCAGAGTGCAGGCTTTATGATTCGTGACGGTAAGAAGTGCGAGGCTGTAAAATCGTTTACTATGGCAGGAAACTTCTTTGACCTCCTTAAGAGCGTGACAGCCCTTGGCAATAAGCTTGAGCGCGGAGTGACAACCGGATTTACCGGTTTCTGCTCACCTGACGTGCTCGTTCCCGATATGAGTATCGCCGGAAAATAAGTATAGCCGAATGACATAAAAAAGAACGACGCATGGGTAAATCCTTATCGTCGTTCTTTTTATATTTGAAGAATAATTCCTATATTTTGAAAATAATAGTTTACAAAATATCGGTTAATCTATCCCAAATCATATCTATATTATCTGTGGAGTATTCTATGTTCTTGGAATATATAGTTGCCGCGCAGATATCGGGACTGTCGGTATTCAAGACTCCCTTCATCGCGAGTATAGCGAGGGATGAAGAGATAGAGAAAAGTGTTCTTTGCGAGAGTGACATATCGAGGACACCCTCTCTTACGTATCTGTGTGTAAAATAGTAGAGCAGGCATCTGAACGTTTTTAGATCAGATAGAAGAGCATTAATATCGTATCCCTTTGCCTTGTTGATTATATTTTGCCAATCCTTGCTTAGTGACTCACATTCACCGAGCAGTGACAAGAAGCTATCGAGTAGCTTTTTAATTTTGCTATCGTCCGGTATTTCATATGTTACCTTTGGTATGGGAACCTCTTTGCCGCTTGTGCATACGTCGAAGCAAACGTCATCTGCAAGCTCGGCGTATGCTATGTATTTGCCGACAAGCTCGGTTAAATCTTTGCTGAAAATTCCACTCATCAAGTCTTTTCTGAAGTGCTCGCTCGTTTTTGCGTATTCATCATCGTCGCAATAGCTGATATCACGGTTAATTTCTACAATTCGCGGCAGCTTTTCGAGGGACAGAATTATCCTTGCGGACTTCTCGCATCCAAGTCCTAACCCTCCCTCAATTCCTTTTTGACCGACTCCGTAATATCGTGGATGCTCGCGGCAAATATCGCATAAATACTCGTCACCGAGAGTTGAAATTATACGGCACAGCCCGTTGCCGTCGAGAAATGAGCAGTGCCCGTTTTCACAGAGATGGAAGTAGCCGTGTGAGGTTTTTTCTCTGATTTCTTTGCCGAGAGAGGTGTTCAGCATATCATATTTTGCTCGTGTCTTGTCATCTATCCATATTTCCCAACCTATACAGCAGCTGTCTTTACACTTATCTGCAGAGCATTTGAAACTATTAAAATATTCGGGAACGTATATCTTCATTTTTTCACCTCCTGGACAACACTATTTTATATCCTCCCGAGGTAATAGTCAATATATTTTTTTGTTATTACTTGCATTGCAACACAGGATATGCTATAATTCATTCGTAAAGTTTTAGGAGGTTGTGAAAATGAGGCAATATCTTCTTAATAATGTACTTCCGTTTTGGATGGAACATTCAATTGACCGTGAATACGGCGGAATAATAACCATGATTGACCGTGAAGGTAAAATCTACGGCACAGATAAGAACGTTTGGTTTATGGGACGCGCAATGTATACCTATGCACTTGCATATAACGAGCTTGATGCCAAGGATGAGTACCTTGATGTAGCTAAAAATATGTATGACTTTCTTCCTATGTGTGAGCTTGACGAGTCGGGAAGGCTTCCATTTATAGTTTCACAGGACGGAAGCCCGATAGTGACGAGAGATGCATACTTCAGTGAGACGTTTGCGGCTATCGGATGTGCCGAGTATTACATCGCTACGAAGGATCCCAAGGTTTGGAAAAATGCAGAAAAGTATTTTGATATAGCCTACAAGCTATACAAGGACAGTCTGGTGAACGTAGCTCCCGTCAATCCTCACGCACCAAGCACCAAGGCTCTCGGTCCGTCAATGATTATGCTCTCCGTGTCGCAGGTTTTGAGAAAGGTGGAGCACGACAAGTATCAAAGGATTGCCGTGGAATGTGCCGACGAAATACTCACTCATTTTATCAAGGGAAAGGGATTACTTGAGAACGTGGGATTTGGAGGCGAATTCATAGATTCACCGACCGGCAGAGAGGTAAACCCCGGACACTCACTTGAGGCTGCGTGGTTCTTGATGGCGGAGGGCGTGTATCAAAATAATGAGCTTTATAAGAGAAAAGCAAAGGAAATAATAGACATCTCTATGGAGCTCGGATATCGTGATGGAGGAATTATAGCCTTCTGTGATTGCGATGGCAATCCTCCCCAGCATCTCGAATGGGATATGAAGATATGGTGGCCACAGTGTGAGGCAATGATAGCCAACAGATTGTGCTACAACGTATTCGGAGAAGAGAAGTATCTCAGGAATTTTGAGGCTATCCGTGACTATTGTTTCTCACGCTATCCAGATGAGAAATATGGTGAGTGGTACGGATATCTGCATTACGACGGTACTGTGGCAAACACTCTTAAAGGCAATGTTTCAAAAGGGCCGTTCCACTTGCCGCGTATGCTCTATCTTATCGATAAACTTGAGCACGGTGAAAATATTTTTTGATTTTGTTTATTTTTTAACAAACTATTGACTTATATCTTCGTTTGTGTTAATATGATATCCGGTGAGGGTTGGGAAATTCTTGCTAAAACGAAGTTTTGTATTAAATTTATATAAAGGAGTTATCAAAAATGGCAACTTACAACAAGAAAACTATCGAAGACGTTGAAGTTAGCGGTAAAACAGTCCTTGTGCGCTGTGACTTTAACGTACCTATGAAGGATGGCGTTATCACCTCTGACAAGAGAATAGTTGGCGCACTTCCTACTATCCAGTATCTTCTTGAGCATGGCGCAAAGGTTATTCTTTGCTCTCATATGGGCAAGCCTCACGGCATTTTCACCGAGGGCTTTGGTCTTTCCAAGAAGGAGAAGAAGTCTGTAGAGGCTCTTCCTGCTGAGGAACAGGCAGCTGCAACAAAGGAATACCTTGAAAAGGCTCTTAAGAACGATAAGAAAAAGCTTACTCTCAAGCCCGTATGCGCAAGACTCAATGAGCTTCTCGGCGCAGAGCTTGTTACCTTTGCTGAAGATATTATAGGCGAGGATGCAAAGGCTAAGGTGGCTGCACTTGAACCCGGTCATGCAGTTCTTCTTGAGAACACCAGATTTGATGCTCGCGAGACAAAGAACGGCGCAGAGCTTGCTAAGGAGCTCGCATCTTATGCAGACCTCTTTGTAAATGATGCTTTCGGTGCCGCTCATAGAGCGCATGCATCCACAGCAGGCGTTGCAGATTACATTCCTGCAGTTTGCGGTTACCTCATTCAGAAGGAAATTTCCGTGATGGGTAAGGCACTTCAGAACCCCGAGAGACCCTTCGTTGCTATCCTCGGTGGTGCAAAGGTTGCTGATAAGCTCAACGTTATAGATAACCTTCTTACCAAGGTTGATACTCTTATCATCGGCGGCGGTATGGCATACACATTTGCTGCAGCTAAGGGACTTGGCGTAGGTAACTCACTCCTTGACGAGACTAAGCTCGATTACTGCCGTGACATGATGGCAAAGGCAGAGGCTAACGGCGTTAAGCTTCTTCTCCCCGTTGACTGCGCAGTTGCAAACTCCTTCCCCAATCCTATCGATGCTCCCGTTGATATCGAATATGTAGACGTGGACAGCATCCCTGCTGACAAGGAAGGTCTCGACATCGGTCCCAAGACTGCAAAGATGTTTGCAGATGCAGTTCTTTCTGCAAAGACTGTAGTTTGGAACGGACCTATGGGCGTGTTTGAGAATCCCACTCTTGCGAAGGGTACTGTTGCAGTAGCACAGGCACTCGCTGACAGCGATGCAATTACCATTGTTGGCGGCGGCGACTCCGCGGCAGCATGCGAGCAGCTTGGCTTCGCATCCAAGATCACTCACATCTCCACAGGCGGCGGAGCATCCCTTGAGTTCCTTGAGGGTAAGGATCTTCCCGGTGTTTCTTGCCTTCTTGATAAGTAATTTTTGGCTATAATCGCCGTTTTCTGACACGGCTCGCAATAGGGTGCTATTGCTTCGGTCAGAAGAACGACAATTCTATCGCAAAAATTCCAATATCAAGATAAGTAATTTTGCTGATAATCGCGTTTTCCTGCACGGCTCGCAATAGGGTACTATTGCTTCGGTTAGAAGAACGACAATTCTATCACAAAAATTTAACATCAAAAATTTCAACATCAAGATAATAGCTTTTGATTATTATGATAATCAGTATTCGACGGCTCCCTTTGTGTGAGGGAGCTGTCACATTGGACTTTTTTGGTTATAAAAAGCCCTAAATATAACAAAACAAAGATTAAAGGACAATAGATATGAGAAAATATGTAATTGCCGGCAACTGGAAGATGAATATGACACCTTCACAGACAAAGGCGTTTATAAACGAGCTTGCTCCTATGGTTGCAGGACTTGATAAGTGCGACATCGTACTTTGTGTACCTTATGTAGATATTGCTACCGCTGTTGAGGCGGCTAAGGGCACTAACATCCACGTTGGAGCAGAGAACGTGCACTTCGCAGAAAGTGGCGCATACACAGGGGAGATTTCCGCGGCTATGCTTAAGGAAATTGGTACAGAATACGTTGTAATCGGACACTCCGAGCGCAGACAGTACTTTGGTGAGACGGATGCAACCGTTAACCTGCGTACAAAGGCGGCACTCAACGTAGGACTCAAGGTTATCCTCTGCCTTGGCGAGGTTAAGGAGGAGAGACTCTCCGGCATAACCAATGAGGTTGTTCGTATGCAGACAAAGCTTGATCTCGCTGATATAACTGCTGAGCAGCTTAAGAACGTTATTATCGCTTACGAGCCCGTATGGGCTATCGGTACGGGACTTACAGCAACTCCCGATCAGGCAGATGAGACGTGCGGAGTTATCCGTGATTGCATCGCTGAGCTTTACGGTGCTGAGGCTGCAGAAGAGATAGTGGTTCAGTACGGCGGTTCTATGAATGACGGCAATGCTGCGGAGCTTCTTGCTAAGGCTAATGTTGACGGTGGTCTTATAGGCGGAGCATCTCTTAAGACCGATAAGTTCA
This sequence comes from Eubacteriales bacterium, assembly GCA_045576795.1. Lineage (GTDB taxonomy): Bacteria > Bacillota > Clostridia > Oscillospirales > CAG-272 > UBA1740. The sequence goes on along the minus strand of JAZNHE010000004.1, from coordinate 14,218 downwards.
CTGCTATCGTTAAGGCAGCAAATGCATAAATTGTAAGATATTGTAAACTTACATTTGCAAAATAAATAAAAAACGCACTCTCAATCCACAAACGGTTAGAGGGTGCGTTTTTTATTTTTGCATAAAAAGAGCGGCGACGGAATATCTACCGTCGCCGCTAAAAGCTTTATAATGCTTAATTTATTGGATTAGTGGCAGATGCACTTCTCGCTATCCTTATCAAAGATATGTATACGAGAAGCATCGATTGCAACCTTGATCTTGTCGCCGGATCTTGCGGTGGAGCGTGAAGAAACTCTTGCGATAATGTTCTTACCGTTTGTAGCATCCTCCATGCCTTCAAAGCCGAGGTAGAGATATATCTCAGCACCCATAAGCTCTGTTACGTCGACGTCAACGTCAAGTACGGTGTCAGCCATAGATGACAGATACATAGGCTCGTCGTGGATAGCCTCGGGACGAATACCGAAGATAACCTCCTGACCGATGTATTCCTTGAGATCGGGATTGTTAGCCTTATCTGCGGGAAGAGGAATCTCTGTAGTACCGAGAGTAGCATAGAGATCGTTTCCTCTCTTGACAAGCTTACCTGTGAGGAAGTTCATCTGAGGAGTTCCTATAAAGCCTGCAACGAAGAGGTTACAGGGAGTATCATAGAGGTTCTGAGGAGTGTCAACCTGCTGGATAACACCGTCTCTCATAACAACGATACGGGAAGCCATTGTCATAGCCTCTACCTGGTCGTGTGTAACGTAGATGAATGTAGTCTCAACCTTCTTATGAAGCTTGGTAAGCTCGGTTCTCATGCTCGCACGGAGCTTAGCATCGAGGTTGGAAAGCGGCTCGTCAAGAAGGAATACCTTGGGGTTACGTACGATAGCACGTCCGAGAGCAACTCTCTGCTTCTGACCACCGGAAAGAGCCTTGGGACGTCTTTCAAGAAGGTGGCTGATGTCGAGAATTCTTGCTGCCTCTTCAACACGTCTCTTGATCTCTTCCTTGGGAACCTTACGGAGCTTAAGACCGAATGCCATGTTATCAAATACTGTCATGTGAGGATAAAGCGCATAGTTCTGGAACACCATCGCGATATCTCTGTCCTTAGGTGCTACGTCGTTAACGTATCTGTCGCCGATGTAGAGCTCACCTTCGGAAATCTCCTCAAGACCTGCGATCATACGAAGAGTGGTAGACTTACCACATCCCGAGGGACCTACGAAGATAAGGAATTCCTTATCCTTGATCTCAAGATTGAAGTCGGATACGGCAACAACGCCGCCGGGGTACTTTTTGTAAATGTGTCTGAGTGAAAGACCTGCCATTTTGAAAAAACTCCTTTAATTATATTTTGACTGTAACAATTCTAACAGATATTTTTCTCTTTATCAATAGACAACTTAACAGTTTTTAAGCAATACTATTAATAAGTTTGCACAAAAATAATATGAAATAGTTGTTAACTTTAACAATTCACATCGAGTTTTCTAATTTATTAGAATTTTGCGCAGTTTTGCGGTATTCACTGGGAGAAATCTTTTCAGAGGCGATAAAGCACTTGTTGAAGTGTGCCGAATCATAGAACCCGGTTTCCTCTGCGATTTTAATTATTGGTGTATCTGTTGATACCAGCAGCTCCTTTGCCGCCTTTAACCGCTGTTGCATGATGAAGCGTCGCGGTGACATTCCCATAGCTTTGCGGAAGCGTTCTATATACGTCGTCCTTGATAGACCTGCGACCTGAGCTAAATATTCGATAGTTATTTTTTGATTATAGTTTTCAAGTATTAGAGATATGCTATTCATAAAATGTCTGTCGATATTAGCGTTTTTGCCAATTATAGTTTGCATTTTCTCATACTCGCGGCATAAAATCGTAAGTGCTATTACGATATACGATTCAAGAATAAGCATAGTTGCCGGGTCGTACTGATACCTTTTCTCGCCGCCACGCAGTATGCCGATAGTTTCATTCAGCGCGTTGTCGTCAAGATATAGATGCCTATATTTTGTACCGTGTGCTCTCATCGTCGGTTCTATCTCGAATAATGCTAAAAATGCTGGCAAAATTTTCATTTTAGATGTATAGTGCTTGAAGAAGGCAGGGGAGAGATGTATGTAAAATATGTTGAAGCCGTCACCACCGACTAAAGCATGCTTACGTCCGGGTGGTACAACGAATACATCACCCTTAACTGCATTTACACACGTGTCCTCAATGATGTGATAGCCTTCTCCCTTACTTATTATGCATATTTCATAGAATTCCTGCACGTGCAGACCTGTTGTAGCTACGTTCTTTTTTTCAAATGTTGCAACTGTGCTGTATGGATTAGGAAAAATATAATCCACGGTAAACAGATATCTCGGCGCCCTTTGTATGCTTGTTATGTCTATAGTTTGATTTTTATCCATTGTGCATATCTCCGTACGTTTTTACAAAAAAATATGTATATTTTTACATTGATTTTAGCATATATGTTTGATAAAATCAATATATAAGATAAAAAATATGTAATTTATGATTAAAACACAAAAGGAGTTCGAAATGAAAAACAAGATTTTATCTTTGTCTCTTGTTGTGACAATTCTTTTTGCTGCTGTGTCGGGAATTATTCCGGTGATGTCGTATGCCGACACATCAGACTATGAGAGTCACATAGTGGAAGAAAAGGATGTTCCTCTGAAGCTTCAGTATGACGAGGAGGCGTCCCACGGTGTTTCTGCCGGATACGATAACGTGGATACGTCATTTGGCTCTGGCGGTAATATGATAGCGGCACATCCGAATGATGACTGGGAGAGATGGTCTATCCCTCTCGGCAACGGTTATTTTGGTGCCAATGTCTTTGGTAGGACCGAGACTGAACGTATTCAGCTTACTGAGAAGACATTAGCCAATCCCTATCGAATCACGAGCAGCAGTCCTAACACAGACGGTCTTAATAATTTTTCCGAGACCTACATAGATTTCGGTCACAAGACGAGCGTAGTAAGCAATTACTCAAGAGAGCTTGATCTTAATACCGCTGTATCCACAGTTAATTATAGCTATGGCGGTGTTACGTATTCAAGAGAATACTTTACCTCCTATCCCGATAAGGCGATGGTTATCAGACTTGACGCATCTGGTACAGGTAATCTTAGCTTTACACTTCGTCCCACGATCCCGTATGAGCAGGAATATATGAACGCAGCGGGCGACAGGGGTGGAAAGAGCGGTACTGTTGTTTCATCCGTGACAGACGGTGTAGGAACTATCGAGCTTACCGGTAAGCTTGAGTATTTCGATATAGACTTTATGGGCCTTTACAAGGTCTACACTAACGGAGGCACCGTAAGTGCTACCACGTGTACAAATTCAGACGGTGACACTGACGGTACAATAACCGTATCCGGTGCCACAAGCGCATACATAATAATCACCATGGGTACGGACTACGAGCTTATCAGCGAACAGTTTACGGCCTCTACTACCAATAAGCCAACCTTCTCCACAGACCTTGCAGATACAAGAGAAAAGGTTGAAGGATATATGAATACTCTTGATTCCAAGATAAGCGGCAAGTCCTTTGACGATGCTTACGCCACGTTAAAGGCAAGGCATCTTGCGGATTATCAGGAACTCTTTGGCAGAGTTACTCTCGACCTTGGATTTAATGAGGCTGATTTTTCTCTTACGACCGACCAGCTTCTTAACGAGTATAAGAATGGATCGGGCAGCAAATATCTTGAGGCGCTCTACTTCCAGTATGGAAGATACCTTCTTATCGCATCCTCGAGAAAGGGTGCGCTTCCTGCAAACCTTCAGGGTGCGTGGAACAGATACAATCACGCTCCATGGTCGGCGGGATATTGGCACAACGTTAATGTTCAGATGAACTATTGGCCGGCATTCTCCACTAATATCGCGGAGACCTTCGAGGCTTACGTCGATTATAACAAAGCTTATATGGCAAAGGCGGAGAGCGGATCCAATTCCATAATTAACACCTACAATCCATCTGTTTTTGGTCAAGACGGAGGTAACGGATGGTCTATCGCAACGGGCGGATACGTAAGTGACGTTAACGGAGATACGTCCATCGGTAACCTCGGCTTTACTACTCAGATGTTCTGGGAATATTACGAATATACACAGGACGAGTCTATTTTACGTGAAGTAGTGTATCCCGTACTTGTCGGTGCGGCTCGCTTTATCACGAAGATGGTTCGTGAGGATGCAGACGGTAACTATATTGCAATATATACCGACTCACCCGAGCAGTACGTAAACGGTTCATGGTATTATACTGATAAAGGAACTGCTTACGCACAGTCATTCGCATATCAGAATAACTACAATATGCTCCTTGCAGCCAAGGAGCTTGGCATTGATTTCTCCGATTCAACTCACGAGGATTACGCTGTAATTCAGCGAGTTCTTGAGCAGATAGATAAATATGACCCTATAAGAATCGGTCTTTCCGGTCAGGTAAAAGAGTTCTTCGAGGAAGAAAACTACGGCGATATGGGCGAATATACTCACAGACATATTTCGCAGTTAGTAGGTCTTTACCCCGGAAATGTTATAAACGGAACTACACCCGCATGGCTTGATGCCGCAGAGTACGTTCTTACCGAGCGTGGCGATGAGGCTACGGGCTGGGGCGTTGCTCACAGACTTAATCTCTGGGCAAGAGTTCATAATGGAGAGAGAGCATACGATCTGCTCGAACAGCTCCTTAAGGCAAACACGGCTACTAACCTTTGGGATTTACATCCTCCGTTCCAGATTGACGGTAACCTTGGCGGCACCTCCGGTATATCCGAGATGCTGCTACAATCTCACGCAGACTACATAGAGCCACTTGCGGCTGTTCCGTCGTCCTGGACATCGGGATCTTACACAGGACTTGTTGCAAGAGGAAACTTTGAGGTAAGTGCAGCTTGGGAAGACAATACGCTTGCTTCTCTTAACATCAAGTCGCTTTCGGGCGGCGCGGTATCAGTCAAGTATGACGGTATTGAGAACGCTATCGTGTGCGATTCCAACGGTAAGGCTGTTGAGTTTACCTGCGAGGACGGAGTTATCACGTTTGATACAGAGGCGGGAGAAACCTATATCATTTGGAACTTTGAGAAGCATGTTAAGCCTGATGCAGTAACCGATCTTACTGAAACCAGCGATATACTTTCTTCGTCTACACTTACTTGGACCGCTTCCGACGATGCAGTATTGTACAGAGTTTATATTGCTAAGGACAATGAGCCTACATATACTCTCATTGGCACTACCGTAAACACCTCATACGTTTACACTCCTGCGGAGCTTGAAAATCCTCGTATCACATTCGCAGTAACTGCAGTGAATAATGAGGGCGTTGAAAGTGCGCGCGCTCTCGCGTACAGAAACCCCGACGATCTTTCATCCTCTGTTGAGGAGCTAACCGCAAGCATCGTTAACGATGAGCTTCAGGTAGCGATCAAGTCTAATTCTTATGCCGGCAAATACAGACTTTATTCGAGAAAGTCAGCTACGGCGGAGTGGGTACTTGTTCAGGAAAGCCTGTATCCGATAATCATAGAGAAGAGCTATGACTCACTTCTTAAGTACGGCGTGTCCGTAGAGAGTCTTTATGGCGGAGAGAGTGAGATTACTCCTATCTCCAGCTATCGCAATGCTCCTGTAAGCATCGATTATAACGCGTCTAATATCTTGTCGGGAATTATCTTTGATACAACACCGTTGGCTAACTCGGTAATTCACACCACTGCATACGGATATCAGACTCTTACTGACGGTAGCTTCAACAATTCAACCGGTAGATTCTCCACCAAAACCGCAGATACGAGCTTATTTAGTGCTACCGCAGCACTTCCGGCAAGCTTTATTCTCGGAGAACTTCGTATATTCGACTTTGATGCAGGTGATACATATGCCAATAACGTAGGTTCTTCTCTCAAGATAGAAGTGCTTTACGATTTTGAATGGACTACTGTATACGACTGTAAGGATACTTCGGAAATACTTACTCACAGAACCAAGAATGCCAATGGTACAAGATATCTTTCCTTTGATCTTACAGGCCAAAAGGCTCAGATGATCCGCATTACAGCTCCTTCACCCGTGTCGGGAAAATCCATATCCATCTATGAAATAGAGTGCTCGGGAGTTCTTATTCCCAACACTGCTCAATTTAACGATAATATTCTTCTTGGCAAGGAATTCTCGCTTACAGATCAAGCAAAGAAGCATATTAATTCAAGCTCGGGTGATGTAAGCGTGCTTACCGACGGAACCTTGAACGTAGGCTCCACGGGAAATACGGTGTTCTATACATGGACATATAACGCAGAACGTGTTCCTGACCTTGAATTCGATGCAACCATGCGTTTCAGCGGTGAGGCGGTCCTCAATAAGCTGCGTGTGTATGATCAGTACGGAGAGACCAACTGGGCCAATGCTTTCGGTCCTCACGTTATAATTCAGGCAAGGAGCAACGGTGAATGGATCACGCTTCACGACGTTACTATTACCGGCGGCTCAGGAAACAATATAAAAGAGTACCGCAAATCCGGTACTCGTCCCAACAGTGCATCCGGAACGACTGAGATGTGGCTTGAATTTGATCTCGGTTTAGTTAAGGCCGATGCGCTCAGAATATACCTTCCGCAGAAAACCTCAGGAAACTACGGAGCTTACGAGATCGAGTGCGATGGCTACTACGAGGATGACGGTTCGATATATTCCGACAATCTTTTCGAGGGTCGCGAGTTTATTCCTACCGATGCGGCAGCTAAGGTGGTATGGGCGCCCCATACTTACGACAGACTTACTGACGGTGTCTCGGATGCCAATCACAGATTCTCATCCAGCGGTACTTCGTCCTTCTTTGATGCCACTCTCGGCTTTGAGGAGTACGTTGCTACACTTGAAACTCTCACCATAGACTGGGGAACATGGCAGCAGGTTCGTTCGGGTACCGGCCTTGTTGTTGAAGTTTTTGATGAAGGAATCTGGAATAAAGTTATTGATATAACTCACGACAGAGCTTATCAAGGCAAGGTTACTTATGAGCTTAACGGAGTCTCGGCAAATGCGATAAGAATATACATTCCCGGTGTATATCCGGATGCCGAAGGAACACTTTTGAAGGGCGACTGTATCGCAATAATGGAAATATCCTGCACAGGTACCATAAAACCTGCGGATTACAGTGTTGAGATAAAGACTGACGTTTTCACCGGCTTAACCTTTACTCCTACCGATGCGACCGCAGCGAATAACATCTGGTCGCCCAATACTTATGACAAGATCACCGATGACGGTGCTACCAATGACAGCAATTCGAGATTTGCCACCGCTAACGGTCACACGGCGGACGGAACGCTCGACTTCGGCGGTCAGACAGTGATACTGAATACCCTCACGGTAAACTTTGATCCTTATACCGCAACCAGATGCGGACAGGATTTCAGCATATACGTGTACAATGACGGAGAATGGATGCAGGTGCTCAATCACGTTCACACGGCACCAACAAAGGTTGAGACCTTTGAGCTTGGCGGCGTAAAGGCACAGAAGATAAGATTTGCCGTATCGGGTAAATATAACGGCGGTGCCAATGCTGACGGACAGACGGGTGATTGCGTCATAATCTACGAGATGGCTTGTACCGGAACAGTGCTTACACCTCTTGAAGACATGGTTGAAAAGGAAACCGTGGAGGATGTATTTACCGATCTTGAATTTGTGCCTACCGATGCAACTGCTTCCGGTAACGTATGGGCTACAAATACTTACAACAAGATTACCGATGACGGTGATATAAATGACGATAATTCGAGATTTGCTTCCGCTAACGGTCACACAGCTGACGGAACGCTTGATTTCTACGGAAAGATAGCAGTACTTAATACGCTTAAGGTTAACCTTAACCCTTATGCTGCCAACTTGCACAGATGCGGTAAGGATTTCAATTTTTACGTTTACAGAAACGGGGAATGGAAGCAGGTACTCGCATACGTACATGACACTCCCGTAAAGGAGATTACCTTTGAGCTCGGCGGTATCGAGGCAGAGAAGGTCAGATTTACCATTACCGGCAAGTACGAGGGCTCCGACTGTATAGTTATTTATGAGATGTCCTGTACGGGTGAGCTTATAATTCCCGAAACCGTTATTGAGGATAAGGGAAGTAATATCCTTCTCGGTACAAGCGCAGATCAGCTTTCTCTCGAGAATGCTCAGGCGCACAGCAGTGCATCCGTAAAGGATCTCACCAATGCATTTGACGGTGATAAGACAAATACCAGATATGCTGTTCTTGATGCGGCAGGCCCATATTCACTTGTTATAGATCTCAAGGACAATATTCCGCTTTACACACTCTCTATTTATGATTGGAGAGGTAGCGAAACTGTTACACGAAGCGACAAGACGAAGATTGAACTTTACGTTGATGATTGCTGGATACCTGTAATAGTTGATCAGCCTCTTACTACCGTAGGAACGTTTACAAGCTTTGATCTTATGGGCACGGTGGCATCCAAGATTCGCATTACGTTTAATAATACAAATGCAAACTCAAGAGCAACCATCTATGAAATAACCTGCACGACAGGTTCATCATCTGCGGTTGACCGTGCACCTCTTCTTGAAGCGTATAAGAATTTGGCTGATGCAAGCTGTGAGAGTACATTTGCTGCGGATGAAATAAAGAAGCTTAAGCTTGAAGAATTGAAGCATCTGCTTATGGATACCTCCGCAAGTCAGTCTGATATAGACTCTTATTCAAAAACAGTTACGACGGCAAAGGAAGAGCTTACAACAGGAATGCCCACAACAGATGCGTATGGAGATCTCACAACACATAATCTCCAGCTTTCAGATGATATAGCATTCAACTTCTACGGTGAATTCAGTGATACGGTTGACTCCCTGTTCCCGGATGCATATGTATACGTGGAGTATTCCGATGGAACTGTTGATAGGGAGCTCCTCTCGGAACTTGAGGCGACCGCAGACGGCAAGCTGAAGATATCACTCAGTCTTGCAGCGGCGGAAATGACCGATACTGTTAAGTTGAGAGTTATATTTGACTCCTCAAACTGTGGTGAATACATAGAAAGCTCTGTACGTAAATATTCGGATATAATTCTCGCTGACGAGTCACAGTCCTCAGAAACAAAGGAGCTTATATGTGCAATGCTCGATTACGGAGCTTACGCACAGGAGTATTTCGGATACAAAACAGACAACCTTGCAAACGCAGGTATTCATTCAGACGGGGATGATCCTCTTGCAGGTATTACCCATGACTCAAGTGTTAAGCTTGCTAAGTTTGGCTCTGCAACAGAGCTTATTGCTGACGGATGGAGCTTGGCCCTTGAAGAAAACATTAAGGTTAGATTCTACTTCAGAGCTGACAAGATTGAGAAATACGCAATAACCTATAAGTCCTCTGACGGAAGTGTTAATTACGGTATTCTCACACCCGAGCTTATGGAGAATGGCTCATACCGCTTAGAGATAAATATTGAGGATGCATCACTGCTTGATAATTGGTATACAATTTCCATAACAAACCTTCAGGATTCAACACAGCTCGACATAACGTTCAGCGTTATGTGCTACGTGGAAAAGATACTTTCCGGTAGTACAAGCAACGAAAAACTTGTGAATCTTGCCAAGGCAATCAAGCTTTACTCAATCAAAGCTAATGAATATGTAAACTAAGGAGTGAAAAATGTCAGATAAATATGAAGCACCTCTTGTTGAGGTCACGAAAATTGAAGATGATGTTATCACTTCCTCGGAATGGGAATTACCAAAAGTTGAGTGGTAATCTGAACTGAAATAAGCACCTCGGTGTACTGTGGCTGCCTTTTACAGCCCTTGCATTCGGGGTGCTTTTTTGGTTCTTTTGAAGCCTTGTAGCCTGAGTGATGCGGTATCACATACCTCGATAGCTTGGCTGCGTTTGACGTAGCATATATTTATTACAAAATAGCGGCTTTTATCAGCTTGGTTGGTGTTGCTTTTTGTCAAATAATATCTTAACGGTAAAAAATGTAAATTTTGGTACATTTTTTATGCATACATAATTTTTATGTGAATAAAATGAGGTGAGTTTTTTTCACTAAAAAAGCATTTTTTCTATGAACTGTCGCACCGAGTAAAATAGAGCGTGTGTGATTAAAAAGCAAAAATGTAAAATATGATTTACAAAAAGTGATTTTTTGGCGAAAAAAGTTTGTAAAATTTTCAAAAAACTTTCATTAACCTATTGACTATTTTAATTTAATGCTATATAATGTATGTGTATAAAAATATTTTATAATGAGGGGTGTACTATGAGTTCCGCACTTTCTAAGGCAGAAATCGTTGGACGCGCAAAGGACCTTGCGGCTAAGATCAAGAATAGCAAGAAGGCGATCAAAAACGAGTTCGGCGACTTCAAACATGTATCCTCCGTATTCGTCGGAGCTACTAAACTTTACAAAAAGACCAAGGCGGCGTACGACAAGAGACCTAATATCAAGCGTGAGATAAGACTTGATTCAGCTCTTGATAAGTTCTACGCAGCACACGAGGACTACAAGGCAGTTTACAATGCCATCGATTCTATGTTTACCGACATAGAGATCGACTACAACGAGATGCTCGATCTCTACGAGATTATCGGTGCTTACCGTAAGGTAGAGAAGGGACAGCTTGAGCTTGAGAGATACAGAAACTGGCTTGAGCGTAAGCTTACCGCTCTCAGCATCGGTGTTCCCGATCTCGTTGATGATGAGGATCCTACAGAGGAGGTAGATGCAGAGGTTGCGGCTCCTGTTGAACCTGTAGCTTCAGTAGCAGCTCCTATCAGTGTTAATCCTATCGCAATTGACGTTACCAACATTGTTGAGAATGCAGTTAACAGTGTAATGGAGAAGCTTGACGAGATGCTCAACGCTAAGCTTGCAGAGTATTTTGCAAATCTTCCCGCTCCTACTGTTTCCGTAGCTCCCGCAACAGTTGTTGCAGCTACAAGCGAGTCCACCGAGGCTACAGTTGCACTTGAGGGTGATCTTCTTGGCAAGGAGCAGGATGTTTATGCTAAGCTTATGGAGCTCAGCGCAGGAATCACCGCACTTGCAGAATCTCTTGATGCTGCTACCGAGAAGCACGTTCAGCTTGCTACCAAGCACAAGGATCTTAACGGAATGCAGAAGCAGACCAATGACACTCTCCGTCACATTATGCGTGATCAGCAGGGTATTCAGGTCAGCCTCAGAATAGTTAACCAGGATCAGGCAGAGGTTTCTGCACAGCAGGCATCTGTTGTTGAGAGCCAGAAGCTCGTTGTTGAGCAGCAGCAAGCACTTGCTGATACTCAGCGCGGAATGATCGAGACTCAGAGCGCAGTTATAGAGACTCAGAACGGTCTTAACGATGCAATGATAGAGGTTATGCAGTCACAGAAGGAAATTCTCCAGACTCAGAACAAGATCGCACAGAGCAATGCTAAGGCTCACGAGGCAGGCAAGGTTCTTCTTGAGAAGCAGGGTGAGCTCACCGAGCTTCAGAAGGCAGCTCTCGCATCTCAAAGACAGGCGATGAAGGAACAGAAGGAAGTTGCAGAGAAGCTTGGCGTAGCAGTTCCCAAGGCTACTCGTGCAAAGAAGGCTGCTCCCGCAGAGACTGAACAGGCTTAATAATTAACCTAATACATAAAGGACAGAGATACTACTCTCTGTCCTTTGCTTTTGCATAATAAAATCCCTCTGCGATTGTATTGACAATGGCAGAGGGGGTATTGTATAATGTTTTTGAAATTATATAACGTAAGTGTCGTCAACGTTATTCTCGAGTCCGTCGTGTTCTGCGGCTACGAGCTGAACGTGATAAGCATCGATAACCGCTTCCTCAAGTTCGCTTCTGAAGGCGGTGTTGATGGGATGAACAATATCACGGTATGTGCCATCGGGATTTTTTCTTGAGGGCATAACTATGAAATATCTATCCCTCGCGTAAATAACCTTTATGTCGTGTACTGCCAGGCAATCGTCAAAGGTGACTGATACTACGGCCTTCATAGGACCTTCGTCAAAGAATTTTCTGATTTTGATGTCTGTGATTTGCATTTGAATATTTTCCTTTCGTCTGATGTGTGGTCACATTTCTTTATGATACTGCATATAGTATACAATAAGAATGTTAATAATATTCAAATCAAATTTGAACAATTTATTCAAGACTGTAAACAAACAATTAATGTTTTATCGTTTAAGATAAAACGACGGGGTAATATGTCGATTTTTAATTCTGATACAGACGTTGATGTTATTTGCAGAATTATAAAAACAAGGTGTTCAAAAATTCATTTTATAGGCATTTTGGGTTCGGGTATGCTACCGCTTGCCGCTATGCTGAAAAGTATGGGATGCGAGGTTACAGGCTCGGATGCTAATTACTCATCCAATGCGAGAGCTTCACTTCTCGATGGTATTACCGTTACACCGCATCGCAGAATTAACGTGTGGAACAAGGACCTGGTGGTGTATTCTCTCGCAATAGATGAAGAGAACACGGAATTCATAGCGGCACGTACACTCGCCATACCGCTCATCTCCAGGGCGCAGCTGCTTGGCGCATTAATGCTTCTTTATCGGGTACGCGTGGGTGTCAGCGGATCTCACGGCAAGAGTACGACAGTTGCCGTGCTTGATAAGATACTTACTACCGCAGGACTAAGTATTACCACACTCTCCGGGGCATCACTCTCCGATGGTACAACTTACCGCCTTTTGGGAAATGAGCTTGTTCTCTACGAGGCGTGCGAATATAAGGACTCGTTTTTACGGATGTTCCCGACTCACCAGATAATAACGGGTATAGAGCTTGACCATACCGATTATTTTGCTCGTCTTGATGATGTTTATTCTTCATTTACTAAGTGCGCCTCGCGTGCAACCGATGCGGTCGTCATTAACTGCGACTGTCCTACCGCTGTCGGCTTGATTAAAGCTGTCGGTGATAAGGCGATTTCATACGGTAAGGGTGCCGGCTCAGATTATAAGTTAACGGTTGGCAAGACAGATAATGGCACGCGTCATTTTTCAATCTCCAAGAAGGCGGATTGGCGAATTGATCTTGAGACCTCACTTATTGGAGAATTCAACCTATACAACATCACTGCCGCGGTCGCTATGGCAGATGTGCTTGGAGTTGACAGGGAGAGTATAAGGAATGGTGTTAAGAGCTTTCATACAATTGACAGAAGGCTGAGCCTTATAGGAGAATTGGATGGCCGCAAAGTGTTTTATGATTATGCGCACCACCCAACGGAAATAACGAGTGTCACGGAAGCGGTTTTTGATAGGTGTGGAGAGGGAACAGTTGTATTCAGACCTCATACATTCTCTCGCACAAAAGCCTTATGGAATGATTTTATAGAAGCATTATGTAAACCACGTTTTACAATATTGCTGGATATTTACCCAGCACGGGAAAAAGAGATAGACGGTATAACATCAGCACATCTCGCAAAATGCATAGGCAAAAGTGCTGTACGAATGGAATTTTGTGAGGTGGCGCAATATCTTATAGATATGACAGAGGGCCCGATAATTCTGATGGGCGCGGGAGATTTAGATCCCGTGATTGATGAGCTGCGTGCATCTCCTCGTTTTAGGTCTGCAAGTAGTGATATATAATAAAAAGGAGTATTAAAATGGATAATATATTAGTAAGTGCGTGCCTGCTTGGCATCGGGTGTCGATATGACGGAGAGCATAAGGCGGATGAGAGAATCATCGACTTGGCAAAGAAGTACAATCTTATTCCATTTTGTCCCGAGATATACGGTGGCCTCCCAACACCGAGAGTACCGTCTGAACGAATCGGTGACTTGGTGATGATGAGGGACGGCACAGACGTAACTGATAATTACAGGCGCGGTGCCGAGGAGGCGTATAGGATTTGTACGCTTTTCAATATCAAAACCGCTGTTCTGAAGGAGAAAAGTCCTTCGTGCGGAAAGGGTAAAATATATGATGGCAGCTTCAGCGGCACACTGGTTGACGGTGATGGAGTAACAACCGAGTATTTGCTCTCAAAAGGAATAAATGTTATTGGTGAAGGTGACGTTGAAAAAATATTGTGATTTTTTCAAAAAACTATTGTATTTTTAAGTTTATAGGTGTATAATACACAGGTGCAGTGAAACATATGTATTATATATAATAAGGA
>JAZNHE010000003.1:0-4766 GCA_045576795.1 Eubacteriales bacterium | reverse complement strand
ATATTGTTTATAAAGATAGAGGTGTGTAGGCAGATCGCTTGACGGTCTATATCCTCCTTCGACAATATTTCCGTCAAGATCGACGACAACCATATCCTCGGCTTTCATAATATCGTAAGGGACGCCGCTTGGTTTTATAACTACAAGACCTGTTTTTTCATCCTTTGCCGATACGTTGCCCCAAGTCAGTACCACAAGGCCGTGTTTTACGAGTGCTATATTCTGTTCAAATACTCTCTTTTTCAGTTCTTCAAGCATTATAATACCTCCGAGGCAAGCCTTTCTACCGAAAGGGCTTTTTTATATTTTGTCATAAAGGCGTTGAATGAGTTTATTTCCGATTCACTTGCGGATATGGTAGTTTTCTCAACGTTTTCAAAAATGCCATCCAGAAAGTTTTCAAGGTTCTGCTCGCCAAGATAAGTGAATAATGCAAGCACTGCAATTCCCCAGGCGCCGCCCTCACCGGCGTTTTGCATAACCGTCACGGGTGCGCCGATTGCTGCGGACATTGCACTCTGACCGACTACTGGAGTCTTGAAAAAACCACCGTGTCCACACACGCTATCGATCTCTACGTTTTCCTTGGACAGAATTTCGCAACCCATAGTAAGCGAACCAAGTGCAGAATAGACGTGCATCTTCATAAAGTTTGCAAGATTTAATTTTCCGTCGGGCGTTCTCGCTATCAGAGGAATACCGCTTAACACTCCCGCGATGGGCTCTCCGGAAAGGAAATTATATCCTACAAGTCCGCCGCAGTTCTCATCGGCCTCAAGAGATTTTTCATACAAAGCGCCAAAAAGCTCTCCTCGGCTGATACTTCCTCCTCCGAGAGCAACAACCTCCTCAAATAGATTTGTCCAAGAGGTCATTTCAGAGGTGAAATTATTAACGTGTACCATCGCTACGGGTGCGCCGTGAGGTGTCGTAACCATATCGATCTCCTTGTAATAGGAGTCAAGAGGCTTTTCAAGAACCGCCATAAGAAACGCCGAAGTTCCCGCCGATACGTTTGCTGTTTTTGGGGATATGCTATTCGTAGCCACCATTCCCGTTCCCGCATCGCCTTCGGGTGGGCAAAGCATACAACCCGGCTTTAGCTTTCCCGTAGGGTCAAGCCATTTTGCGCCACAGGTCGTGAGCGTTCCCGCGTTATCACCCGCTACAAGTATCTGCGGTAAAATATTTTCAAACGGCGTTTCTATCCCCATGCTCTTTAAAATCCGATTAAATTTTGCAAGGTTATCTTTATCGTAATTTCCGTCGCTTATCGGGAACATACCTGACGCATCGCCTATTCCAAGCACCTTTTTTCCCGTAAGCTTGTAATGAACGTAGCCTGCAAGCGTTGTAAGGAAACACACGTTTTTTATATGCTCCTCACCGTTTAACACCGCTTGATAATAGTGGGATACGCTCCAACGCATAGGAACGTTGAACTCAAACAGCTCCGTCAGCTCATCAGCTGCCGCCTCTGTGTTGGTATTTCGCCACGTTCTGAAAGGAACAAGGAGATTGTCCTTACTGTCAAATGCAAGATAGCCGTGCATCATAGCGGATATGCCAATCGCATCTATCTCTTTAAGCTCCTCGCCAAAGTTCGCCTTATAAACCGCCGTAAGCTCCACATAGCTTGACTGTAAGCCCTTTTCGACGTCGTCAAGAGAATACGACCACAGCCCGTCTGCAAGAGTATTCTCCCATTCATAAGAGCCTTGAGCAATTACGTTGGCAACTTCGTCTATAAGCACCGATTTTATTCTTGTTGAGCCAAGCTCAATGCCTAATATTTTATGCATATACCCTTTATCTAAACCTCCAAGCAATATCAGCTAACATAAGCTTTTCTTCAAGCGCTTCTACAGTTGTATTCTTGGTTATATGTACGAACTCAATTCCCAGCATATTTGCAAAATCCTTCATCATATCCGCGCTTACGTCATAGGAAAGCACTGTATGGTGCGCGCCACCTGCCGTGATCCAACACTCAATACCCGTCAAAAGATCGGGAGCGGGCTTCCACATCACACGCGCTACGGGTAAATTGGGCATATCCATAATCGGCTTTACACACTCGATATCCTGGCAGATCAAGCGAAGTCTTCCGCCCATATCAACGAGGCTGACAACGATAGCTTCACCTGCTTTGCCTTCAAATACAAGTCTTGCGGGGTCTTTTTCGTTCATACCTATACCAAGGTGATGCGTCTCTATTCTCGGTTTATTTGCCGCAAGGCTCGGACAGACCTCGAGCATATGCGCGCCAAGGCTGTATTCGTTGCCCTCGACAAGATGATAGGTATAATCCTCCATGAAAGCAGAAGCTCCGTTTCCTTTCTCGCCCATCGCTTTCATAATAGCGGTCATTGCGGCAACCTTCCAGTCGCCCTCTCCACCATAGCCGTAGCCCTTGGACATAAGGTGCTGCGAAGCAAGTCCGGGCAGCTGTTCCATGCCGTAAAGATCCTGGAAAGTATTGGAGAACGCCATACAACACTCGCGCTGCAGCATCTTCTCTATAGCAATTTCTTCTCTTGCCTGATATCGTACAGCCTCAATATTATCGGTTGCTATATCATATTTAGAATTATATTCCGCCATAAGCGCATCTATCTCAGGTTCGGTTACGGCGTTCATTTCTTTCACAAGATCGCCGACCGCCCAGGTATTGACATGCCAGCCGAGCTTTGACTGTACCTCTACCTTATCGCCCTCGGTGACTGCAACCTCTCGCATATTATCGCCAAATCGCATTACCTTAAGCTCACGCGACACCGCAACGCCCACCGCAGACCTCATCCATGAGCCGAGGCGTTCTATAACACGCTCGTCCTTCCAATACCCGGCAATCACCTTGCGAGGCATACGGAGTCTTGCGGCGATAAAGCCGTGCTCTCTGTCTCCGTGTGCTGCCTGATTGAGATTCATAAAATCCATATCTATCTCATCGTTGGGGATCTCGCGGTTGTACTGAGTAGCAAGGTGGCAATAGGGCTTCTGCAATGCCACAAGACCGTTGATCCACATTTTCGAGGGTGAGAATGTATGACACCAGGTTATTACACCCGCGCACTCTTTATCATAGTTCGCTTTGCGAATAACCTCGGATATCTCGGCATTACTCTTTGCCGTTCCCTTATAAATTAGCTCGTAGGGGAGCTTGCGGCCTTCGTTGAGATACTGAACCATCTCTTTAGCGCGATTGTCCACAGTTCTCAACACGTCATCGCCGTATAAAGTCTGACTTCCTACCAATAACCAGAAATTTCTTCTTATCATTTGTTTTCTCCCTCTTTTTATGTATTTCAGAATATTAAGATAGTTATCCCCACCGTAATCATACATAATTTCTCTTCTTTTTTAAAGAAATCTATTCTCTACATATGGACATTTATTATTATTTTGTGTTAAAATAGAAAAAAGGGGGTGGTCGGTATAAAAACTATATACGAGAGCAGCGATATAAAAGGATCTGCGCATATAAGTTGTATAAAATACAAAAATCTCAACAATATATCCCATTATCACAGCGATCATGAGCTGGTGTATATTAATGAAGGAAGCGCAACGGTTGCTATAAATGAGAATTTTTTTAACCTGAATTCTAAAGACTGCGTTTTCATTTACAGTAACGATATTCATTTTATACAGTCGAGCGAGACTACCGTTATCACCGTGCTTAAAGCGGAAAAAAAGTATTTAGATAATATATTCGCTTCGAAAAAGCTCTTGTCGCCTATCGTAAACAAGACATCCGACATTGAGCCTGTTTTAAACAATATTCGCTTGGAGCTGAATTCACACGTTGACAATAACGATGCAATGGCAGACAGCATTTCTACTCAATTATTTATCACTCTGTTGAGGAATGAAGAAACAACAAGATTTGAAGGCATCAGCTCAAAAAAAACAGACACGTCCGAGCTTTATAGAGAAATCTGCGAAAAAATCAGCAACGAGTACAACACAATCACGTTCGAGGACGCGGCAAGATATATGCATTTCAGCGGACCTTATTTTTCAAAGATTTTTCACAAGCTATTCGGTATGACCTTCACGCAATACCTCAATACCGTAAGAATTGCGGCAGCAATCGAAATGATCAAGAAAGATAATCTGAATATAACGGAAATATCAGCAAGATGCGGATTTAATACGATTCGGAACTTCAACAGAGTATTCAAAAAATTCACGGGATACAACCCGGGAAATCTACCGTCAGATTATGTATTTTTATACAATTTGCAAGAAGACTGCGGACTTGATCCCACCCTCACGTGCAGTGAAATAATTGAATAAATCAACGAAAAAAGAGATAAAGAAAGAACTCGGTACACCAACGGTGTTCCGAGTTCTTTTGGTTGCGGAGATGGGATAGAGCAGAGAAGAGTTATCTGCTATTTTGCGGTCGGACACGCAAAATTACGCAGTATGTTGCCGTCATAAGACGGCAAACATAGACCCCGACAGCACTCTGCGCATTTGCTTGAGTGCTCAGGTCACAGAGCGAAGCTCGTGAGGTTCAAATCTCATCTCGCACCATTTTTGCCAAAGACAAAAAAAGAAGGCTCACCATTTGGTGAGCCTTTGGTTGCGGAGATGGGATTTGAACCTCATGACCTTCGGGTTATGAGCCCGACGAGCTGCCAGACTGCTCCACTCCGCGATATAATTGGTGCCGGAAGCCGGGGTCGAACCGGTACGAGAAAAAATCTCACGGGATTTTAAGTCCCGGGCGTCTGCCAATTCCGCCATTCCGGCAT
>JAZNHE010000002.1:0-34622 GCA_045576795.1 Eubacteriales bacterium | reverse complement strand
GTTAGCGACGAATATGCTGTTTCCGACACTCGTTCCGTTAGATGTTATACCTACGATAGCATCATTGAAGTCAGAGGACATAAAGACCTCTTTATCGTAGTCGGAAAGAGTATTAACATTATCAAGCTCTGCATATCTTGCGCTAACCGCATTCTCGTGAGCAAGATTCAATACGTCAAACTGCTCTCTGATAGCCGCAAAGGCATCAGCCTGTGACTCGCCCTTGAGAGAGGTGTTCTTGAGAAGAGAAGCAAGTCTGTTGATCGCAGGCTTGTTTTTGGCAGTCTCAAGAGTTGTTTCTATATTTGCATCTATATCGGAAATAAGCAATTCTGCCGCAACAACGAGCGTCTCGTCATACTCAGCCGCAGCCTCGTCATAGCCCACGGTGTCCGTGGGAACGTCGAGCAATGCCCAGAGTTCCTCTGCAAGAAGCATATCCTTAAGCGTATTTGAGGGATCTGTATCAGCCGCTACAACGCCAAGCTGTGCGCTTACACAGTCAAAATATCCCGCATAGAGTCTTGCCATAACGTCACCGTATCCTTCAGAGGATGGGTCAACAGGTGACTTTTCAAGATACTCTGCCGCCGCTCTGAGTTTTTCCTGCATGATCTTTGCGGTGGTGGCCTCTTCCAATTCAACTACAATAGCGTCAAGCTCGTCGACCGTGCCTGTATAGTCTGTTGCGAGAGCCGCAACACCACAGCACACAAGAAGGGCAACACAGACGCTTATTGCGATGAGAATTTTCTTCAAGTTTTTCATCTTTTTCTCCTTTTTTGCGTTTAGAGATTTTTAGCTGAAACAATTATAACATTATTTTTTATACTTTACAATAGAATATAAAACTTTTGGGCATTTTGGATAAAAAGTTCTACTATTTACACAAAAGAAAAGTCGCGAAAAATACATAAAACAGAGCCGCGCTCTTCCGTCGCTCTGCACTCCTTGTATTCACGGATGCCGTTTTTGACGTAAAAGTCGACAACAGACTTGATTTATCCTTCACGGTGAGGTATAATAATCATACAAGTCAATTCAAGGAGAACATTATGCTTTCAAAGATATACAGCTCCGGAGTTATGGGAATAGAGGGCTACGAGGTAACCGTGGAATGCTCCGCTTGGGACCGATTGCCTAAATTCGACCTGGTGGGACTTCCCGATGCCGCCGTAAAGGAGGCAAAAAACAGAGTCCAATCCGCGTGTGAAAACAGCGGTTACGTATTTCCATCCCTGGACATTATGATAAATCTCGCTCCTGCCGATATAAAGAAAGAGGGCACGGTCTTTGACCTGGCAATCATCTCTGCAATTATGCAGAGCGACGGAATTATACCGAGGGATTACGACTTCTCCGACAAGTGCATCATAGGTGAACTGTCACTCTCGGGTGACGTGCGCGGAGTTGCCGGAGTGCTCCCTATGGTCATAAGCGCAAGGGACATCGGCAAAAAGGAAATATACGTGCCGTATGCCAACAGGGATGAGGCGGCTGTCGTCGGCGGTATAACCGTATACGGAGTCAAGAGCTTGAAGGAGCTTGTTATGCACTTTAAGGGCGAAAAAACTCTCACGCCTATCCCCTTCTCCGTACCGGACATTCACGTTTCAGCGCACACGGGTGCGCCCGATTTCTATGACGTGTGCGGTCAGCTTAAGGCGAAGCGCGCGCTCGAGATTGCGGCGGCAGGCGGTCACAACGTGCTTATGATAGGTCCTCCCGGCACAGGAAAATCCATGCTTGCAAAGAGGCTCTCGTCAATACTTCCCGATATGGATATCGAGGAGGCTCTTGAAACCACGAAGATACATTCGGTAAGCGGAAAGCTGCGTTCGGGACTCATTACCGAAAGACCGTTCCGTTCTCCTCACCACACGGTCAGCATGCCGGGACTAATCGGAGGCGGAGCATATCCCCGTCCGGGTGAAATATCAATGGCTCACAACGGAATACTCTTCCTCGACGAGCTGCCTGAATTTTCAAAAAAGACTACGGAATCTCTACGTCAGCCGCTCGAGGATGGAGTTGTAACCGTCACACGTGCGGCGGCAAAGATAACCTATCCGTCAAAATTTATGCTCGTGTGTGCTATGAACCCGTGCAGATGCGGTTATTTCGGTGATCCCGATAAGCAATGCACCTGTACACCCCAGGGCGTGGCGAAATATCTCGAAAAGGTATCGGGCCCCCTGCTCGACAGAATTGATATTGAAATCGAGCTGCCGTCGGTATCTTACGATGACATTTCCGGCAAGGGAAATCACGGTGAGCCCTCAAGCGTTATCAGAAAGAGAGTAAACGAGGCGCGCGAATTTACCAACAAAAGACTTGCGGCTGCAGGCGATAAGGTCGGCACGCTGAATGCAAATATGTCGGTGGATATGATAAGACGCCACTGCGAGCTTGATAAGGAGGCATCCGACCTCATGCGCGATGCATTTGAATCTCTTGGTCTCTCGGCAAGAGGACACGACAGAGTGCTCCGAGTTGCACGTACGATAGCAGACCTCGACGGATGCGACAGTATCAACGCCGATCACATTGCGGAGGCTATAATGTATCGCTCACTCGACAGAAAGTACTGGAAAAGAGGCTGAGATTTCTATGGAAAACAAGGAAAATCTCTACACGCGTACCGAGATGATGCTCGGCTCAACGGCTATTGACACCCTGAAGGCGTCCCACGTAGCAGTGTTTGGTGTCGGGGGCGTCGGCGGCTACGTTGCCGAGGCAATAGCCCGTGCCGGTATCGGTCATATAACGCTGGTGGATGCCGACAGAGTATCCCCCTCAAACATAAACCGACAGATAATAGCTACGACGAGCAGTGTAGGAATGCTCAAAACCGAGGCTATGAAAAACAGAATACTCGACATAAACCCCGAGTGTAAGGTAGATACGGTAAACGAATTTTATTCGGAGGGAAATTCCATAGCACTTGAGGGACTCGACTATATTGCCGACTGCATAGACAGTGTAAGGTCCAAGCTCCATCTGATATGTGAGGCAAAGGAGCGCAATATAAAAATCATATCGTCAATGGGTGCCGGCAACAAGCTCGACCCCACGCGCTTCAAAATAGCGGATATATCAAAAACCCACACAGACCCACTGGCAAAGGTGATGCGCACGGAGTTAAGAAAAAGAGGTGTAAATCACCTGAAGGTTGTATTCTCCGACGAGCCTGCCGTAAATCCCGCGGGCGAGAGAACACCGGGAAGCGTATCCTTTGTCCCATCCGTCGTAGGACTCATTATGGCATCGGGAATAATCCTCGACCTGATTAACGCCCGGTCATCCTGTCAATAATTAAATAAACAATGCGAGTAGATCAGTCTTTAACGGTTGGTTTGCTCGTTTTTTGTAAACATTAGTTATTATTTATGGAGTATTGACGATATGAATAAGAAAATAACGGTCGGTCGAATTATGTATTTTCTGGTCAGCGCATCCTTTATTTTTTCGCTTGTTTGGGTACCGATGCGAGCATATTTTGATGAGGCATACAGAGAGAACACGGAATACCGAATAATGATTTTTCAGAGCCTTTTCGGGCTCTTGACGGTGAACCTGCCGTCGTTTCTTGAAAGACGCTTTACCTGGCGAATACCAACGGTCTTTTCCGTACTGTTTATGCTGTTTCTGTGGGGCGCGATATTTGCCGGTGAGGTGTGGGAATTTTATTACAAAATACCTCTATGGGATGACATTTTGCACCTTATCAGCAGTATGATGGCGGCAATTCTCGGCTTCTCACTGATAGATATCCTCAACAACCGACAGAGGGGATACATCTCCCTCTCACCGCTTTTCGTATGTCTTTTCTCCGTAACCTTTGCGGTTTTTATAGGAGTTCTATGGGAAATTTACGAATTCACTTTTGACGGAATACTTGGACTCAATATGCAAAAATTTGCCAAAGAAGGAAAGAGCGAGGACGTCCTCTCCCTGCTTGTCGGAAGAGATGCCCTCGTCGACACAATGGAGGACCTTATCATAGATACCGTGGGGGCGGTGAGCGCATCGCTTATCGGATACGTATCACTCAAGCTTAACAAAGGCTGGATAGAGGCATTTAAGGTTGTTACCCCGTCGATAAACAAAGAGCAGGAGCAAACGCAAAATAAGAACGACTCCTAAAACAAAGCCGCAAGTATACGTGAGGTGAGAACTGCCATGAAGGGTTGAAACATTAGTAAAAAACGCGCAAAAAAGCGAAGCCGCAGAGATGCACCTATAAAGAGCCCCTCTCGAAAAGTAAAACCAACACATTTCGATAACGTAATATTATAATAAAGAGCCTCCCTCGTGTAAAGGGAGGCTCTTGCCTATATAAGCATATTGTTTAGGTAGATAAATTTTAGCTACGTTTATCAATTAAGACTCACGTGGCAGGGAATTTACAAGATGCGCTACCTCGTTATCTGCCAGAATGCTATTGCCGCGGCGGCAGCCACGTTGAGAGAATCAACGCCGTTGGACATTGGAATCCTCACGGTGTAGTCACATCCGTCTATGGTTGCGGATGAAAGCCCCGTCCCCTCTGTGCCGAGAATAACAGCGAGCTTATCCTCGCTCATAAGCTCCTCATCGTCAATGCTAACACTGTCATCACGGAGTGCCATTGCCGCTGTCTTGAAGCCGTATTCCCCAAGCCTCGCAAGTCCCACTGTGGGCCAATCCTCACGGGATGAGCCTATGCGAGTCCACGGCACCTTGAATATCGTTCCCATACTCACTCTTACTGCGCGTCGGCAGAGGGGATCACAGCACGTTGGAGTTATCAGCACCGCATCTATACCGAGTGCGGCAGCAGAGCGGAAAATCGCGCCTATATTGGTAGAATCGGCGATTTCCTCTAACACGGCTATGCGCTTAGCGCCCGATAGCACCTCGTCGAGTGTGGGCATCGCAGGTCTTCTCATAGCACACAACACGCCTCTTGTGAGGGCAAAGCCCGTCAGTCCCTCAAGCACGTCACGAGTTGCCACGTAGACCGGTATATCACCGCACATTCCGATGATGCGCTCCACCGCCCCGTTTATCAGTCTCTCGTCGGTCAGCAGTGCTATCGGCTCACAGCCTGACTCAAGCGCAACCTCGATGACTGTGGGACTCTCCGCTATGAAAATCCCCTTTTCCGGCTCTAATGCAGAGCGTAGCTGGGAGCCCGTCAATCTCACAAACACGTCGAGATCCGGGGCGGAAAAATCTTCTATTCTAACAAAATCAGCCATTACTTAATCTCTATTCCAAATTCCTTAATGCCTCTCTTGAGGGTAAAATCAAGCAGATAATATTTTCCGGAGCTGCCATCCTCGGTGTTTACGGTAAGCTCGGCGGAGGTCGGGTCAAATCTCACCGTAGCATCACCAATCAAAATCGTATCGGATGAGGTCAATATCGGCTCAACGTCGGTAACAAACCTCTCTACTACCACGTCATCCTCGCCCATTACGTATTTGTCGGTGAGTCTTACCGCGTCATCGTTCATAAGGAACGTTCTGTGAATGGAGGTTACGCCTGACTTAGGATAAGCTCCAGCAATATCCATACTGAAGACTCCCGCGCTGTACTCTACGTTGCATGCTGAATACTCCTCACCTACCATCTGATACTCACCGTTTACCACGGGTACGCTGTGACTGCGTGATGACGGCTCAAATATACCGTATCTCTCCGAGGAGAAATACTGTCTTGTGTATCTGCCTGCTCCTGTATCAACAAGAAGCTGTCTGCCGTTCTTGGCGAATATAAACGAGCCGACGTCATTGTGGTTGTGCAGCTCCTTGTTATGTCCTGCCTTTGCCGCAAAGCCGTAGCTTGCCGTCCTCTTGGTAAGCCACTGCGTGTTTGCCGCATAGCTCTCAAACGCGATTGTATTGTCCGCAGGATTGAGATAATACTCCTCATTCATCCATACGGCACCGAACAGACGTATAGAAAGTCTGCCGCATCCGATGTCAAACGTGCCGTATTCCGGAGAATAAATCAACACGTCGTCGGGGTATTCCGCCTTTAGCCTATGCATAACGCCAAAGGTATACTCAAGCTGACGGTTACCGTCTGCAAAGCTGACTGCCGCCTTACCCGAGAGGAACATCTTCTGTGGGAATGAGGCAATCGCCTTCATCTTAGGATGCTTAAAATAATCTATTTCGCCGTGTGTGAACGTCCTGAGCATATCGGCAAACTGAACGAAGAAGCTCACGCCGTACGCCCAATATCCGCATCCCTCGGTGCATATTCCGTCATCCGCAAAGCCACGTAAGAAGCCGTCCATAGCGACGGTAAGCCTCTTTATCATCTTGTCCGTCATAAGCTCGGGGCGCATAAGCATAAGGGTGCAGCCTATGGAGCCGACACACACCGCGGTCCAATTGCTTGTACCTGTCTCCCACCAGCCGTAATTCTCACAGCTGAGGAGCGTCGATACTATTCTGCGGTCTATCTCAACACGTATCCTGTCCTTGATGACCTCATCGAGTCTGTCACTGAGGAGCGTGTAGATTATTGATAGATAAAATCCCGTTTCGGTTGCAAAGAGATCAAGTCGGGAATTATCATTTTTCTCATTCTGTCCCTGATGTGCCGGTAAGCACCAGGTATATTCATCACAGATAGCAAAGATTAGATCCATCAGCTTATCCGTGTACTGCTTTTCCTCCGGATAGATAAGCGCAAGCACAGTTGTACGCTCAACACAGCGTCTGCGATAGAAGTAATCTCCCTCATACTCTCCTCTGTCACCCGTCTGCCAGAAAAGCTTCCACTTAGAGTATGAGAGCGACTTAATCTCATGGTCCTTAACACTATCGCGCCAAAAAGCAAGAAGCTCGTCACGATATCTTTCAAATATTTCCTTTTCTCTGACCTGCTGCCAGAATAATGGGTCATGTCCTCTTCCTAAAAGCTGCATATTATCTCCTTTTTCAGCGCCTGTTGCGTATTGATTAACTAAATCATAGCACACCTCACTTTTATTTTCAATACTCATAAAATAAAATACTCGCAAAAAATACCAGAAGCCTATTGACACAAGAGATTATTAGTATTATAATGTCTACATAAAGAAATTGTATACAAGTACACAATACACGGTATCCCGAAAGGAAACAAGACTATGATAGCAAAGAACAAGCACAGTAATCTACTCGAGCAGCATCAGTACAAATACAGCCTGCAGGACGTTGACGAGCCAAATCTGTATCGTGACATATATCCATACGTTGAAATTCCGAAGGTGGCATTCAACCACAGACGTGTGCCATTTGATATGCCTGAGGAAATATGGATAACAGACACCACCTTCCGCGACGGACAGCAGTCGCGAGCTCCGTATACCGCACAACAGATAGTCGATATGTATAAAATGCTGCACCGCCTCGGAGGACCTCGCGGCCTCATAAGACAGAGCGAATTCTTCGTATATACAAAGAAAGACCGAGAGGCAGTGGAGAGGTGTATGGACCTCGGCTTTGAGTTTCCCGAGATAACTACGTGGATAAGAGCCAAGAGGGAGGACTTTAAGCTTGTGCACGATATCGGAATAAAGGAGACGGGTATTCTCGTGTCCTGCTCCGACTACCATATATTCAAGAAGCTCGGCCTTTCAAGAAAAGAGGCTCTCGACCACTATCTCGGTGTGATAAAGACTGCATTTGAGGCAGGAATACGCCCCAGATGTCACCTTGAGGACATAACCCGTGCGGATTTCTACGGCTTTGTTGTCCCGTTTGTCAACGAGCTGACAGACCTCTCGCTAGAGGCAGGGATACCTGTAAAAATAAGAATGTGCGACACGATGGGATACGGTGTATCCTACCCCGGTGTTGCACTGCCGAGAAGCGTGCCCGGAATAGTCTACGGTCTGCACCACTATGCCGACGTGCCGTCAGATATGCTTGAATGGCACGGTCATAACGACTTCTACCTCGGCGTATCAAACGCGGTAAACGCCTGGCTCTACGGAGCATCTGCGGTCAACTGCGCTCTGCTTGGAATAGGCGAGCGTACAGGCAACGTGCCTCTTGAGGCTATGGTTATTCAGTACGCATCGCTCCGCGGCTCGTTTGACGGAATGGACCCGACCGTGATAACGGAAATAAAGGACTATTTCACAAGTGAATTAGGCTACAAAATTCCTCCGATGACTCCCTTTGTCGGTGATAACTTCAACGTGACACGCGCAGGCGTTCACGCAGACGGACTTATGAAGGACTCGGAAATCTACAATATCTTTGACACCGAGAGTATCCTCAACCGTCCGGCAGAGGTGGCGCTCTCCAACACGTCGGGACTCGCCGGAATTGCCTACTGGATAAACAAGCACTACAACCTGCCCGATTTTCGCGTGGTGACAAAGCAGGACGATATAGTAATCAAGGCAAAGGAAATCATCGACGGCCTGTATGCCGACGGACGTACAACTCTGCTTGGTGACGACGAGATGGCAGAGATACTCAATTCTATAAACGAGAGCAAATTAAAATAAATCTGACGGAAGTGACGTAAACGTAATGATAATAAACGAAAATACAAAATCGCTTGAAGAAAAGGTATACCTCACTCTTGAGGATGCGATACTTTCAGGCGAATATAAAAGAGGAGATGCGATAACCGAAATGGCACTCTCCAAAAAGCTGGGAGCGAGCAGAACTCCCGTACGCTCCGCACTGCACAGACTGAGCGAGGAGGGACTCGTAGAAATAACTCCCAACAGAGGTGCGGTGGTGGTTGGCGTTACCAAGGACGACCTGATCGACGCCTACAAAATAAGGCTGCGGCTCGAGGGACTCGCATCAGCTATGGCGGCAAGCAGAATAACCGACTCGGAGTTCGAGGAGCTCGAGGAAACGGTTGAGCTGAGTGAGTTTTATCTCAAAAAGGGTGATACAGAACGGCTAAAGGAATTTGACACAAAATTCCACAGTATAATTTATCGCGCATCGGGAAACAGAACTCTATGCAAGATACTCAGCGAAATACACAGAAACATACGCTCTTACAGAAAGCTCTCACTATCCGTACCCGGCAGACTTGAGGCATCGATAGACGAACACAGAATGATACTCTCAGCCATAAAAGAACAGGATGAGAAAGAGGCAGACAGACTGACCTCAACACATATAGAGAGAGCGATGAACAATGTGGTGTTGGCTCTAAATAGCAATCTTAAATGAGGAAATGTAAACTATGGCTTACACAATAGTAGAAAAAATAATAAAAAATCATCTTATGTCGGGAGATATGATACCCGGCAAGGAGATAGGTCTTAAAATAGACCAGACGCTGACGCAGGATGCGACGGGCACTGCGGTATATCTCCAATTTGAAGCAATAGGAATACCGAGAGTCAAGACCGAATTATCTGTTGCATACATCGACCACAACACTCTGCAGGCAGGGTTTGAGAACGCGGATGACCACAGATACATACAGACCGTTGCGAAGAAGCACGGCATAAGGTTCTCCCGTCCCGGTAACGGAATATGCCATCAGGTGCATCTTGAACGCTTCTCAACCCCGGGAAAAACTCTTATAGGCTCTGACAGTCACACACCCACGGCGGGCGGAATAGGTATGCTCGGAATAGGAGCAGGCGGACTTGACGTAGCGGTAGCAATGGGCGGCGGCGCGTACTACATCACCATGCCAAGAGTTATCCGCATAGAGCTGACAGGCTCGCTCTCGCCCCTTGTCAGTGCAAAGGACGTAATACTCGAGGTGTTAAGGCTCCTCGGAGTGAAGGGCGGCGTCGGTGCGGTAATAGAGTACGCAGGCGAGGGAGTCCTAACACTCTCCGTTCCCGAAAGAGCGACCATAACGAATATGGGAGCAGAGCTCGGCGCAACCTCCTCGATATTCCCCTCCGACGAGGTTACACGTAAATTCCTAAAAGCACAAGGCAGAGAGGAGTGCTGGACTCCGCTATCCGCGGATGACGGAGCAAGCTACAGTGCAACGTACACCATTGACCTCTCCTCACTCAAACCTCTTGCGGCGTGTCCGCATAGTCCCGATAACATAAAAACGGCAGAGGAGCTGTCCGGTATGAAGATTGACCAGGTCTGTATAGGCTCGTGTACCAACTCATCACTCCGCGACCTGCTCACCGTTGCCGCGATACTGAAGGGCAAGACTGTACATCCCGACGTGTCCCTGTCTATCTCTCCCGGCTCAAAGCAGGTATACACAATGCTTGCGGAGTGCGGTGCACTTGCAGACCTCATAGCATCCGGTGCAAGAATTCTCGAATGTGCGTGCGGTCCGTGTATAGGAATGGGCTTCTCGCCGAAGTCGGCAGGTATAAGCCTCCGTACGTTTAACAGAAACTTCCTCGGAAGAAGCGGCACAAAGGATGCACAGGTGTACCTCGTATCTCCCGAGTGTGCGGCGGTGAGCGCAATAAAGGGCGTGTTCACAGACCCGACAACGTTTGATGAAAAAATCAGAATAGACCTCCCCGAGCAATTCACTATATGCGATAACCTGATTGAAATGCCGGACAGTGAGGAGGATATGGACAAGACGGTAGTCGAGCGAGGCCCGAATATCAAGCCCGTACCAAATGGCATAAGTCCGAGCGACGACCTTAAATGCAGTATAGTATTAAAGGTAGGAGATAACATCACCACCGACCACATAATGCCGGCAGGAACGAAAATTCTCCCATATCGCTCAAACGTACCTAAGCTGTCGGAATTCTGCTTTACCGTATGTGACACCGACTTTCCCGAAAGAGCAAAGAGGCTGGGCGGCGGTATTATCCTCGGAGGCGAAAACTACGGTCAGGGCTCCTCACGAGAGCACGCCGCAATGGTGCCGCAATATCTCGGTATACGTGCGGTGATAGCCAAGAGCTTTGCAAGAATACACGTGGCAAACCTCATTAATTTCGGTATAGTCCCCTTCACTCTTGATTGCGAGGCGGACTACGACCTCATTGACGAGGGCGACGAGATAGAGATTGTCGGCTTTAAGAAAGCGGTAGGAGGAAGCAATACGGCGTGCCTCTTTAATATCAGTAAGAATATATCCGTACCGCTCCGCCTCTCTCTCACCGAAAGGCAGAGAGATATACTTCTCTTTGGCGGTATGCTCGAATACACAAGATTACATCAATAAACCGATAAAAGTGAGAAAATGCAAATGAATATTTACAAAAACAATCTTGACGAGGCTTGTGATAAGTTCAGAGCCATTCTTGAAAAACAGCTCGAAAGAGTTGAAGATATGAAATCGCAGGGCGACTTTATTGATTACGATGCACTCCCGACGATAATAATAGGTGTATGCGGAGGCGATGGCATAGGCCCGACGATAACCAGGGAATCGAGAAAAATACTCGAGTTTATGTTAAAGGATGAGATTGCATGCGGAAAGGTGCAATTCAAGGACATAGACGGCCTCACTATTGAGAACAGAATAGCCGCAAACAAGGCTATTCCCGATGACGTTATGGCAGAGTTGAAGTCCTGTCACATCATACTCAAGGGCCCAACCACGACACCGCAGAAGGGCAGCGGTATGCCAAACATAGAGTCCGCAAACGTAGCAATGCGCAAATCCCTCGACCTCTTTGCAAACATAAGACCGGTAAAGGTGCCCGAGGAGGGTATAAACTGGATAATCTTCCGCGAGAATACGGAGGGCGGCTACGCCGTAGGTTCTCTCGGCTTCAACGTAACGGAGGACCTCGCCTGCGACTTTACCATCACAACCAAGCAGGGCTCTGACAGAATTGCAAGGCTCGCATACGAATATGCAAGAAAAAACGGGCTTGAGAGAGTATCTCTCGTCACCAAGGCAAATATCATAAAGACCACCGACGGCAACTTCCTCGAGGACTGTCACAAGGTGGCGGTGGACTACCCGGAAATTACCACGGATGAGTGGTATGCGGACATAATGACCGCGAAGCTCGTTGACAAAAAGCGTCGCCGCAGCTTCCAGGTAATTCTCTGCCCCAACCTCTACGGTGATATTATCTCCGACGAGGCGGCAGAATTTCAGGGCGGAGTCGGAACTGCCGGCTGTGCCAACATCGGCAAGAAATACGCTATGTTTGAGGCAATACACGGCTCTGCACCGAGAATGGTAAACGAGGGAAGAGCGATATACGCAGACCCCTGCTCTATGCTCCGCGCATCCGTAATGCTGCTCTCTCACATCGGCTATCAGGATAAGGCAAACAAGCTTGAGCGTGCGCTCGACATCTGCTCCTTTGAGGAGAGGAAGCTCGTTATCACCGGCAGACAAACGGGAGCAACCTGCGAGGAGTTTGCAAAATACGTTATGGATACACTTGCCGCACTCTGATTGACGGATAAGCAGTAAAGTAACGCTTCAGCAAGACACTTATTCAAGACACCGGTTGAACATTAAAGCACTATTTTAATAAGTTATTGATTTAAGTCACAAATTGTGCGGTGCAGTATCATTTCAACAAGGCACTGATTTAAGTCACCAATTGTGCGGTGCGGTATCATTTCAACAAGGCATTGATTTAAGTCACCAATTGTGCAGTAAGGCGTCAATCAAGCGGTAAATCAGCCGTCAAAGGACAAGACGTCAAACAGGCGGCAAGACAGCATAAGAACAAAAAAACACGGGCGCAAGCACGCGCCCGTGGTAAAATAACCGTGATTTTTATTCAAATCTGAAGACCTCGACGAGCTTCTTCTGTGCGCCGTTTGGCTCCATCTCAAGCTCAAGAATATCATCCATATATTCATTCCATCTCTCAATAACCGGACTCTCGTTCTGAACCCTTGCGGCATATTCAACACCCTTCTCGCACTCGTAGTATCCGAAGAGCTCATCACCCACGTTCCATATTGAGTAGTTGATAATTCCTGCCGCGTGAAGGACCTCCTTCATCTCCGGCCATATCTCGTCGTGACGGCGTTTGTATTCGGCAATATCGCCCTTTACTCTACCCTTCCAAGCATATCTTTCCATAATTAAACTCCTTATTACAAATTACCCTTGAAGAAATTAAGGGCGTTAAGTCCTGCTATTTTTTCAACAACGCTCTCGGAATATCTCTCGATAAGTATATCGCAAAGGTCGTCGTGTATGCTCCTCTCCTCCGAGAAGCCAATCGGGTATTCACCCTCCGTGCCGTCTATATCACAGCCGAAGCACAGAATGTCCTCGCCAAGCCTCTCAAGGCAATAATCAACGTGACGGAAAATATCACTCTTGTCCGCTTTGCCCGAGGAGCTCAGGAATGACGGATAAAGATTGAGTCCGATAATTCCGCCGCGGCGACGGATATTCTCCGCCATATCAAGCGTGAGATTACGTGGACTGTCGCACACGTCACGGAAATTGGAATGTGTTGCAATTATCGGGTATGCCGTCCTCTCTATAACGTCATAGAATGACTTATCGGATAGGTGGGACACGTCGATGATAATGCCGTATGCGGAGAGTCTGTCAACAAGACGCTTTCCCTCCTCGCTCAAGCCGAGGTCATTCTCGTCCCAGGCAGACGTTGCAAGCTCGTTGGTATCCCAGCAGAGCCCCATAACACGCAAGCCCATGCGGTAAAGTGTATCAAGCTCGGGGGAGTCGGCAAGAAGACCGCCGCCGCCCTCAATGGCAAGAATGGAGGAATGTACTCCTCTTTCTACTGCAAAATTCAGCTCCTGACAGTCGCGCACAGGCATAATTCCGAGCCTCTGACACTCCGAGATGTATATATCAAGGTAATGGAATATCTGTCTGCGTCTGTAATCGGGCGTCATACCTACCGCGGGAACAAATTCAGCAAACAGCTGCAGCTGAGGGCTGCGAGCAGAAAGGTTATGCGGATTTATAAGTCCCGTATCGGAGTTAACGCACAAAAGACTGTCGCAGTGAGTATCAACAATATACATAGCTTCTCCAAAAAACAAGATTATAAGGTTATTATATAACAAAGCGATTTTTTTGTCAATCGCATTTTACGCCCGTAGCGTGTGAAATCAAAATTAGAAGAGGTAATATTATGAATTACAAGATATTAAAGCTTATGCAGGACAATGCAAGAATAGAGATATCGGATATAGCTACAATCACAGGTCTTACCGAGGAGGAGGTAGCACAGCGTATCAAGGGTATGGAAAAAGAGGGCGTCATAAGAGGCTACAAAACCATAGTGGACAGAAGACTGACGGGCGAGGACAGTGTGAGCGCGGTGATTGAGCTTAAGGTTGTACCCAAGGCAGACAGAGGCTTCGAGGAGGTTGCAGGCAGAATTGCTCTGTATCCCGAGGTTGAGTCCGTGTCGCTTATGTCAGGCGCGTGCGACCTCTCCGTAGTCGTAACCTGCAAGAGCTTCAACGAGGTGTCAAACTTCGTTGCAAAGGAGCTGGCAACAATAGACTCCGTAACCGCAACGGCAACACAGTTTATTATGAGAAGATACAAGGACCACGGCGTAGTCCTGACCGACGAGGAAAAGGACAGAAGGGATAAGGTATCTCTATGATAGATTACGAGAAGGTTTTATCACAGACTGTAAAAGATATGAAGCCTTCGGGAATAAGAAAGTTCTTCGACATTGCCAACACTATGGAGGGAGTAATATCTCTCGGTGTGGGCGAGCCTGATTTTCCGACTCCGAGAATTGTGCGCACGGCGGGAATAAGGTCTTTGGAATTGGCGGAGACACGCTATACATCTAACCGAGGACTTGAGCTATTAAGGGCTGAAATACAAACTTATGTTAACAAAAAGTATAATATTGACTATTCAGCTGAGAGTGAAGTGCTTGTTACGGTTGGCGGAAGTGAAGCTATCGATGCAGCCGTAAGAGCGATAACTAACCCACTTGACGAGATAATAATTCCACAGCCGTCATACGTCTGCTACGTGCCTATAGTATCGCTCGCAGGCGGTGTACCCGTGATAATAAACACCAAGGCGGAGAACGACTTCAAGCTCACTGCCGACGAGTTGAGAGGAGCAATCACGGATAAGACAAAGGCGATTATTCTGCCGTATCCGTCAAATCCCACGGGCGCGATTATGGAAAGAGAAGACCTTGAGGCGATAGCCGAGGTAATAAAGGATACCGACATACTCGTTATTTCAGATGAGATATATGCCGAGCTGACCTTTGGCAAGAGGCACATATCGTTTGCCTCTATCAAGGGAATGAAGGAGAGGACTGTGCTTATCAACGGCTTCTCAAAGGCGTTCTCAATGACAGGCTGGAGACTCGGATATGTCTGCGGTCCTGCAGAGATTATAAAGGAAATCACAAAAATACATCAATACGCAATAATGTGCGCGCCTACAACCTCGCAGTACGCGGCGATAGAGGCTCTGCGGAGCTGTGATGAGGCGGTAGAAAAGATGCGCGAGGAATATGACGACAGACGAAAGATTATTGTTAAGGGCTTCAACGACCTCGGACTCACCTGCCGAGATCCAAAGGGCGCGTTCTACGCCTTCCCGTGTATCAAGTCAACCGGCCTCACCTCCGAGGAATTCTGTGAAAGGCTCCTCTATTCAAAGCGTGTGGCTCTCGTCCCCGGAAACGCCTTCGGCGAAAGCGGTGAGGGCTACGTCAGAGCATCCTATTGCTATTCCCTACCGCATATTAAAGAAGCACTTGAGCGAATAGGCGAGTTCCTTGAGGAACTGAAAGCAGAATAATTATCTATGAGTGTGGGTTCACGGCGCAGCCAATTCACGAAAACGCAGTTTTCAATTCATGCAACCCCGTTGCAATTCATGGCAAAGCCAATTCATTCTTAATTTTCCATTTTCAATTTTCCATTTTTAATTCAATTCTGCATTTTGCATTTTGCATTTTGCATTTAAAAAAGCAGCCCCGAAGGACTGCTTTTTTATTAGTCTATAGTCATATCGAGCTTAAATCTCATTATCTTTCTGAGAGTATTCTTCGGGAATTCCTCATCACGAACCTTGAGTATAGCAACCTTCTTATAAGGTACTGCCGAGAGGTTGTACTGGTCAACGAACTTCTTGAAGTAAGCGTGAGCGTCGGTGATACCGTTCTTCTCAAGATATTCCTTGTCGGGATATATCTCAGCAACGATAGCGTTGTACTCAAGACCTCTCTTGCTCTGTCCCTCGTATACGATGATGTCAATAACACCGGGAACTGCAACAAACTCGCTCTCTATCTCCTCGGGATATACGTTCTTACCGTTGGAGAGAATGATGAGATTTTTCTTTCTTCCGGTGATGTATATCTCACCGCGAGGACCGAGCTTACCGTAGTCGCCCGTTCTGAAGAAGCCGTCGGCAGTCATTGCATCACGTGTAGCCTCCTCATCCTTGTAATAGCCGAGCATAATGTTTCTTCCTCTTGCCCAGATCTCACCCTCGCCGTCCTCGTTGGGATCGTGAATGAGAACCTCGTTTACATCAAGAGCAGGACCTACACTGCCGGGAATAACGTCATGGGAATGGTTAACTGCAATAATGGGTGCGCACTCGGTAATGCCATAGCCGTTGAGCACCTCTATGCCTATACCGTTATAGAAGTCGAGCATCTCTTGGTTTACGGGAGCGCCGCCGCTTACTATCATTCTTACCTCACCGCCGAATGCTGCAAGAACCTGCTTGAAGAACTTACGACGCAGATCGAT
This sequence comes from Eubacteriales bacterium, assembly GCA_045576795.1. GTDB lineage: Bacteria > Bacillota > Clostridia > Oscillospirales > CAG-272 > UBA1740. Next base: position 18,003 of record JAZNHE010000002.1, on the reverse strand, counting down.
ACCGAGCTTGCGTAGGAAGTTGGAGAACTTCATCATTCTCTTTATGAGCTTCTCCTTGCCCTGATCCTTGATGTTAGCCATTATCTTGCGGTAGAAGGTTTCAAGATAGAGGGGAACAAGCACCATGTGTCCGGGTGTCTGCTCCTTGAGCTCCTTCTGAACGTATCTGATACCGGAGGAAATATACACCTCACAGCCGATACAGTTGTGACCGAGAATATTGATAGTAGAGCCGTAAGTATGATGAGGAGGAAGAACTCCCACAGACTTAAAGCTGAAGTCGATGTACTGAAGCGGATCCGCTATATCGGACAGGATGTTCTGTTGGCTGAGCATAACGCCCTTGCCCTTACCTGTCGTACCTGATGTGAAAACAAGGAGCGACATCGCGTTAACGTCGATTTTTGCATTGAAGTAGGGTGAACTGTCCTCGCTGAACTTAGCACGTCCGAGCTCTACAAGCTCATCAACCGTTCCCTCTCCGTATTCAAGAGCTATGGGCTGGTCACAGCCTACCGCATCAGCTATTGCAACGCCCTTGCTGATAATGTCACCGTCACAGAATATTACGGATATGTCTGCACGTACACCCGTGTCTGCAAGGTCCTGTTGAGTCCAGTCCTTGTCAAGAGGAACAAGAACAGCACCGATTGCAAGTGTAGCATAGTACACAAGAACCCAGTGGTAGGAGAGCTTACCTACAAGCGCAACGTGCTTGCCCGACATACCTCTTGCAATCATCTCGCTTGCAAGCGCGCGTACGTCATCACGGAGCTCGTCATACGTCTTTTTGACAATCTCCTTGTCGTGAGGCTTAATGCGGAAGTCATACGCATATCTGCCCGCATATATAGAGCCCATATCCTCTACTGCTTCTCTTATATTTGAGTACTCCTTCTTTTCGTGAAGTACCTTATCCTTTTTTGCCATAATTACAACCTCTCTTCCGGTTTTTATTAAGCTGCATTTGTTTTTTACGTGCGCCCTGACCAATTAATCAATGCACAGTCACGTGTCATTATAGCACAACATGTGGCATTTGTCAACATTTTTACAAAATTCACCTTTTCGCGTCACCGCTTTTAATGATACAACTTGAGGAATTTGTTCCGTTTATTTGATAAAAAGCATATCGAGAGAAGCTTTGCCGCGTTATCGTAAATACATTTAATATTATCGCAATTATTGGGAAAATAAAACAAGAGCGATAAAAAGATGAATACTCATTACCACTCTTGTTTTTTCTCATATCGTTATTTTTATCCAAAAAGAAGCAAAAAACACGTACGTCATAAGCTGAAAGCCGTGTCTTTCCGCAACTCACGCCGTGAATAAAAATCAGAAATTGATGGTCTTGCTTATGCCGTAGAGTCTTGTAAGAGATGCGTGTCTTGCTCGTATATCCTTCTTCATAGACTCTATTTCCTTGTCGGTGAAGGCATCGAGGTCGCCGTCACGCAGCTTGCCCTTATACATTCTGTCGAGAATGAGCGCGTAGTTTATGTCAACGGGGACAATCTTACCGAGCTTGTCGCACATTACGAGGTTGGAGTGTCCCTTGAGAAGCTCCTCAACCGCAATTGCTCCCATTGTACAGGCAAGGACTCTGTCCTTGAGTGAGGGGTTTCCGCCTCTCACAACGTGTGCCAGACGCGCAAACTTTGTTTCTACACCTGTATTCTTCTGTATCTTGTCAGCGAGTGTGGGCGCATAATCCGAGCCCACGCCCTCGGATACAATAATGATGAAGTTACGTTTACCGAGAGCTCTACCCTCGTTTATCTGCTCTATGATACTATCATCACTGTAATGGAATTCGGGGACAACGATTGCCGTAGCACCCGAGGCAATGCCCGTAGAGAGTGCAATATCGCCTGCTCCGCGTCCCATAACCTCAACCACGTTGCAGCGCGCGTGCGACTCACAGGTATCTCTGAGCTTATCAACGAGATCTACAACGGTATTCATAGCTGTATCAAAGCCTATGGTGTTATCCGTAGAGGTGATGTCGTTATCAATAGTACCGGGAATTCCTATACACGGTACACCGTGTGCGGTAAGGTCGGTTGCTCCTCTGAACGTACCGTCACCGCCTATGGCTACTATGCCGTCAATTCCGAACTTTTTACAGTTTTCCACCGCCTTTGCCATTCCCTCGGGAGTCTTGAACTCGGGGCAACGGTCGGAATAAAGTATTGTACCGCCCTTGTTGATGATGTTTGAAACGTCGCGGAATTCAAGCTTCTTAACGTCGCCGTCTATAAGTCCTGAATATCCTCTGTAAATTCCCATAACCTCAACGCCGTGTGAAAGCGCGGTTCTTACTACTGCTCTTATAGCTGCATTCATGCCCGGGGCATCTCCGCCCGAGGTAAGAACGCCTATCCTCTTAAATTCTTTCATGCTGTGTCCTTCTTATCCTTGCGAAAATGTTTTTTTAACAAACATTAACATTATACAGTATGCCGACAAATTTTGCAATGGTGATTTTGATTTTTTTGTTGAGATTTTTTTATACCTATAACACTCATTCTTATACCTGTTTGTGTGATTTGTGCAAAAAGGCGCGCGTGTGGGCGTGATTTTCTGTAATGCGCGTAAAAAAATATACAATTATGCCAAAAATTATGATGTGCAATTGACAAAAAACTTTTTGAATGTTATAATAATGTTAATATGCGGTACTGTTGGTCAAACGCGTATCGCGACATTTTACCGACTATTCTGTTATGATGGAGGATGCTTATGAATATCGCAATTATTGCTGAAAATAATAAAAAAGAGCTGATGGCGCAATTTTGCATTGCTTATTGCGGAATTCTCAGTAGTCACTATCTGTGCGCTACTCACGTGACGGGCAAATACATCTCCGAGGCAACCGGTCTTGATATTGAAACCTTCCTCGCGGGTAATGGCGGTGTTGAGCAGATTGCCGCTAAAATTTCATACAATGAGATAGACCTCGTATTCTACTTCAGAAATACTGACGAAATCGAACAGCCGTCATCGGCAGAGATTTCCCTTATACATCTTTGCGATAGATACAACATTCCGCTCGCTACGAATATCGCTACCGCAGAGGCGCTTGTAACCGCTCTCGGCAACGGCGACCTCAACTGGCGCGAGTTTGTCAACCCGACAAGCGAATATAGCAGAAGAAAGCGCGAAGCACTCTAAAAAACTAAGGGACCGAGTCATTAAGAAGTGCTCCATAAAATAAGGAAACGGTGATATAGCAACACCTATAAAAATGAAGAAAGCCTTAGGTTTTCAACCTTAGTGCTCCGGTGCCCCTAAAACACAGCAAAATACAACCGAGGTACTGCCTGAAAACATACCTCGGTGCTTTTTATTAGATTACGCCCGAATACCAAAGCCGGGCGCTGGGATTTGGTGCGGAAATCGTCGGCTGACGAGTGAAAATCGTACATGGGTACGACGAACGAGGAAACGGCGATAGAATAAAAGCACATAAAACGGAGAAAACCGCGAGGTTTTCAACCTTATTACTGTTTGAGCAAAGAATTAAGAAAAGCGTCACACAAAAATTCGGTGCTTTTTATTAGATTACGCCCGAATACCAAAGCCGGGCGCTGGGAGGAAAGATGGATTACGTATACCTCGCGGAGATTAGCATACACTCCGTAATAGATAATCTTGATGACAACGGTCTTGCCGAAGGTGAGCCGGAAATAAACATATTGACCGTGACAGGTACTTATAAAACGGGCGATTGCCGTGAGATATGCTACACGGAGGAGAGCGAGGGCGGAAAAACTCAATGCTCCCTCGTCATCAATGCTGACGGCACCGTTAATCTTACGCGCCGCGGTGCAATAGAGTCCTCTATGCTCTTTGCAGAGGGGAAAGACACCGTAACCGTGTACAAAATTCCGCCATATTCATTTGATATGACTATCAGCACGGCAAAAATCCGCAATTCTTTAGACGACCGCGGCGGCGAGCTCCGACTCATATACGGAATGACGGTCGGAGGTCAAAGCAAAAAAGTAAGAATGAAGCTCGGTGTAAAAATCTGACAAGGGGGATTTATGGAGCTTAACGATTTCAAAAGCATACTAAAATCAGGTAACCCGGTCGGCTGCTATCTCTTCTCGGGTGAGGAGGATTACCTAAAGAGATATTATCTCTCCGCCCTCCGAGCTGCCACTATAACCGACGAGGCATTCTCCACGTTCAATCACGTGGTGTATGACGGCGGCGACGTTGACTTTGCATCCCTGGCAGATGACGTCGTTACACCGCCTATGTTTGAGCCCTACAAGCTGATAGAGTGGAGGTATCCCGGATTTGATAAAATGAAGGAATCAGACCTTGAGAAGCTTGAGCACGTGCTCGACCTCGTATATCAGACCGACTATGCCGTTCTCGCCTTTCTCGTATCTGACGGTGAGATAGACCTCGGCACTCCAAAGAAGGAGAGCAAATTTGTAAAGAGGTTCAAGGACAGAATAAGGATACTCAATTTTGATAAATCCACCGACGCACAGCTCCTCTCCTGGCTGAAAAAGCACTTCGACGCGGAGGGCATCACGGTAAGCGCAGACACACTGCGCGCGCTTATCTTCCGCTCGGGACACTCTATGACGGTGCTGAATAACGAGGTGATAAAGCTCTGTATGTACGCCAAGGCAAACGAGCTTGAGGAGATAAGCACAAGCGACGTAAACACGGTGGCATCATCAACGCCGGAGTGTGACACCTTTGCCCTCTCCAACGCGATACTTGAAAAGAACAGGAAGCTGGCATTTGTGGCTCTTGACGAGATGAAGTCAAGGCGACTCGACCCGATTATGATACTCGGAATGATGGCAAAAACCTACACGGACATAGTCAACGTGGCAATGATGATGAAGGACGGAGTAGGTCAGAGCGATATACAGGCGGCAACAAAAATGAACCCCTACAAGCTTAAGCTGTATATGTCAGCGGCAAAGAAGTATTCGGCAGAAAACGCCGCAAAAATACTGAACGAGCTGACAAGAGTCGACACGGGTACCAAGTGGGGCGGCGTCGCGGGCTATACCGCAATAGAGCTGTTCCTCTCAAAATGCTTATAAAGGAATATGAATATGAAAAAGATAACAGTACGCCTTATTTCCGTAATACTACTGATTGCCATATCGGTATTACCCATTATGGCGTGTAAAAAAGACCGCCCAGAATACGTCTCTTTGACGATTGAGGGCTATGGAGAAATAATAATAAAGCTTGACTACAAAAATGCGCCTGCAACGGCAAAGAATTTTGCAAAGCTTGTTGAGGACGGCTTCTACAACGGACTTACATTCCATAGAGTTATTGATGACTTTATGATACAGGGCGGTGACCCTCTCGGCACAGGTCATGGCGGCTCCGGTAAACATATTAAGGGCGAATTTGCCCTCAACGGACACAGCAACAATCTGCACCATAGACGCGGCGTGGTATCAATGGCGCGCAGCGACGACTACGATTCCGCATCGTCACAGTTCTTCATCTGCAACTCTAACAGTCAGAGCGTAACCAACCTCGACGGAGCATACGCGGCGTTTGGAATAGTTGTAGAGGGCATGGACGTGGTAGATTCAATAACAGAGATAACCTCTATGTATGCGATGCGCGGAGGCGTTATACAGGATGCATCAAAGCGCGCAGTTATCACCGAAGCAAAAATAATAGACTACGAAAAGTAACACGTCATACGGCTTATCACAAGCTATGACGGGAAAGCAAGAAATATGAGCAAGCTATTTATCCCCGAAAACTATATTCCCTCTCTTGACCTATACAGAACACAGAGGGCAATTTCATTTATAAAACAGACCTTCCAGCAGAAGCTGGCGGAGGCACTCAATCTCAAAAGAGTTTCAGCACCTCTGTTTGTCACCGAGGCATCGGGACTTAACGATAACCTCAGCGGCACAGAGCGTCCCGTAAGCTTTGATATTCCCGACGCAGGTGAAATCGGTCAGGTCGTACATTCTCTTGCAAAATGGAAAAGACTCGCGCTCAAGGAATACGGCTTCTATGTAGGGTACGGACTCTATACGGATATGAACGCCATACGCCGCGACGAGGAATTGGACAACACTCACTCGATATACGTCGACCAGTGGGACTGGGAAAAGGTGATAACACGCGAGGAGAGAACTCTGCAATATCTCATAGACGTATCACAGACAATAGTAAACGCTATTGCCGACACACACGAGGCACTACTCGAGGACTTCCCCGAATTAAAAACCTCAATATCGCGCAAGATGTCTGCTATAACCACGCAGGAGCTTGAGGATATGTACCCAACCCTCACACCAAAGGAGAGGGAGGACGCCTACCTCAAGGAGCATAAGTGCGCCCTGATTATGCAGATAGGCGACAAGCTGAAAAGCGGAAAGCCGCACGACGGCAGAGCCCCTGACTATGACGACTGGCAGCTAAACGGCGATATTATGTTCTACAACGAGGTTCTTGGACGCGCGTTTGAAATCTCATCAATGGGAATACGTGTTGACGAGAAATCTCTCGACTATCAGCTGACAGAGAGGGACTGTGACGACAGACGCTCCCTTCCCTTCCATAAAATGCTCTTGAACGGTGAGCTTCCGCTGACGATAGGCGGCGGTATCGGACAGTCAAGACTGTGTATGCTGATGATGGGCTGCGCACACATCGGTGAGGTACAGTCAAGCATCTGGGACAAGGACACTATTGACGGCTGTCGTAGGGGCGGAATAAGACTGCTCTGATGCGGCAAAATAACGTCACATCTCTTGTATATGTTCAAAACGCCTTTAACTGTACAAATATACACCAATGTTATTTGTTATTTTTATTCATATTGTTAAAAAATTGACAATATCGTTGAAAAATATTGACACAGCCTAAAATATAAGATAAAATGTAAATACAAACAAATAAAAGGAGATTTTTTTAATGAAGAAGATTATCGCACTTGTTCTTGTTCTTACTCTTTCCCTCTTCTGCTTTGCGGCATGCAAGAAGGACAAGGGTGGAAACGATAACAATAATGGCAATGGCGGCAACACGCCTACCGAAAAGACCTACACGCTCTCCATCGCAGTTGACAGCGTTGTAGATGAAAACAACAAGGTTACCAACACCGTAGCAGTGCTCCTCCTCGACGAATCCAACAAGATTGTTGCAGTACGTCTTGACACTGCTGAAACAACTATTACAGTTGAGAACAACGAGGTAGTTGATGCTAACGTTACCTCCAAGGTTGAGCTTGGCGACGGATATCCTATGGATTCCGGTTCATTCGCTAAGCAGACAAAGGCGTTCGAGGACTACATCGTAGGCAAGACCGCAGACGAGGTTACAAACCTTGACACCGCACTCATCTCAGGCTGCACAATGCCTAACAGCCCCACTTCCTTCAAGGCGGCTATCGCTAAGGCATTCGCTACCGCAAATAAGATTACCTTCAAGACCTCCGAGACAGTTACTCTCGGTGCGGCTATTTCAATGAGCGTTTCCGGAGGCAAGGCTTCTGCAGACGTTGCAGGCACAGTTCTTGCAGGCGGCAAGGTAGTTGCAGCTATCCTCGACTCCTGTGAGCGTACCTTTACCGTAGCTGACGGCGTTGCAACCGCAGATGATTATACAGGCACAAAGGCTGATAGGGGTGATGAGTACACTATGCCCAAAGGCAGCTGGCTCAATCAGGCAAAGGCATTTGCTAACAGTGCAGTAGGCAAGACCACAGCAGATCTTGTTAATCTTGAGACTGTTTCCGACGCTCTTGCTTCCGCAGGATGCACAATGGAGTTCACCACCGCAGGCTATAAGGCAACTCTTATCAAGGCGGCAGGTAACGCAAGATAATCAATCGCAAATTAAAGGGGCTGTCACAGCCCCTTTTTGATAACCTATACGTATACTACTGAGGAATGAAATGAAAAAGCTTATATCTCTGTTGCTCCTCATATCCCTCGCCTTATCGCTCACGTCATGCGGCAATGCCGATGGCGGTGGCGGAAACGGTGCGGGCAAGAACAACTACAAGACGAAAACGCACGCGGTAGAGGAGCTGTATTTCGATACGGAAACCGTGATTTCCACCTATGGTGACGCGTCTGATGAGGAGTTCAAAAAATACTCCGACATCACCGACGAGCTTATGAAATATTATCACCGACTGTTCGACGTATACTACGAGTATTCGGGCATGAATAACATCAGAACAATCAATAAAAACGCCGGCATCTCCCCCGTTGAAGTAAACGAAGATTTGATCATTTTCCTATCATATTGCAAAGAATTGTTTACTATTACGCATGGTAAAACAAATATTATGCTCGGAAGCGTTCTTGTGATATGGCACGATGTAAGAGAAATAGCGGATGATAATGGCGGTGTTATCGACCCCTCACTCCTACCGAAGAGCGATGCTCTTGCCGAGGCTATACTGCACACGTCAATAGACTCTCTTGTAATAGACAGGGAGGCAGGCACCGTATATATCAGCGACCCCGAGGCATCTATCGACGTGGGTGCTGTGGCAAAAGGATATGCGGTCGAGCGTCTGTATGAGAGGCTTGTCGACGAGGGCGCAGACTCCATGGCTATAAACGCAGGAGGAAATATAAAGACCATAGGCCTTAATCCAAGCGGTGAAAAATGGAGAATAGGCATAACCAATCCCGACACCTCATCATATGAGAGCTTTGCCTGCAGAATAGCAATAGGCGAGATAGCACTGGTAACCTCCGGTGATTACAGAAGATATTTCATATCGGGCGGCAAGAAGTATCATCACATCATTGACCCCACTACTCTTCAGCCTGCCGAATACTTCTCCTCGGTGTCTATCCTCGCATCTGACAGCGGACTTGCAGATGCTCTTTCCACTGCCCTCTTCTGTATGAGCTATGACGACGGAGTTAAGCTTGTCAGCTCGCTCTCGGGTGTTGAGGTGATATGGATAACAAAAGACGGAACAATTCTGCACACAGACGGTGTTGAATTCATCAAGGATTAAAAATCCAAACAAAAAACGGAAAATATACGCTATAAACGGCGGAGAATAAAAAATTCTCTGCCGTTTTTCTTTTCAAAAGTCAGGCAACCGTCACGTGAGCATATATAGGCTATGCCGATGAGCAAAAAACAGCCGATGTAGTGCCAAAAAATAGCACCATAAAAATGGAGAAAACCACAGGTTTTCACCCTTAATCTCCCACAAGTATAGTAAAAATGACACTCGGATAATACAAAATAACACACCTCGGTGTTTTTGTTCGGTTATGCCCAAATACCAAAATCCGGATGCAGGGATTTGAAGCAGAAATCGTCGGCTGACGAGTGAGAATCGTACAACGGTACGATGAACGAGGAAACGTCGATAGAATAAAAACACCATAAAAATGGAGAAAACCATAGGTTTTCAACCTTAATCTCCCACAAGTATAGCAAAAATAACACTCGGATAATACAAAATAACACACCTCGGTGTTTTTGTTCGGTTATGCCCAAATACCAAAATCCGGTTAAATTTTTAACGTAATTGGACAAATATTTACATCTGTGCGTTTAATTTTGTATACTTTTACCTTATTTACCGAATATTATTTACGTGCCGTACTTGACAGGTCTTTTTATACACTATATAATTAAAATGATTTAATTAATATAAACTTTGGTATTATTCACGAGCGAATTTCTTTGCACTCGTGTTTTTTATCGGAGAAACGAAAGGAAAGAAAAAATGTCCGGGTCTAAATTTTTAGGCAATACACGTATTCCCCACCATAAGAATACGGCAAATATGCCGCCTGTAAAAATGACACCCCCGAAGGAAGTCCTGCTTCCTCTCTCCCAGCATATCGGTGCGCCTGCCGCGCCCGTTGTAAAGGTCGGAGATGAGGTAAAGGTCGGTCAGCTGATAGCTGAGGCGGCAGGATACGTGTCATCGCCCATTTATTCATCCGTATCGGGAAAGGTAACGAAAATTGAGAGCTATCTTGCCTCAAACGGAAGGAGCATCCCTGCCATTCGTATTCAGAGTGACGGTCTTATGACTCCAGACGAGAGCATTGCTCCACACCCTGTAACCGATATAGATTCCCTAATTCTTGCGGCAAAGGAATCAGGACTCGTCGGTCTTGGCGGTGCGGGCTTCCCCACTGCAGTAAAGCTTGACGCCCTAAAGAAAGGAATCATCCACACTGTAGTAATCAACGGAGCAGAGTGTGAGCCGTACATCACAAGCGACACCCGTACTATGCTCGAGAAATCGGATATGATACACTACGCTATATCTCTCATAGAGAGCTGTGCGAAGGACGTGGAAAGGTTCATTTTCGGCGTAGAGAACAACAAGCCGGAGTGCATCCACGAGCTTGTCAGAATATTCGGAGATAACTGCAAGGTGAGCGTCAAGCCCCTTCCATCTCTCTATCCTCAGGGTGCGGAAAAGATTTTGATTTACAACACGACGGGCCTCGTTGTTCCCGAGGGTAAGCTCCCGGCTGACGTCGGCGTGCTTGTTATCAACGTGACAACCCTCGCATATCTTGCAAAATACGTAAAGACGGGTATGCCTCTTGTGGAGAGATGCGTCACCGTTGACGGTAGCGCGGTCAAGGAGCCGAAGAACGTTATTGCGCCTATCGGCACATCTGTGCAGGACGTGCTCGACTTTGCCGGCGGACTTAAATCCGAGCCCGGCAAGATACTTATCGGCGGTCCTATGATGGGTAACGCAATATACACCACTGACACTCCCATTACAAAGACGACGGGGTCAATCGTTGCGCTCAACGTAAAGGACTCCACACTCGACGAGCCTACAAACTGTATCCACTGCGGAAGATGTGTAAGCGCATGTCCCATGTCGCTCAATCCCACAGCCTTCAGTAAGGCTCTGAATATTGAAATACTCGAGGAAAGAATAGCAAGACTCGAGGAGTACCACGTAAATCTCTGTATGGAATGTGGCTGCTGCTCTTACGTTTGTCCTGCTAACAGACCTCTTGTACAGAATAACCGTCTTGGCAAGGCAGCCGTAAGAAGCTACCACGACCATCAATCAAGCTTAAAGTAAAGGAGATAGACAATGAGTAATTTAATAGTATCACCATCTCCTCATCTTCATACAAAGACGACCACAACGGCAATTATGCGCGACGTGCTTATCGCTCTTGCTCCCTCCGCGATAGCGGGTGTGGTGTTCTACGGGCTGAGAGCCGCTATACTGATAGCCGTGTGTGTTTGTACCGCAATTCTCTCTGAATTCTTGTTCAATCTCATAACCAAGAAAAAGCAGACCATCGGAGATCTCTCCGCAGCTGTAACAGGCCTTATACTTGCACTTACTCTGCCAACAGGCACAACCATCTGGCAGTGTGTTGTCGGCTCTTTATTTGCAGTAATCGCGGTTAAGTGTCTTTTTGGCGGACTCGGCTGCAACTTTGCAAACCCTGCGGCAACGGCAAGAGTTATGATGCTCATCGCATTCTCAAGCAGTGTTACCGCCGGCGGCGCAAACGCTATGGTTGACATTGTTGCAGGAGCAACTCCTCTTGCGGCACTCAAGACAGGCGAGAGCGCGCTTCCCTCTCTTATCGATATGTTCCTCGGCTTGAGAGAAGGAGCCATCGGTGAGGGATGTATCGTTGCTATAGTTATCGGATTTATTTACCTCGTTATACGCCGTGTTATAAAGTGGGAAACTCCCGTTATATACGTAGGCGTGGTATTTCTTCTCTCTCTTGCCATCAAGCAGGACCTCACAGTCGCTCTCTATCACGTAATGGGCGGCGGCGTGGTATTTGCCGCAGTATTTATGGCAACGGACTACGTAACAACTCCTATCAACAGACTCGGTAAGATGATATTTGCCGTAGGATGCGGTGTTATTACAGTTCTTATACGCTTCTGGGGCTCGTATCCCGAGGGAGCGTCATTCGCAATACTCCTTATGAACATTCTTTCTCCCTACATCGAAAAGATGTGTGCAAAAAAGCCGCTGGGAGGTGTTAAGAAATGATGAAAAAGATTAAACCTACACTGGTTTTAACAGTTATATGCCTTGTCATCTCTCTTCTTCTCTCCGTGGTAAATATGTTCACCTCAACGGTTATAGCCGACAGACAGAAGGAGGAGGCAAATAAGGCACTGCTCGAGGTTCTCCCCGAGGGTAAAAACTTTGAACAGATAGAGCTCACAGGTCTTCCGACGGTAATCACCACGGCATACAAGGCTGACGGCGGCTTCGTATTTGAAATGACGGTAACAGGCTATAAGCCCGGACTTGTCATTATGTGCGGAGTTGACAGTACAGGCAAAATCGCAGGTGTAAAGCATCTTCAGACATCGGAAACCTATGGATTTGAGCCCGAGCTCAATTCCGCATACGTCGGAGATTCTCTCGACTCCTTGGAGCTTATACTCGCAACGGGAGCATCGAAGAACTCAAAGACATCCAAGGCATACTATGACGCTATCAATGCCGCACTTCAGGCAGCGGCTATATTGGGCGGAGAAGAGGTTGACCTGAGAACTCCCGAACAGATACTTCAGGACAACTGCAATGCGGCTCTCGGTGTGACGGGCAAGACCTTCACACGCTGGTGGAGCAGCTGGGACGCTCTCGGCAATGCCGAGGTATACGTAAGTGACGACGGCGTGGTTATTTCAGTTAACGGCAGCTTTGTCGGATACAAGAACGGCGCAGATACACCCGTTGGTACTCATACCGACGAGCTTATCGCCGCAGTAACACCCGTATTTAATACCTACTCATCAACCACAAAAATCAACAAAGCAGATTACACGGGTATATCCCAGACAGTTAAGGATATACACGTAAACGCAGACGGACAGTATATGTTCCTCCTCTCATCAAAGGGCTATGAATGGGCGCCCGCGCCTATCGTTATTGAGCTTATTATTGATGCGGAGGGCAAGATTGTAAGCTGTGTAACAATATCCCAAGAGGAGTCCGGCAAATACGGCTCAACGTGCGGCGAGCCCGAATATTACGAGCAGTACGTCGGCAAGGATGCGGAAACCTATGACAGTGTTCCCGGTATAACGGCAACTGCTAAGCCCGATACCGCACCCGGTACAGGCGCAACACAGACCTCAAAGGGATACAAGAAGGCAATCAAGGCGGCGTTTGACGCCTTTGCAATTATTACCGACGAAGGAGGAAATGAATAATGGCAAAGAATAAAAAGCTATCAATAGTCCTCCGCGGTATTATTGCGGAGAACCCCGTTCTCATTCTCATTCTCGGCACATGTCCCACCCTCGCAACCTCAACGAGCGTTATTTCCGCTCTCTCAATGGGTATTGCGGCAACGTTGGTCCTCATTTGCTCCAACATAGTTATTTCCGCTCTGCGCAAGGTAATTCCCGACACGGTACGTATTCCCTGTTATATCGTAGTTATTGCAGGCTTTGTAACACTCGTTCAGATGCTGATGCAGGCATATCTGCCGGACATCTACAAGATGCTGGGTGTTTATTTGGCACTGATAGTTGTTAACTGTATCATACTCGGAAGAGCCGAGATGTATGCAAGAAAACACGGCGTAGTTGACTCCGCGCTCGACGGTCTTGGTATGGGCATCGGCTTCCTCGTTGCTCTGCTTATTATGGCAACCATCCGCGAGGTGCTTGGCAACGGCAGCTTTGCAGGCTATGAAATAGGCTTTATGAAAGAAATAAAGATACCGATTCTTACACAGGCTCCCGGCGGATTCCTTGTGTACGGTATTCTTATCGCAGTAATGAATAAGCTCACCGCAAAGCGCGGCGGAGTTAAGAAAAAATCCTTCTCCTGTGAGGGTTGTCCCTCCAGTCACCTTTGCAACAAGACCTCCTGCAGTGACGTAACGGAGCTTGCATCCGAGGCGTTTGACGCGGCAACAGAGGCTCCCACAGATGCAAAGGCGGTTAACGGTGAAGAAAAGGAGGTAAATGCAGATGCTTAAACCGCTCCTTATAGTTCTTCTTGCAGGTGTATTCACAGAAAACTACGTGTTACAGCAGTTCCTCGGTATTTGCCCGTTCCTCGGTGTTTCAAAGAAATTCCAGCAGGCAAGCGGTATGGGTATTGCAGTAACGTTTGTTATGCTCTGCGCTACGGCTGCTACCTGGCCGATTTACAAATACGTGCTTGTAGCTCTCAAGCTCGAATACCTACAGACAATAGTATTTATACTCGTAATCGCGGCACTCGTTCAATTTGTTGAGATTATGCTGAAGAAGTTTATACCAGCGCTTTATAAGTCGCTCGGTGTATATCTCCCCCTCATAACAACCAACTGTGCAGTGCTCGGTGTTGCGATAAACAACATCAACGATGGCTACAACTTTGTAACCTCTATGGTTTCATCACTCGGTGTAGGTCTCGGCTTCCTTGTCGCTATGATCCTCTTTGCAGGTGTGCGCTCAAGAATCGAGAACTGCCCCTCACCCAAGAGCTTCAAGGGCTTGCCCATCACTCTCGTTGCGGCATCCATAGTTGCTATGTCATTCTTCGGATTCTCGGGTATTTTCGAGAATCTGCTTGGATAAGGAGGTGCGGATATGGACTATCTTCAGATTTTATATCCCGTTCTTATTCTCGCGGCAATAGCGCTCGTATGTGCGGTATTGCTCACACTCGCCTCCATCTTCTTCAGTGTTAAGGAGGACGAGAAGGCTGTGGCAATCCGTGACTGCCTGCCCGGTGCAAACTGCGGCGCGTGCGGTTACAGCGGATGTGACGGCTATGCAAAGGCTCTCTCGGAGGGTGCCACATCGGAAACAAACCTGTGTGTACCCGGCGGTGACAGTACAGCGAAGGAGATAGCCGGCATCCTCGGAGTTGAGGCTGCGGACGTTATTGAAAAGGTTGCATACGTTGCCTGCAACGGTACGTGCGACATAGTTGAGAAGAAATACGATTACCAGGGACAGAAGACCTGCCGCACTGCCAATATGGCATACAGCGGCGACCGTACCTGCACCTACGCCTGCCTTGGCTACGGTGACTGTGCAAAGGTATGTCCCAAGGATGCTATCAGCATTGAAAACGGAGTTGCTCGCGTAGATCCGCGTAAGTGTATAGGCTGCGGTATCTGTACAAGAGAATGTCCCAATAATATTATCCACCTTATTAACGACACCACCCGTGTAGTAGTTGAGTGCTCTAATCACGACAAGGGCGCAAACACAAGAAAGTACTGCTCAAACGGCTGTATCGGCTGTATGAAGTGCGAGAAATCCTGTCCTCACGGTGCTATCAAGGTAATCAACAACCTCGCAACAATAGACTATTCGCTCTGCACGGGCTGTAGCACGTGTGTTGAGGTCTGTCCCGTTCACTGTATTCACGAGGGTAACTTCATCTGCGGAGCACACTTCTGATAAAATACGGGCGCACTCCTTGCGCCCGTATAACAATAGTAATAGACGTATAACAAGATTAAAACACGGCACAATGCCAAGAAAGACTGTCGAAAGGAGAGAATAATATGGGAAAACGTATCACGGCCTTCTTGAAAAAGCACAAGATAGACTTAATCGTGATTGGCTCACTCCTCACCCTCGCCCTCTCGGCAGTCTTTATCTTTTTAGGTACAAGAAAGACGGGCGCATACGCTACGGTGACGATAAAGGGAGAGGTTGTGGCAGAGTATTCTCTTAACACGGATGGTGTCTTCCCCTTGAACGGCGGAACAAACGTGCTTGTTATAAAAAACGGAGAGGCTTATTTCAACCACTCCGACTGTCCCGACCACAGATGTGAAAAGATGGGAAAGGTACACTACGTCGGTGAAAAAATAGTGTGTCTGCCAAACAGAGTAACGGTGACGGTGACGGGAGAGTCCGATAATTACGTCGACTTTGTTTCATAGGAGGCAGGGATGAAGAACAATACAAGAAAGCTCACCTACCTCGCTCTTACAATTTCATTTGCGCTTATACTCTCATTCATAGAAAGCAGAATTCCTGCATTCGTGGCAATACCCGGTGTCAAGGTTGGCCTGGCAAACATTGCCGTCATATTCACTCTTTACAAATTCGGAATCAAGGAAGCTATCGAGGTGTCTGTTTTGCGTGTATGCCTCGTATCTATGCTTTTCGGCTCACCCGTGAGCCTTATATACAGTATCTCGGGAGCGGTGTTAAGCCTTACCGTGATGATTTTACTAAAGAAGCTTACCCCTCTACGCGAGGTGACTGTAAGCGTGTCGGGCGGTGTATGTCACAATATAGGACAGATAATCGCCGCATCCATTGTGCTCGGAACTAACGTGGTCGGATATTATCTGCCGTTTCTGCTTCTCTCGGGCACTATTGCAGGCATCGTCGTAGGCGTTGCCTCTGCTCTCTTAATCAAAAAGGTCAATATTAAACTCGATAAATAATCAACGAACGAAAACAGGGGGATGTATGAAGGTCGATTTGCTTAACGGAAAACTGAATAAATCGTACTTCACCCTGCTCATATCTGCAATAGGCAGTACGTTCGTGACTACGATATATTCCACAGTTGATATGATATGCGTAGGTCACTACGCAGGTCCTAACGGTACAGCAGCAGTCTCCTGTATGGCACCGATGTGGGCTCTGATTTTCGCATTCGGTGTTCTCACCGGTGTAGGCGGCGGAGTAATGATGGCAAACAGACGTGGAGCGGCAGATGAAAAGTCTGCTAATGAATTCTATACTCTGTCCGTGGTACTGTCCGTAATAACCTCAATCGTGCTTGTGACGTTATATGCTATTTTTCCCGAGCAGCTCTTACGTCTGTTTGGTGCTGACGGTGAGGTGCTGGAGTTAGCGGTAGAATATACAAGAGCCGTGTGCTTCTCCTTCCCCACCTTTACTATATGCGCGTGCCTTTCGGTATTTATGAGAAATGACGGCGAGGCGTTCATTCCAACTGCCGCTACCATAATCGGCGGTGTTATAAACATCGTGCTCGACGTTGTGCTCGTATTCGGCTTTCGTATGGGAGTGTCGGGTGCAGGATTGGCAACAGCTATCGGACAGGTTGTTTCATTTTTAATCATCTCATCTTACTTTTTCACAAAGAAATGTAACCTTAAATTTACAAAAATCACCAATTTAGGAGAAAAACTTATAAAGATAATCTCCATAGGTTTCTCTGCATTTATACTCGAAATCTCCTCGGGTATAATAACCGCAGTACACAACACTCTTATAATGGACAAGCTCGGAGCGGCTCATCTTGCGGTATACGGAGCAGCATCCTCCGCTATGATAATGTTCCTCTGCCTATTCAATTCCATTGGTACGGCAATGCAGCCGTTGGCATCTGTTGCACACGGCGCAGATAACCACGCAAGAGTGCGCGGTGTACTGAGGCTGTCGTTTATAACCGCGCTTATTATGGGAGCCGTATTCACTGTCTTATGCGAGGCGTTCCCTGAAACTGTATTGCACATATATATGGACGTAAACGACGACGTTCTCAAAATAGGACCGCGCGTAGTACGTATCTACTGCCTTGCTATCCCCACTATGGGAATATCGCAAACCTGCTCATATTACTTTCAATCAACCATCCACAGGGCGCACTCTATTACCATATCATCAATGCGCGGACTCGCGCTTCCGCTCATATTTATTCTTTCTCTGCCGCTTGTATTAAACTATAATTATATATGGCTCGCAATCCCATTGGCAGAGGCAATCACCTGCATAACCGCGGTAATTATGCTGTCTAAAAACCTTGCAAAGAGACGTTTGCTAACACAGACAGTGTAAAATAAATAAACATTTTTTAATAAAACTATTGACAAAAATTTAATTGTTTGCTATAATAATTGAGTCACGGGAAAGCATTCTTGTGATATGCTGCTATGGCTCAGTTGGTAGAGCACATCCTTGGTAAGGATGAGGTCCCCAGTTCGAATCTGGGTAGCAGCTCCAAAAAGGGCGCGCCCTATAGGGTTGCGGTCTTTTTGCATCTTATACTCACGCTTTGAGTTGGGTTCTGCGAGTAAGTCTTGCAGA
>JAZNHE010000001.1:0-16429 GCA_045576795.1 Eubacteriales bacterium | reverse complement strand
TGAAGAAGCTCTCGTCAAGTATTCTGTTAGCCTCTTCAACCATATCACACTCGCTGATATTCTCATATTCTGTATCGTTTTTTATAACAAAATACGCCTCATCAAATAAATCACTGTGTGTATTCTTCAGATAGATTATTTTCTTTTGACAACCCCTTACCATTTTCACCTCTTAGAAAAAAGACCGTCTTATCGTTCAAAAATGAGATAGACAGTCGAATAGTAAGAGAATTATAGTCATTTATTTATAATTTTATTCTGATTACCGAAAACAAATTTAATAACGTATTGGTTGTAAGATCTCCCCGCCAATTTTTATCTTGGCGGGGTATATCTATCTTACTTTTAACTCTATGTACTATTCCTTGGAAAGTACCGTCTGAATCAAATTACTTTCTTCCGAAGAGCTTTCCGAAGAATCCGCCCTTCTTCTTCTCCTCTGCCGCAGGAGCTTCCTCAACTACGGGCTCTGCTACGGGTGCAGGAGCTGCCTCAACTACGGGCTCTGCTACAGGTGCAGGTGTTGCTTCAACTACAGGCTCTGCTGCAGGAGCAGGTGCTGCTTCAACTACGGGCTCTGCTACAGGAGCAGGAGCTGCCTCAACTACAGGCTCTGCTACGGGAGCAGGTGCTGCTTCAACTACAGGCTCTGCTACGGGAGCAGGTGCTTCCTCAACTACAGACTCTGCTGTAGGTGCAGGAGCTGCCTCTGCAACACTCTCTGTTACGGGAGCCTTCGCATCGGGATTTACTCTTCTTCTTCTCTTCTTCTTTTCGGGAATAATTACCTCATAATTATCGTCAAGAAGATCGTCAATGCTGATACCAAAGAGATGCTTCATTTCGATAAGCTTGGGAACTTCAGGATAGGACTGACCGGATTCCCATTTGTAAACTGCCTGTCTGGATACGCCAACTGCGCACGCAAACTCATCCTGGGTGATTTTCTTCAGTTTTCTGAGTTTCACAAGTTTTTCTTTAAAGGTCATTTTGATTTCTCCTTTGTGAATTTATTTTATTTTATTATTTAATTCATTATACTTATCGAGATACGGATTGTAATTAACGTACGTAGGATTATCTATACGCCAGCCGTTATCCTCCTCAATCAGATGGATAACAACCTCAGTCCTCTGACTCTCTCCGTTACTGTTCGTTACAGTTACGTCAATGCTTACAAATACGGTTTCCTTCTTCACGCCTGTGACACGCAACGTGTCGTAGTGATATACGGAGGTGTCCGTCATCAACGGCTTGTAAAGAGAGTACACCATTATGTGTGTAGGCGCGCCCGTCTCCTCGTCGTATGCCTGGTAATACCTCGCCGCCTGCACAAGATGTGTGCCGTCGGAAAGAGAGGAGAGCATAGTCGAGTAAATTGACTCTCTGTAATTTACGGTAAATGTGCTGTCCGTCAAGGCTTTAAGCTCATCAATGGTTTTGAAGCCGAGAGAATTAAGATGCTCATACTTTGCCTGTCTATAATATCCGTTATTCTCATCACTGTCTACATAGGAAATACCGCTTCCAAAGTAAACATTATTTAACATTTCGGCTTGTTTCATAAGTTTTTCAGCCTCTTTCACCACTTCCGCCTCATCGTATTTTCTGTTACAGGAAGTAGTGAAATTAAGCATTACAAGCGTCAGAGCAATAAGGACTATCGCTACTGCTTTTTTTATTTTTCTCATCAGAAGTCTTCCTCTTCGCCGATCTCTTCAATATTATCCTCGGTCGACTCTTGTGCTTTAGGCTTCTGCTCCTGCGCCTCGGTCTTTTCTATTTCAAGGTCAACCTCCGCGCTTTCCTTTTCTATATCCTCTGTCTTTTCAAGTCTTGCTACGTTATTGATAAACGCGCCGTCGGCAAGTCGCATTACGATAACGCCCGTTGCCGTTCTTGAATATACGTTAATTCCCGATACAGAGGTACGGATTATAGTACCCTCGTTTGTGATGATTATAATATCATCGTCATCGGATACGGTTATTACCGATGCCAGTTTACCGCTCTTCTCGGTGATGTTATGACAGGTTACACCCTTACCGCCTCTGTGCTTCATCTGTCTGAAGTCGGAGAACTCTGTTCTCTTACCCATACCGCCCTCGGTGATGGTAAGGAGAGTTTTTTCCTCGTCTACGAGTGCCACGCCTACTACGTAATCGTCACCTTCAAGGGTTATACCTCTTACGCCTCTTGCGCCTCTGCCCATAGCTCTTACGTTGTTCTCATCAAATCTTACTGCCTGACCGTTTCTTGTAGCGATAATAAGGCTTTCGTCACCCTTGGTGTGTCTTACAAAGATGAGCTCGTCATCGTCATCAAGGTTGATAGCTATCTTACCTCCGCGTCTTTGATACTCAAATTCGGAGAGCAGTGTTCTCTTGGTAATACCTCTCTTCGTTATCATAGTGAGATATTCCCCCTCTACAAATTCCACTATCGGAATTATAGCGGTAACGTACTCGTTTTCCTGAAGCTCTATGATATTAACGAGATTTGTTCCCTTGGCAGTTCTGCCGGCCTCGGGTATTCTGTACGCTTTCTTTGCATATACACGTCCCTTATTGGTGAAGAACATCAGGTACGAATGGCTATTAGCAACTATAACGTCCTCTACAAAGTCGTCCTCCTTGGTGGTCATACCTATAATACCCTTACCGCCTCTGTTCTGCGCAGTGTATACACTCGCTCTCTGGCGTTTTATGTATCCCGTATGGCTTACCGTGATAACGCACGTGTGTCTTTCAATGAGATCCTCAAGGTCAATTTCTTCGACAGCCTCTACTATCTCGGACTTTCTTTCGTCGCCGAACTTATCCTTTATCTCATTTATTTCTTTCTTGATTATATCCTTAACCTTGTTCTCGTCAGCGAGAATACCGCGTAGCTCGTCTACTATTACGGCAAGCTTTGCAAGTCTGTCCTCAACCTTCTGTCTTTCAAGACCGGAGAGCTTACCGAGAGTCATCTCTACAATTGCCTGCGCCTGCGCGTCGGAAAGAGCAAATCTCTCTATTAAACGCTCCTTGGCGTTGGGGATAGACTCACTCTTCTTGATTATGCTGATAACCTCGTCGATATTGTCTATGGCAATTTTGTAGCCCTCGAGAATGTGCATCTCCTTCAATGCTTTGTCAAGGTCAAATTTGGTTCTGTTTATTATTACTTCCTTCTGGAACTCGATATATCTGTCGAGAATCTCGGGCAGGGAGAGTGTCTTTGGCTCTCCGCCGTCAATAACGAGCATATTTATCGAGCAGGTATCCTGGAGCTGTGTGTACTTATAGAGCTGATTGAGTATTACCTCGCCGTTTGCATCCTTGCGGTATTCCACTACTATTCTCATACCGCCTCTGCCGGACTCGTCACGCAGAGCAGTGATACCTTCTATTCTCTTGTCCTTAACAAGATTTGCTATGCTCTCTATAAGCATAGACTTATTTACCATATACGGAATTTCCGTAAAGATTATTCTTCTATGCTCGTCGTCAACCTCTGCGCGCGCTCTTATATAAACGCGTCCCTTTCCTGTTTCATACGCTTCTCTTATACCGCGTGAGCCGTATATTATAGCGGAGGTAGGGAAGTCCGGGCCCTTTATAAAGCCCATAATTTCGTCAACACTGCACTCGGGGTTATCTATTCTGTAAACAATACCGTCGATAACCTCCGTGAGATTGTGAGGGGGAATATTGGTCGCCATACCTACCGCAATACCGACAGAGCCGTTTACGAGAAGGTTGGGGAGTCTTGAGGGGAGAACCACGGGCTCGTCGCGCGTGTTGTCAAAGTTGCGCGTCATCGGCACAACCTTTTTCTCAATATCGCTCATCATATAATTTGCGATTTTGCTCATTCTCGCCTCGGTGTAACGATATGCCGCAGCAGGGTCACCGTCAACGCTACCAAAGTTACCGTGTCCCTCTACGAGAGTATATCTGAGGGAGAAGTCCTGCGCCATTCTTACCATAGTCTGGTAAACGGCAGAGTCACCGTGCGGATGATATCTACCCAGCACGTTACCTACCGTGGTAGCTGATTTACGGAATGGCTTGTCGTGAGTGAGATTGTCCTCGTACATAGCATAGAGAATTCTTCTCTGTCCCGGCTTCATTCCGTCCCTTACGTCGGGCAGAGCACGGGATGTGATAACACTCATCGAGTATTCAAGGAATGACGTGCGCACTTCCTTGTCCATATCCCTCTTCTCTATCCTTTGCATAGGGAATTCTATGTCTGTGGATTTATAATTATGTTCCATTTCGTTTATGCCTCGCTTTTATATATCCAGATTCTCTACAAACTTAGCATTGCTTGTAATAAAATCTCTTCTTGGCTCAACCATATCGCCCATAAGCACAGAGAATGTCTCGTCACAGGCAATAGCATCCTCTACCGTTACCTGCAGGAGTGTTCTCGTCTCGGGGTCCATAGTGGTTTCCCAGAGCTGCTCGGGGTCCATTTCTCCAAGACCTTTATATCTCTCTGACTCAACGCCCTTAACTCCCAGCTCCTCGATGTACTTATCTCTTTCAGCATCGGAGAATGCATATCTGAGCTGCTTACCCTTATGTACCTTATAGAGCGGAGGCTGTGCAAGATATACGTGTCCCTGCTCGATAAGAGGACGCATGTGACGGAAGAAGAAGGTGAGCAGAAGGACTCTGATATGAGAACCGTCGACGTCGGCATCCGCCATAAGAATTATTTTTCCGTATCTGAGCTTGGCTATATCAAAATCGTCGCCTATACCGCATCCAAGTGCCTGAATGATAGGAATAAGAGATGTGTTTGAATATACCTTATCAAGTCTTGATTTTTCTACGTTAAGCACCTTACCGCGTAAGGGAAGTATAGCCTGGAAACGGCTGTCACGGCATCCCTTTGCAGAGCCGCCTGCGGAATCTCCCTCTACGAGATAGACCTCGGTGAGTCTTGCATCCTTTTCGTTACAGTCTGCGAGCTTGCCGGGAAGGGTAGATACCTCAAGCACGTTTTTACGTCTTATAAGCTCTCTTGCCTTTCTCGCCGCCTCACGCGCTCTGTTTGCCGCCATAGCCTTTTCGATTATCATCTTGCCTGCCGCAGGATTTTCCTCAAGGAATTCATCGAGCTTCTGGCTGACTATCTTATCTACAAGACGGCGCATCTCACTATTTCCGAGCTTAGCCTTTGTCTGGCTCTCAAACTGCGCGTCGGTGAGCTTAACTGAAATGATTGCTACAAGGCCCTCTCTTACGTCATCACCCGAGAGTCCCTTATCATCACCCTTGATTGCGCCTATTTTTCTCGCGTAATCGTTCATTACCTTGGTGAGCGCGTTTTTGAAGCCTGTTTCGTGAGTACCGCCCTCAATTGTAGCCATATTATTGGCAAAGGAAATGATGTTTTCGTTATAGCTGTCGTTATATTGCATAGCAACCTCGGCGATAGAGCCGTTTTCTTCACCGCGCATATATATTACCTGCGGATGAACGGGGTTGCCTCTCTTTTCGTTATTAAGATATTCTACGAATGATACTATACCGCCCTCGTAGTGGAGCACCTGCTCCTGCTCAATGCCGGGACGCTCGTCGCGGAGTATTATCTTTACACCTGCGTTGAGGAAGGATTGCTCTCTCATTCTCGTGAGAAGGGTATTGAACTCAAACACCGTCTCCTCAAATATCGTAGCATCGGGCTTGAATCTTACGTACAGACCGTGTTTTCCGTCGGAATCGCCCTCGCACTTAAAGGGCCTTGCAACAGCACCCTTTTCAAATCTCTCGGTATATCTCTTTCCGTCGCGGCAGTTTTCTACCTCAACCCACTCGGACAGTGCATTAACAACCGATGCGCCAACTCCGTGCAGACCGCCTGCAATTTTATACCCCTCACCGCCGAATTTACCGCCTGCGTGCAATACGGTATATACTACCTCAAGTGTAGGCAGACCAAGCTTTTCATTCATACCTGCGGGAATACCGCGTCCGTCATCCTGTACGGATACACTGTTATCCTCGTGTATAGTCACAGTGATACAATCACACTCACCTGCCAGAGCCTCGTCTATAGAGTTGTCTACTATCTCGTATACAAGATGATGCAGACCTCTGATAGAGGTAGTGCCTATATACATACCCGGTCTTTTTCTTACAGCCTCAAGTCCCTCGAGGACCTGTATTTGACTGTCGTCATAGCCTCTCTTTTCGTTTTCCATTTTTATAACCATCCCTTATTCTTCCATAATTCCGCTGTCCAGCCTTACCTTAAGGCCTGCGGTGGATATTCGTGAGAGTCGCACTCTCGTGTCCCCATTTTCATCGAGGAGTAAAAATGCTCTCGGCAGGTCACTGTCAAAATAGGTTACCCTGCCTTTTTTCTGACTTTTATTTATAAAGTCCTTAGTTATTTTTGACACGGTAGCCGTATCGAGGTCAAATATCCCTATGATATCCTTTCTCTTTACGCTTTTGCCGTTACCTATGTGCAGATACATATTCGCCGTCCTTGATTTCTATCAGATTATTTGTCAGCGGCTTCATTTCCTCGCACTCGCACGCGGTTATCACCGTCTGCTTGTCAGTGAGGCTGTCAAGCACAAATTTCCGTCTTTGCTCGTCAAGCTCACTTAACACCTCATCGAGCAGAAAAACGGGATATTCTCCGTACAGGTCGTTTATTACCTCGCCCTCCGCAAGCTTCATCGACAGAACTATTGAGCGTTGCTGTCCCTGGGATGCAAAGCTTCTTGCAGGCTGACCGTTAATATTCACCGTAATATCATCTCTTTGAGGGCCGTAGAGCGACGTGCCCACTATTTTTTCTTTTTCCTGCGAGCGCGTGAGTATATCGAGATATTGCTCAAATATCGCGTCGCGGCTCTCTGACGGCACTTCAATATCGGATTTATAATCAAGAGTAAGTATTTCCTTACCGTCGGATATTTTAAGTCCGTTTTCCTTAACGTATACCTCCAGCTTTTTTAGGTATTCAGCCCGTGATACGTACACGTAGGATGCGTATTCCGCCATAGATTTTGACCACGCATACAATTCACCGTCATCGGTGTACATTCCGCGTGAGGCATTTTTTAAGAGCGCATTTCTGTTCTCAAGTGCGGTATTAAACCTCGCATAATCACTGATATACGTCGTGTAGCATTGCGCAGCCGCTACGTTAAGAAACGCACGTCTTTCCTCTGGTCCGCCCTTTACAAGAGAGAGATTGTCGGGATGAAACAGTATAGCTTTAAAGCCGTCTATCATCTCGTGCACACTCTTGATTGGGTAACCGTTTTTTCTCCTGCGTTTTTCTCTGCCGAAATTGGCGTATTCCAGGGTATTATCTCCGTTTTTATCTCCGTACTCTATAGATACACGGAAGCCCTCTGTGCCT
This sequence comes from Eubacteriales bacterium, assembly GCA_045576795.1. Classification (GTDB taxonomy): domain Bacteria; phylum Bacillota; class Clostridia; order Oscillospirales; family CAG-272; genus UBA1740. Next base: position 9,049 of record JAZNHE010000001.1, on the reverse strand, counting down.
TGCTTTATCATATCCTTCTCCTGCGAGGTTCTGAACGAGCGTCCGCGCGAGAAAAGGTAAATTCCTTCAATTACGTTTGTTTTGCCGAGAGCGTTGCCACCGTATATCAGATTGATTCCGTCGGTAAAGCGTATGTCACACCGTGATATATTTCGGAAATTCTCGGCAGCAAATCTTTTTATTTCCATTTACTGCACAAAAAGAATGAATTTATCAGTTAGCGTAATCCATTCTTACAGGAACGATAAGATAGAAGTAGCTGAACTTGTCGTCCTCCTCAACCGCCTGTATGGTTATAGGCTGATTGGGGTCTCTGAGCTTGATACAGATGTTCTCGCCCTCCGCAACCTTAACCGCATCTATGAGATAGCGGCAGTTGAAGCCGATTTCTATATCCTCACCCTCGTGAACACAGTCCATCTCATCGTTTACACATCCGTTTACGGATGATGATGTGAGTGAGAGGTACTGGTCGGCAATGCATACCTTTACGTAGCTCTTGCCGCTGCCCTGTATCTTCTCCTCGGCAATGATGTTTGCTCTTTCAAGACCTGAGAGAAGTCTTTCTCTGTCTATGCTTACAATTATGCTGTTGTCCTTGGGAATCATTCTGTTATAGTCGATATACTCGCTGTCTATGGTTCTGGTGAAGAATATCACGTCCCCCTTATTAACGATAGCGTGCTTTCTTGAGAGATAGAACTTTACGTCCTCCTCCCCGCCGTCGCCGAGTATTTTAGACATCTCACCGAGAGCGTGTCCCGGTATAATGAATGAATAATCTATTATCTCACTGCTTGAAAGAGAGGATATGTCGCACAGAATCTTACACTTTGAGAGTCTGAAGCTATCGCAGGAAACAACCTCCATTCCCTCGGAGAAAATCTTGAAGTACGCTCCGCAGAGCATAGGTCTTTTATCCTGGTCAGCAATAGAGTGTACTACCTTGCTTATCATCTTTTTAAGCACGTCCGCAGAAACGGTGAAGCCTCTGTCGGTGATAAGATCGGGAAGATTGGGGAAGTCCTCGCCCTTGAGCGCAAACATAGAGAATGATGCCTTTCCGCTCGAAATCTCACAGTTGAGCTTATCGTTTATATCTATTACTATGTCGTCATCGGGAAGCACGCGCACAGTCTGATAAAGACGCTGCGCATTTATTATAAATCTGCCGCTTCTCTCTACGTCAACCGCATCGATAACCGCGCGGAAGCCCTTGTTCATATCATAGGTAGATATCTGTATTTTTCCGTTATCCAGAGTTTCGATGAGCACGCCCTCAATGGCGGTAATGGTGTTCTTACTCGAAACCGTTCCCATAGCAGGGGTGAGAACCTTCATAAAATCGGATTTACGTACTGTAAATTTCATATACTTTTCTCTCTTTCAAATTGAATAAATTTACGTATTCGCGGCGGCTTAAGACGGCAAGCTCCGCCTTGTTTGCCTCTCTGCGAACGAAGTGAGTTAATGAATTATTTTTCCTTTATGGTTGTAGTTGTTGTTGTATTAATGGCGTTTGAAATGTGGAAAACTCAAAAAACGTACACGCCGTCTGGTTTTTTCTCACTTTTTTTCTCAACATTTTCATCCGTTTTTTCTGTTGAGGCTCGTGTTGACTGTAATCAACATAATTATCAACAGGTTAGGAACAGCTTATCAACGCGGATTTTCCAACATTTCAACACAGGTATGTGGAAAACTTTTTCAAGAAATTCACTATTACTGTCCCTTTATTTCCTTTATGAGCCTGTTTATCTCGGCCTCGTAGTTGTTTATGGTCTTTATACTCTTTTCAACCTTATCGACCGATGAGATTACCGTTGAGTGATCTCTGCCGAATATCGCGCCGATCTCCTTCAGCTTCAATTCGGTGAGCTGTTTTATAAGGTAGATAGCCACGTGACGTGCGTTGGCGATATTGTCGGTTTTCTTCTTTGATTTCATCTGGTCAATCGGAACACTGTACGCCTTACTTACCGCGCTGAGTATTCTCTCTATCATAGCGTCTGTCGGGATGTTACCGGGATCTATGATTGAGATTACCTCATCTATTTTATCCTTGGTTACCTCTGCCGAGGTGAGTGAGTATACTGCGTAAATTCTCTTGAGAACGCCCTCTATCTGTCTTATGTTGTTCTGCAGACGCTCCGCCATATATTCGACAAGCTCGCTTGAGATTGTGAGTCCCATAGAGTCTGCCTTTTTCTTAATAATCGCTATTCGCAATTCGAAGCTCGGAGGCTGTACGTCCGCGAGCAGACCGCCCTCAAATCTCGTTCTGAGTCTGTCCTCCAGCGGCTTAATCTCCTTGGGAGGTCTGTCCGAGGTGAGAATTATCTGCTTATCAAGCTCGTAGAGAGCAGAGAAGGTGTGGAAGAACTCCTCCTGTGTCTGATCCTTACCTGCAAGGAACTGAATATCGTCTATCAGCAATACGTCGCACGAGCGGTATTTTTCCTTAAAGGCTGTGGTTGAGCCCGTTCTGATAGCCTGTATGAGCTCCTCAAGGAAGGACTCACACTTCTTGTAGACTATCTTGATGCCGGGGTGGTTCTTCTTCATATAGTTGATAACCGCGTAGAGCAGGTGAGTTTTACCGAGTCCCGAGTTACCGTATATGAACAGGGGGTTATATGTATTAGGCTCCTTTGCTACTGCGTAGCACGCCGCCTTTGCAAATTTGTTGGAAGAGCCCTCAACGAAGTTCTCAAATGTGTAGTCGTCGAGCAGAGTTCTCTTTGTTGCAGGGAGGCTGATGCTCTCTGTTATAATTCTCTCCTCTTCTTCCTCCTCATCGCGTGATTTTCTCTCTGTTGTATCCTCCTCATAGGGAGCTACGACAGGGTGATTTATATCAGGCTTGGGAGCCTCGCCGGTGTATTCCTCGTGTGTCAGCACGACTACGTCGACGGTGAAGCCTATTGTTTCCTCCAAGGTTTCGCAAATGATCTTGTTGTACTTGGTAGATAATATATTTTTCTTAATCGCAGACGGTGTAGTGAATATCGCCTGATTGTCGGTCAATGATGCAAGCTTGAACTCGTTGAACCAAAGCTTGAAGATAGACGGAGTTGTTTCCATCTTGACTTCAATAGACGCCAGCAACACTTCCGCAATACTTGAAAGCTCATCCATTTTTATATCGTCCTTTCTAATATTTTGCGTTAATAATTATGTGGTGCGCGCATAATTATAGTATTATAGCAATATTATAGCATATATTATAGAGAATTTCAATATCAACTTGGAAAAAAGTTGAAAAAACAAGGCGAAAAACTGAAAAAATAATGATAATTTTAATCCTCTGCTCAGAGAGTTATCACTGTACAGCTTTTTCCGGTCTTGCGCGCGTATCTCATAGGGAAGAGAGAGCCTCTTGACCTCCCGTCCCATATAACGATAATTTTGTCGGCGTAATCCACTATCTGACGGTTTCTGACTATCGGAGCCGCCTTGCCGTAGAGCTTGTAATCGGGGAGAAATTCCGTTATTTTAAGGTTGCGGCTTTTTGCGTATTCCCTTGCGCATAAATCCACACCGAAAGCACCGCCGGAAACTATTTCATCACCATCTTTTACAAAATCCTTTACGAAAAAATCAATATTATCAATCGTTATACCACGCGAGCCTATTATTGCAATTTTCATCTTATTCTCCTAAAAAAGTGTACTAAAATTAAGTATACTTACAACATTATAACACAAGAAAATCTTAAAATATACTCATATCAAGATTTTTTGGAGATTTTTATGAGAAATAAGAATAACAAGCACCTGGGTATTGAGATTGACCCCGAGCTCCATTACAAGCTGCACTATATCTCGAAATATTACGGCAGGTCCGCAAACGGACAGATCCTGTATCTCATACGACAGGAGATAAAGGCATTTGAGAGAGCAGAGGGGGAGATTGCAGTCCCCGACAAAGAGGAAAAATAAAGAAAAGAGCAAGAGCAAAAGGAAAATGATATAATCACCTTGCAGTAGACACTTGAAAAATCAAGACTACGCTATGGGTATATCAAAAATTCTTCTGCCTTTGCTCTTTCTTTTTATATTATCTCTTGCGGATACCCTTGATAAGAGAAGCTAATATTTGCAAATAGGTGTTAAAAAAAGGACAATCGTCGCGCGCGACAGACCGAGCGCACGTGCGCAAAGAATGTGTTTTTGGTGCGCGAGCTACAGTCTTTTTTTATGTGCAGATTGCGTTTACTTTGGTGAGCAGATTAGATTACTATTGACGTGCGGACTACATTCTCTTTGGTTTTCCCTTTGTGAAAAGAGAGAAGAAAAGGCCGAGAATAAGTGCCGCGGTTATTCCTGCGGATGCTTCTGAAAGACCGCCCGAAAGTATACCTATTGCGCCCTTTTCCTCAATGGCATATTTAACTCCTCGTCCGATAGTCGCGCCGAAGCCTATGAGAGGGACGGAAACACCGCACCCAAAGACCTCAAACAAGGGCTCGTATATTCCCACTCCATACAGAAGCACGCCCGAGGTAACGTACGTGACGAGTATTCTTGCAGGTGTCAGAGAGGTGTAGTCTATCAATAGCTGTGCTATCACGCATATAATACCGCCCGAAACAAACGCCAATATCACTTGTGAATATATTTCCAACTCCCTACCTCCTGTTTATTACGCTTTTCAGATGAATTACGGGTGCTATCCCTTTGATGCTGTTGCCTTGGAGTACAGATGACGGTGACATAAGCGCGCCCGTTGAGAGAAAAAGCACGTCGTGTAAATCCCCACTCTCAAGCAGAGGGAGAAAGTGACTTGCCAACACAGATGCGGATGTGCCGCATCCCGACGCGCCCGAATGGACGTCCTTTGATTTCATATCGTATATCAGCAGTCCGCAGTCGAGGTGTCGAGGTGATGCCGACGGCAGCTTCTCATCAAGGATACTGCGCAGAATATCAGTCCCGACCTTACCGAGGTCGCCCGTAACAATGTGGTCAAAATCGCGAGGAGATAACTCACTCTCCTTGAAAAAATCTATTATACTCTCCGCCGCGGCAAACGCCATTGCTCCGCCCATATTACTTGCGTCGGCGGTCGCTCCGTCTACTATCTTTCCAACCATAATTTCCGAGATTTCCACATTGCCAAGCTCGGATGAAGCTATCAGCCTCTCATTCGACGAGAGAATGAACGCGCCTGCCGCAGTTGCAGTCCACTGTGCCGACGGGGCACGTTGTCCTCCATATTCCACGGGTGTGCGGAATTGTCTTTCAGCCGCAGCGTTGTGCGAGGTCGTAACGCACGCGCCTGTGGTTGCCACGCCCTCGTCTATCATAGAGGATAGTATGAGCAGAGCCTCTGTACACGTTGAGCACGCACCGTAAATACCAAGGAACGGAATACCAAAGGAGTCGAGCCCGACCGAGCTTGCAACACATTGATTTTGTAAATCTCCTGCTACTAAAAGCTCGAGTGAGTCGTGTGACATTTTGCTCTTTGCAAGGGCGATGTTAAGAGCGCATCTTCCCATCTCTCCCTCCGACATCTCCCACGTTTTTTGTCCGAATGAGTCACTCTCGTCGCAGAAATCGAAGAACTTGCCGAGAGGACCGTGCTTTTCTTCATATCCACCCACCGCGCTGTATGATATAAAACGAGGGGGCGTGACAAGTTTTTTTATTCTTTTCATAGAAAAATGTAAACCTTTGTTTCATATTATATTATATAAAGGTGTTAATTTTGATTTGCATATTTTACCGCCAAATGAAAATAAAAATATACATATTGGTAGGTTATGCAAGGAACAGATTTGTGACGTAATATATGATACCGTATACTACACCTGCCGCGATGCCGTAGAGAATTACAGGGCCTGCTACGGTGAATATCTTTGCTCCGACTCCCATAACCATCCCCTCACTGTGAGCATCTATTGCCTGTGAGGTGACAGCATTTGAGAAGCCTGTTATCGGCACGAGAGTCCCGGCTCCTGCGCGCTTTGCAATCCTGTCAAATATACCGAGGGAGGTGAGGAGCGACGCTATTAATATCAGTGTTATGCTTACGTAACCGAGGGCGTCCTTGTCTTTTGTTCCCATACCGACGAGAATATCTCTCATCGCCTCGCCGAGCGCACAGATAGTGCCGCCAAACAAGAATGCGAGCAGGCAGTTTTTCGCGCTTTTGCTCTTTGGAGTATGGGCTTTAATCAGCTCTTTTTTACCTTTGTTTGTGAAAATATCCATCCAATAAATCCTCCGATTTTATTATTTGTAATATTTTATCGAATATTCGGTTGATTTTTTGATTTTTGTATGTTAAAATATATCTTGTGAAAGGAGGCAGGTATGAACACAGATTTTGAAAACCGTGACAGGCATCTTTTAGGCGAGGCCGATACCTATAATGAAATAACAGAAGAAGTGAAGGAGAAGAAGAGCTCGGAGGAATACTATGAGCTTCCCCCGACTATTCGTTCACGCAGTCTTATCTGGTCTGTGATTTCTCTTGTGGCGGGTATACTTTCCATTCTGCTTTGCCCCTTCTATTACGTGAGCCTTGTTCTTGCGCTCGTGTCTATCGGCGGCGCGCTTTTAGCAAGACGTAATTTCGGATTCTTTGATAATTACGCCTTGGTAGGCCTTATCTTCGGAATAATGGGAATTGTATGCGGCATATTCTCAATGTGCGCAAATCTTCTCGGAATATTCGGATAATAGACAAAATATTTATAAGCTACTCAACTTTTCAACCTTATAATATAAAAAAGGTGCATCCGAGCGTTACTGCCCGGATGCATTTTTTCTTTCCGTAAGGAATGTATTTTATTTAATTGAAGCGAGAATTACCTCAACTGCCGAGAGAGCCTCGTCAATCTTATCGAGGTCCTTGCCGCCGCTCATTGCGCTGTCGGGTCTTCCGCCACCCTTACCGCCTGTAATAGCCGAGATTTCCTTGAGGATATTACCTGCGTGTGCGCCTGCCTTAACGGCATCCTGACCTGCAGAGGCTACAAAGCCGAGCTTTCCGTCATTCACGGTAGCAAATACCGCTACTGCATCGGAGTACTTCGACTTTACGGTGTCGCAGAGACCTCTTGCCGCGTCGGGCTTCATCTCAACCTTTGCAACGAGGAGCTTGAACTTGCCGACAGTCTTTATAGATGAGAGCAGACTCTCTGTCTTGATTTCCGCAAGACGTGCGTTTGCGCTCTCAAGCTCGCGGCGTGTGTCCTTTATCTCGCTCTGGAGCTGCTGTGCCTTCTGCGCTATTGTTGCGGGATTCTGTGCCTTCAGCTCTTTTGCGCAGTCTGTAATGAGTTCGTCCTTCTCCTTGAGAAGTGTAAGCACACCAAGACCTGTAGTGCCCTCAATTCTTCTCACGCCTGCGGCAACAGACGTCTCGGAGAGAATCTTGAACAGACCAATCTCGCCCGTGTTGGATACGTGTGTGCCTCCGCAGAGCTCGGTGGAGGACTCACCTATCTTTACTACTCTTACCGTGTCACCGTACTTCTCTCCAAAGAGAGCCATAGCACCCATCGCGCGTGCGGAGTTTATGTCGGTTACGGTGGTAGAGCACAGCTCCGCCTTGAGGATGTTTGCATTTACAAGTGCCTCAACTCTCGCCACCTCGTCGTGGGTGAGAGCTGCCAGATGTGTGAAGTCAAAGCGAACTCTGTTCTCGTCAACGTAGGAGCCTGCCTGCTCAACATGTGAGCCGAGCACCTCGCGCAGAGCCGCCTGGAGAAGATGTGCAGAGGAATGGTTTCTCTTGATAGCCGCACGGCGTGTGCCGTCAACCTCGAGAGTTACAGTGTCGCCAACGCTGAGGCATCCGCTGTCCACTCTTATCTGATGAATGAATATACCGTTTGTTTTCTTGGTGTCGATGACGGTTGCACTTACACTGTCGGATGCGATTGTACCGCTGTCGCCGACCTGACCACCGCCCTCACCGTAGAAGACTGTTTTATCAAGAATTACGGAGCACTCACCCTCTGCGATAGAGGATACGCTCTCTGTGTCTGTGATTATGGATACGACCTTTGCCTCGCATACAAGGGAGGTGTAGCCGAGGAATTCCGTTTCCTTGATGCCCTCAAGGAGAGATTTTGATGAATCGGACCAGCCTGAGATGTTTCCTCTTGCGGCTCTTGCTCTCTGCTTCTGCTCGTTCATAAGCTCGGTGAATGCCTCATCGTCTATGCCGAGTCCCTTTTCCTCTGCAATCTCGCGCGTGAGGTCAACAGGGAAGCCAAAGGTGTCATAGAGCTTGAAGGCATCGCCTCCGCTGATGAGCTTGTCACCGTTTGCAAGTGCGGTGTCTATAATTCCCGAGAGAATTCCAAGACCTGCGTCTATGGTAGCATTAAATCTCTCCTCCTCGAGAACGATAACCTTGAGGATGTAATCGTACTTTGTACGCAGCTCGGGATATGCTCCCTCGTTCTGATCGATTACTATCTCTGCAAGCTCCTTTAAGAACATTCTGTTTATACCGAGGAGCTTACCGTGGCGGCACGCTCTTCTGAGTATTCTGCGCAGTACGTATCCGCGGCCCTCGTTGGAGGGAATAACTCCGTCGGAAATCATAAACGTTGCGCTTCTTATATGGTCGGTAACAACACGGATGGATATATCGTTCTTGTTATCCTTGCCGTATTCCTTATCTGCGATTGTACATACCGTATCGAGCAGACGTCTTACGGTGTCCACCTCGAAGAGGTTGTCCACACCCTGCATAACGCACGCCAGACGCTCAAGTCCCATACCTGTGTCGATATTCTTCTGCTTGAGCTCGGTGTAATTGCCGTTGCCGTCGTTGTTGAACTGGGAGAATACGTTGTTCCATATCTCCATAAAGCGGTCGCAATCGCAACCGGGCTTACAGTCGGGGCTGCCACAGCCGTACTTAATGCCTCTGTCGAAGTATATCTCCGAGCAAGGACCGCAGGGTCCTGAGCCGTGCTCCCAGAAGTTGTCTGCCTTGCCGAGCTTAACGATATGAGCCTCGGGCACGCCGATCTTGTCGCGCCAGATGGCGTATGCCTCGTCATCCTGCTCGTAAACCGAGG